>NZ_LOVM01000025.1:0-264333 GCF_001523445.1 Burkholderia sp. ABCPW 11 | reverse complement strand
GCCGCCAACCGGCAAAGCAGCGCGCCAAACGGCGCGCCACCACTGAAGTTTGAAGCAAATCGAAGATATAAGGAGACACCATGCTGCAAGCCGCGAACCCCGTCATCCCGGCCATCGCCGCCATCGCCCCCGAGCTCGTCGAAGTGCGCCGCCGCATTCACGCCCACCCCGAACTCGCATTCGAAGAGACGCTCACGAGCGACCTCGTCGCCGAGTTGCTCACCGGCTGGGGCTACGAAGTGCATCGCGGTATCGGCAAGACGGGCGTGGTCGGCGTGCTACGCGAAGGGCAAGGCACACGCACGGTCGGGCTGCGCGCCGACATGGACGCGCTGCCGCTCTCGGAAGCCACGGGGCTGCCCTACGCAAGCCGTCACGCGAACAAGATGCATGCATGCGGCCACGACGGTCACACCGCGATGCTGCTGTGCGCGGCGCGCCACCTCGCGGCGACGCGCCGGTTCTCCGGCACGCTGAACCTGATCTTCCAGCCCGCCGAGGAAAACTTCGGCGGCGCGAAGGCGATGATGGACGACGGCCTGTTCGACCGTTTCCCGTGCGACGCGATCTTCGCGATCCACAACATGCCGGGCCGCGCGGCCGGCGACATGGCGTTCCGCACCGGCGCCGCGATGGCGTCGGCCGACCGCGTGACGATCACGCTGCGCGGCGTCGGCGGCCACGGCGCGATGCCGCATTTCGCGCGCGATCCGATGTCGGCCGCGGGCAGCATCATGGTCGCGCTGCAAACGATCGTCGCACGCGAGGTCGACGCGCAGCATGCGGCCGTGATCACCGTCGGCAGCGTGCAGGCCGGCGAAACGTTCAACATCATTCCCGAAACCGTCGTGATGAAATTGTCGGTGCGCGCGCTGAACGCCGACGTGCGCGCCCTGCTCGCGCGCCGCATCGAGGCGCTCGTGAAGGGCCAGGCGGAAAGCTTCGGCGTCACCGCGGAGGTCGACTACGACTATGGCTACCCGGTGCTCGTCAATCACGCGGAACCAACCGCGTTCGCGGCCGACATCGCATGCCAGATGCTCGGCGCGGAACGCGTCGAAACCGACACCGCGCCGCTGATGGGCAGCGAGGATTTCGCGTTCATGCTCGAAGCGCGCCCCGGCTGCTACGCGTTCATCGGCAACGGAATCGGCAGCAAGGGCGGCTGCATGGTGCACAACCCCGGCTACGACTTCAACGACGACATCCTCGCGATCGGCGCGAGCTACTGGGTTCGCGTCGCCGAAGCCTGGCTCGCGGCCTGACAGCCTTTCAACACGCAGTTCCGCGCTCAAAGCAAGGGAACCCATGGAAACGTCCGCCATTTCATTCGCCGGCACGCCGGTCGATGCCCGCGCCGCCGCGAAGAAGCGCCGGCTGATCGCGGCCGCCGCCGTCGGCAACGCGCTCGAGTTCTACGACTTCACGGTCTACAGCTTCTTCGCGATCCTGATCGGCAAGCTGTTCTTTCCCGTGCATTCGTCGTTCGGACAACTGATGCTCGCGGTCGCGAGCTTCGGCGTCGGCTTCGTCACGCGTCCGCTCGGCGGCCTCGTGATCGGCATGTATGCGGACCGCGCCGGCCGCAAGAAGGCGATGATCCTCACGCTGCTGCTGATGGCGCTCGGTACCGCGACGATCGCGGTCGCGCCGACCTTCGCGCAGATCGGCATCGCCGCGCCGCTGCTGCTCGTGCTCGCACGGCTGCTGCAAGGGTTCGCGTCGGGCGGCGAAGTCGGCGCATCGACGACGCTGCTGCTCGAACAGGCACCGCAGCATCGTCGCGGTTTCTATGCGTCGTTCCAGTTCTCGAGCCAGGGGCTCGCCGCGCTCGCGGGCGCACTCACCGGCGTCGCGCTGACGTCGACGCTGAGCGCCGCGCAACTCGAAAGCTGGGGCTGGCGCGTGCCGTTCATCATCGGCACGCTGTTCGTGCCGCTCGGCTACTGGTTGCGCCGCACCGTCGAGGAAGTGCCTGCTGCCGCCCCGGCCGCCGCACACGACGAGCCGGTCGCATCGCTGCCGCTCGCCGACGTGCTGCGCCATCACGCCAAGGCCGTATTCGCGGGCCTCGGCGTGACGATCGGCGGCACGTCGATCCACTACATCATCGTGTTCTACATGGCGATCTATGGCGTGCAGGTGCTGCACTTGCCGACCTGGCTGTCGATGACGGCCGGCTGCGTCGCCGGTGCGATCCTGATGCTCGTGACGCCGATCGGCGGCCTTCTGTCGGACGTGTATGGGCGCAACCGGATCGTCTGGTGGACACGCATCGTGCTGATGGCCGCGATCTACCCGGCGTTCATTGCCCTGAACCGCTGGCCCGGCGCCGTTTCGCTGCTGTCGATCATCGCCGCGCTGTCGATCGTGCATGCGATCAACATCGGTGCGACGGGGGCAATGCTCGGCGAGTTGTTTCCGCGGGCAGTGCGTGCGACGGGCGGTGCGCTGGTGTATAGCGTCGGCGTCGCGATCTTCGGCGGCTTCGCGCAGTTCTTCGTCACGTGGCTGATCGCGGCGACCGGAGATCCGAATGCGCCGGCGTGGTATGCGATCGGGTGTGGCGCGATGACGTTGCTTGCGATTCGTTTCATGGACGAGAAGGCGGGGAAAGCGCTGGATTGAGCGGCGGACGGTGCGCGGCACGTGAACAGTAATTGACGTCACGCGCGCGCATCGGGCATCATCGAGCCATGCACCACGCTCCGATCACCCTTTCGACGACCACGCGCACGACCGCCATTGGCGGGCCCGTGCGGCGAGTGCGCGCAAGATCGTAGCGTCACCGATTCCCACAGGCCCCGCCGGTTCCGGACGGGGTCTCGTCGTTTCTCCGTCTGCATCGGCCACTCAGGAGAAACGCGATGTCCGAAGCCCCTTCCCCGAAACGCGCGCTGCTCGTGATCGATATGCAGGTCGGGTTGTTTCATGGCCCCGATCGCCCGCATGACGGCGAACGCGTGCTGGCCAATATCAACCGGCTGATTTGCCGTGCGCATGACAGCGGTGCCCCCGTGTTCGCCGTGCGTCACGTCGGCCCGGCCGGCTCGCCGATCGCATCCGACGCGCCGCTGGCCGCACTGCTGCCGGAGCTTGCGATCGATACCGCACGCGACATCGTGTTCGACAAGACGCGGCCGAGCTGCTTCGCGGGCACGCGACTCGCCGAGTGGTTGCATGCGGCTAGTATCGGCGAGATCGTGATCGCGGGGATGAAAACGCAGTACTGCGTCGATACGACGTGCCGTGCGGCCGCCGATCTCGGCTTTCGCCCGGTACTCGTTGCCGATGCGCACACCTGTATGGATACACCAGCGCTGCCGGCCGAGCGGATCGTCGCGCACCATAATGCGACACTCGGCGGGCCGTTTGCGACGGTGACGACGACCGACGCATGCGTGTTCTGAAGTACGGCGCCGATCGGACGGCGATGCGCGAGCGTGCGCATTGCAATCGCGTCGGCATGAACCGTCAATTTACCGAGCTCGCCATGTCGATCGCTCGACGCGTCATACCGACTTTCGAGAACAGGACTGGCCTCGAAGCAGGTGAGTGCTTGTCGAGACCATATCGCGTCACGTCCCGGACAGCAACGATACGGCAGCCGGCGTAAACGCAAAAAGGCACGGACCTTCACCGCCCGTGCCTTCTTCACCTACCCAAACCGCCCGTGCTCAGAACGTATGCATCATCCCCACATACGCGCCCGTCTGCGACTCGCCCGTCATCGGGCTCGTCCCCGACGTCGCGTCACGCGGCGTCGCGAGCAGCGAGAAATTCGAATTCCCGCCGTTGCGCACATACGCGACCGTGCCGTACAGGAACGTGCGTTTCGACAGGTTGTACGTGGTGCCGAGCACGTACATCATCGCGTGCCCTGACGGGTCATGCGACGCATCGCCGCCGCCGTCACCCACCTTCACGTAATACCCGCCGCCCGTCACGGCCCACTGCGGCGTCGCCGAATAGGTCGCGCCGAGCCAGTAATGATCGGCACGGTCGGCAACACCGGCCGGGCTGTCCGGCGCCTGGTAGTGCGTATACGCCCCCTGGATCTTGAACTTCGACACCTTCACGTTCGCGCCGACGAAGTACTCGCGCGACGCGGTGAAGATATTGCTGAACTTGCCGTTGTTGTCGCGCAGCTCGTCGTAGATACCGCGCACGTCGAGCACCGGCGAATGGTACGAGATCATGATCCCGTCCGAGCGGCCGAAATCGTCGGCCGCGCCGTAGTTGAAGCCGCGTGACTGGTTGCCGAACGCGTATTGCGCCTGCACGTCGAAGCCGCCGATCACCGGGCTGTGATATTCGATGTTGTTGCTGGTCTGCTGCCAGTTGCGGCCACGCACGAGCGACGCCGACGAAAATGCCTGCTGGACGAACGGATCGAATTCCCACACGCCGTCGCTGTCGATGAACAGGTTGCGGCCGGCCTGCAACTGGCCCCACGTGTTGCTCTTCAACCCGACGTACGCGCGCCGCGACCACATGCGTCCGCCGCCCGTCTGGCCGTTCATCACCTGGAACGCGGTTTCCAGGTTGAACACCGTCGACAGCCCGCCGCCGAGATCCTCGACGCCCTTCAACCCGAACATGCTGGTGCCCCAGTCGCCGCTTTCCGCGCTCCAGCGCGTCCCGCTGCCGCCGTTCGGCTTCGCGATGTGGTTCAGGTATTCGATGCCGCCGTCGATCCGGCCGTACAGCGTGACGCTCGTCTGTGCAAACGCAGCCGCTGGCGTGGCGGCCGCAATCAGCCATGCGAAGTATTTGAGTCGCAAAATGATGCCCCCTCGAAGTCTCGACCGTCCGACGCGCGCCCCATGCACGCGCCTCGGGTCTGCTTATCCGCGATCGAGCGAAAAACGTCCGGGGCCGGCCGCGCAGAGCGCGAGCAAGCCGCCCGAGATCGCGATGTTCTTGTAGAAATGAATCATGTTGTTGATCTGCTCGCCGCCCGTCATCGTCCAGTAATGGTGACCGATAACGGCGGTGCCGATCGTATACAGCGCAAGCAACAGCGCGAGCGGCCGCGTCTGGAAGCCGATCAGGATCGCAATCCCGACGAACAGCTCCATCACGACGGAGATCGCCGCCGAGATGATCGGCGCCGGCGCGCCCTCGCTACCCATGAACGCGATCGTACCGGAGAAGTCGATAATCTTCTTCCAGCCGAACATCACGAACAGGATCACGATCAGGATTCGGGCAAGCAGCAGCAGCACATCGCGCTGGGACGCGAGAAACGGTTGATTCGGTGTCATGGTGTGATCAACGAAAACGATGCGCGCAATCGCACGCACCGGATTGCCTGTGAACCGGGGCGGACGGCCATCCGCGCCGCCGCCCCGCTCTGCAACAACCGGCATCGGGGCCTGCCCGATGTGCTGTGCTCCTCCTCTTTTACGTTGTCGCCCTGCTTCGTCGCGTGTCGCGTCAGCGCAGCTTCGCGACGTCCTGCTCGGTCACCTTCGCAGCCGGATTGCCGAACTGCCCGGTCAGGTAGTTCGTCAGCGCGGCGATCTGCGCATCCGACAACTCGTGGCGGAACGCCGGCATCCCGACGTCCTCGCTACCGGCCTTGCGCTGCACGCCGTTCAGGATCACCTGCACGAGGTTGGTCGGATTCGACGCACCGACCGTCGAGTTATGGAACAGCGGCGGGTAGTAACCGTCCGGCGTGCCCTTCCCCTGCATCTGGTGACAGGTCGCGCAGTTGCCGAGATACAGCCGGGCCGGATCGATGCCCGACGACGCGAGCGCCGCGCCGCGCAGCTTCAGGCCGTCCTCGGCAGGCTTGCCCCACGACGAGCGCGACTGCTTCGCGTCGCCGCTGGCCACGGCCGGCACCGTGCGGATGTACGTCGAGATCGCGCCGATGTCGGCTTCGGTCATCTTCGAGAAGCTGTGCTCGATCGCCTCGGCCATCGGGCCGGCCGCCTGCGCAAGGCCCGGCACGCTGCCGGTGCGCAGATACTGGACGAGCTGCTGCTGCGTCCAGCCGCCGATCCCCGCGTTCGGGTCGGACGTGATGTTGTAGCCGTCCCAACCCGCGAGCACAGAGCCCGACAGGAAGCTGCCGCCCGTTTCGTCGAGCGACTTCTCCTGCATCGCGATGCCGCGCGGCGTATGGCACGTGCTGCAGTGCGCAAGGCCCTGCACGAGATACGCGCCGCGGTTCCACTCGGCGCTCTGCGCCGGCTTCGGCTGGTAGACGCCGTCCTTCAGGAACAGCCAGTTCCAGATCTTCAGCGGCCAACGCATGCTCAGCAGCGCGGGGATCTCGTTCTTCGGCGGCGCCTGCTTGACCGGTTCGACGCCGTGCATGAAGTACGCGTACAGCGCCTGCACGTCGTCGTCGTTGATCTTCGCATACGACACGTACGGCATCGCCGGGTACAGGTTGTCGCCGTTCTTCGACACGCCATGACGCACCGCACGCTCGAAGTCGTCGAACGTCCAGGTGCCGATGCCCGTATCGGGGTCGGGCGTGATGTTGCTCGTATAGATCTTGCCGAGCATCGGCACCGGCATGCCGAGGCCGCCCGCGAACGGCTTGCCGCCCTTCGCGGTGTGGCAGGCCATGCAGTCGCCCGCGACCGCGAGGTATTCGCCGCGCTTGACCTGCGCCGGATCGGCCGAATCGGCCGCGCGCGCGAGGCCGGGCAGCGCGAGGCAGCCGGCGAGGAGGAAGGTGAGAGTAGATTTCCGCACGGTCAGACTTCCTTCTTCAGCGTGTCCGACATCCGCAGCGCGAGCGCCGCGATCGTCAGCGTCACGTTCACCGTACCGACGGTCGGCATCGTCGAGCTGCTCGAGATGAACAGGTTCGGATGGTCGAACGTCCGGCAGTCCTTGTCGACGACCGAGTCGCGTGCATCCGCGCCCATGATCGTCGCGCCGGTGATGTGGTTGTTCGGCGCGAACTCGTCGTTGAATACGACGTCGGTGCCGCCGAGCACCTTCGCGGCCGTCGCGTAAACCTCGCGCGTGTGCACGGCGCCGCGCTTCACGTAATCGTCGATCGCATACGTGATCTCGGGGCGCGGGATGCCGATCGCGTCGGTGGCCGTCTTGCTCGGCACGATGCGGTTCTCGGGTTGCGGCAGGATTTCGTGGAAGCAGTCGAACTGCACGTAGCGTGCGGAACGGTCGCGGATCTGCGCGTCGAGCTCCTCGTGCTTCATCAGCTTGCCGGCCTTGAAGATCTTCTGCGTCTCCTGGTTGATGCGCGACATGTTCGACAGGTGGATCTTCTTCGCGGCTTCGGTCGCGCGGAACGGACCGTCGCGGAAACCGATCAGCGACGTCATCTCCTGCGGGCCGCGGCCCGGCCACAGCTTCTCGCTCGCGTAGAACGACACGCCGGTGCCCGGGTGGTCCATCAGGTTGCGCCCGACCATGTCCGAGCTGTTCGCGACGCCGTTCGGGAAATCGCGGTTCGCGGACATCAGCAGGATCTTCGGCGTCTCGATGCCGTTCGCGGCGAGCACGAAGTACTTGCCCTCGACGCGATGGTCGGCGCCCGTCTTGTCCTTGTAGATCGCGGCGACGATGCGCTTGTCCGGCCCCGTCTCGAGCTTGTAGACGACCGCGCTGTCGATCAGCTTTGCGCCAGCCTGCTCGGCCTTCTCGACGTGGACGATGCCGTTGTACATCGCACCGATCGGACAGATCGGCATGCAATTGTTGTTTCCGCAACAGGTCGGCCGGCCGTCGTACGGGCGGCTGTTGCGCGCGACGGGCTCGGTCACCACGTGGAACTTCGGGTCATGGCCGTTGAGCGCGCTCTTGATGGTCTGCTCGTTGAACGACAACGGCAGCGGCGGCATCGGATACGCCTGCTTGCGCGGCGAGTACAGATCTTCCTCGGGGCCCGGGCCCCACACGCCGAGCTCTTCCTCGGCACGCTGGTAGTAATGCTCGAGGTCGTCGTACTGGATCGGCCAGTCGCGGCCGACGCCGTACACGGTCTTCATCTTGAAGTCGTTCGGAATGAAGCGCCACGCCGACGCGGCCCAGTGCCACGTCGTGCCGCCCACCGCGCGGATGTACTGCGAGTTGAACTTGTGCTCGCCCTTCAGGATCAGGTAGTCGTTCGGCGGGCCGTATTCCGGATGCGGGGCCCACGGGCTCGACGGGTACGGCGCCATGAAGTCGGTCTTGTCGGGCTGGTTGCGAAAGCGCTCGACGATTTCCCAGCGCGGCATGCGCGGGCCGGCTTCCAGCAGGATCACGGACTTGCCCGCCATCGCGAGCTGGTGTGCAACGATCGCGCCGGCGACACCCGATCCGACGACGACGACGTCGGCTTTTTGCGTATCGGTATCGGCCATCAGGCTTGCCTCTCGATCGGTTTTTCGGCCCAGAAGCCGGGTTTGTTGGGGCAATACGAAGGGATCACGAGCGTATCGGACACCACGCTGAACATTAATGCTTCTTCGTAGGTAATCACGACGTTGTCGACGATGCCGAGATACCACGCGCCGAGAATCGTCAGTGCGAGCGATTCCTGGTCGGGATTCAGCGAGCCGGATGCGAGCGCGCCGGCGAGCTGCGGCAGGCTGTCGGCCGTCTTGAACGAGCCCTTCTGCAAGGCCTGCAGATAGCGCTGGCCGGTGACGCGGCTCAGCCCTTTCTTGCCGGTCAATGCTTCGGAAAGCGTCATGAACGTATCGAGCGGCGCGGTGCCGGGATCGTCGGCCAGGGCCCGCAACGCCAGCGAGCCCGTGAGGCCCGCCGCCGTCAGCGCCAGTGCGCCCTGCAGCCATTGACGCCGCGTGATGCCGGTTGCGGCTGCGTCGTTGTCACGACGCGATTGGGGGGTGTTGTCGTTGTGCATGTTTCCTTCTCTCGAACACCGGATTCGGGAAAACCACGCTTGATATTTCTCAAACATTGGCGCGGACCTGCAATGTACGCGCACACGCCGGATCAAACAATCTTTTTATAGTCCATTTAATGTTCCGCAATCCGTGACAATCGACATTTCGCTGCATTTTTGTGTCGTCGACGCGACAAATCTGCGGCACGCACCCCCGTGTCGCGCGCCGGCGACACATTGCATGCCATGCTGCGCGCGCATGACGGTCGGTTAGAATCCCGTGCAATCAAACAGAAAGCTTCCCTCCGAGGGCAATCGAGCGATGAAGCAGCGCGACAAGCACAACAAAGAAACGCATCGAACCAACCACACGATCCGGCTGCTCTGGCGCATCGGCGCCGTGGCGGCGCTCGGCGGCGCCGCGGCCCTGTCGCTGCATGCGGGCGCGGCGCGCACGGTGAGCGTGTCGCCGCAAGGCACCGTCACCGAAGTCCGGCAGAGCGTCGTCAAGTTCGACGAACCGATGGTCGCCTTCGGCTCGGCCTCCGCGCCGAATCCGGCGCGCGTGAGCTGCAACGATTCGGCGGCCGCACGCGGCCAGGGCCACTGGCTCGACGACAAGACCTGGGTTTACGATTTCGAAAGCGACCTGCCGCCCGGCGTACGCTGCTCGGTCGCGCTCAACGACACGCTGCGTTCGGTCGCGGGCAATGCGGTCAGCGGCCCGCGTCGCTTCACGTTCCAGACGGGCGGCCCGTTTCCGGTGTCGGTGCGCCCCGGCTCGCGCGAGATCGAGGAGCGGCAGGTCTTCGTGATGAAGCTGAACGGCCCGGCCGAGCCGCGCTCGGCGCTCGCGAACATCTGGTGCGAAGCGGCCGGCATCGGCAACCGCATTCCCGTCGCGGCGGCCGACGACGATACGCGCAACGCCCTGCTCGATCATTTCGGGTTGAAGAAAGAGGCGGCGCGCGTGCTGACGCTGTCGTGTTCGCAGGCGCTGCCGGCGAGCGCGAAGGTGCAGCTGGTGTACGGCAAGGGCGTCGCGAGCCCGAGCGGCATCGCGAACGAAACCGAACGGCGTTTCGATTTCACCGTGCGCGCACCGTTCGCCGCGAGCTTCTCGTGCGAACGCGAGAACGCGAAGGCGCCCTGCACGCCGCTGCGCCCGCTCACGCTGTCGTTCAACGCGCCGATCTCGCGCAAGCAGGCCGACGCGATCAAGCTGCGCGGCCCCGACGGTTCGCTGTCGCCGACCTTCGCGGCCGACGACCACAGCGAGGAAGTGACGACCGTCACGTTCAACCCGCCGCTGCCCGCTCAGGCTGCGCTGACCGTCGAGCTGCCGTCGGGCCTGCGCGACGTGACCGACCGGCCGCTGTCCAACGCCGACCTGTTCCCGCTCGCGACGCGCACCGCGCCGATGCCGCCGCTCGCGAAATTCTCGTCGGGCACCTTCGGGATCGTCGAGCGCTTCGCCGAACCCGGTACGCCCGCGCTGGTGCCCGTCACGCTGCGCAACGTCGAGGCCGACCTGCATATCGCCGGCCTCAATGCGGGCGGCGCGCAATTCGCGAACCTGAAGGTCGAGAACGACACCGCGATCCGCCAATGGATGCGCACCGTCGATCGCTTCGACAACTGGTCGATGACGGCCGGCTCGATCGACGACCAGATACCCGGCCTGCTGGAACGCAAGGGCCAACACCCCGTCTACGTGCCGCTCGCGGCCGGCGAGAAGCAGCCCGCGCCGCAAAACCGCCGCATCGACGTGCGCTCGCTGTCGCTGCTGACGGGCGAGCCCGGTGCGCAGGTGCTGACGCTGCCGAAGGCCGACCCGAAGACGCTGCGCCCGTTCGAAGTGGTCGGCGTGCCGATCGACAAGCCCGGCTTCTACGTGCTCGAACTCGCGTCGCCCGCGCTCGGCCGCTCGCTGCTCGCGAAGCCGTCGAGCATGTACGTGCGCACCACCGTGCTCGTCACGAACCTCGGCGTGCACCTGAAACAGGGGCGCGAGAACAACCTCGTATGGGTCACGACGCTTGACAAGGGCAAGCCGGTGCCGAACGCGCAGATCCGCGTGTCGGACTGCAACGGCGACGAAATCGCGGCCGGCAAGACCGACGCGCAAGGCCTGCTGAAGATCGACGGGCCGTTCGAGCCGAAGCGCGCGTGCGGCGCGTCGGAACAGCGCTACGACGACTACTTCGTGTCGGCGCGCGTCGACGATCCGAAGACGGGCCCCGACATGGCGTTCGTCAGCTCGGGCTGGAACCGCGGGATCGAATCGTGGCGCTTCAACGTGCCGACCGATACCGACAGCGCACCGACCGTGCGCGCGCATACGGTGTTCGACCGCACGCTGCTGCGCGCCGGCGAAACCGTGTCGATGAAGCATTTCATCCGCACCGAGACGCTGCAGAGCCTCGCGTTCCCGTCGCAATACCCGACGCGCCTGACGATCCGCCATCTCGGCACGGGCCAGACGTACAAGCTGCCGCTCACGTGGGCTGCCGACCACAGCGCGGACTCGCAGTTCACGCTGCCGGCCGCCGCGAAGCTCGGCGAGTACAGCGTCGAACTCGAAGGCGGCCCGGAAGACGCGCCAACCGCCACCTATTACAGCGGCAGTTTCCGCGTCGAGGCGTTCCGCCTGCCGGTGCTGAAAGGCTCGATCGGCGCGCGCGACGCGCAGAAGAGCCCGCTCGTCGCCGTGAAGGAAGCGCCGCTCGCGGTGCAGATCGACTATGTGTCGGGCGGCGGCGCATCGAACCTGCCCGTCCAGGTGTCGGCGCTGATGAAATGGGCGTCGCCGCCGTTCGCGGATCGTTTCGAGGATTTCAGCTTCACGCCATATCGTCCCGACACGAGCGACGGCAACGCCGACGACGATTCGCAGGACGGCGACAACGCGTCGTCGTCGAACAACGATCCCGACGCGACGAAGCTGATCGCCGACAAGCTGCCGCTGACGCTCGATCGCAACGGCGCGGGTTCGGTCACGCTCAAGGGCCTGCCCGACGTCGACGCGCCGAAGCGCATCGCGCTGGAGGCGACGTTCGCGGATCCGAACGGCGAAGTGCAGACGATCCGCGGCGACACGATCCTGTGGCCGGCCGCGGTGGTAGCCGGCATCAAGGCAGGCCGCTGGGTGTCGGTCGGCCAGCGCGTGCCGGTGCAGGCACTGGCGGTCGACCTGCAGGGCAAGCCGCGCGCGTCGGTGCCGATCGAGATCAAGGGCGTCGCGCGCATCACGACGTCGTCGCGCAAGCGGATGGTCGGCGGCTTCTATGCATACGACAACAAGAGCGACACGCGCGACCTCGGCGTGCTGTGCTCGGGCAAGACCGACGACAAGGGCCGCATGGCCTGCGACGCGACGCTCGAGCAGGCCGGCAACGTGCAGCTGATCGCGGTCGCGAAGGACGGCGACGGCCGCACGTCGAATGCATCGACGTCGGTATGGGTCACGCGCGAGGACGAACTCTGGTTCGGCGGCGACAACACCGACCGGATCGACGTGATCCCCGAGAAAACCTCGTACGAGCCGGGCGAAACGGCCCGCTTCCAGGTACGCATGCCGTTCCGCTACGCGACCGCGCTCGTCGCGGTCGAGCGCGGCGGCGTGATGGAAACGCACATCGTCGAGCTGAACGGCAAGAACCCGACCGTCGACCTGAAGGTCGGCGAATCGTGGGGGCCGAACGTCTACGTGTCGGTGCTCGCGCTGCGCGGCCGGATTCGCGAGGTGCCGTGGTACTCGTTCTTCACGTGGGGCTGGAAGGCGCCGGTCGAATGGGCGCGCGCGTTCTGGCGCGAAGGCCGCCACTACGAGGCGCCGACCGCGTTCGTCGACCTGTCGAAGCCCGCGTTCCGCTACGGCCTCGGCGAAATCAAGGTCGGCACGGGCGTTCACCGCCTCGGCGTGACCGTGACGACCGACGCGACGCGCTACACGGTCCGCAGCAAGGCGCAGGCGCACGTGAAGGTCACGCTGCCGAACGGCCAGCCGGCACCGGCCGGCACGCAGATTGCGCTCGCGGCTGTCGACGAAGCGCTGCTCGAACTGATGCCGAACGACAGCTGGAACCTGCTCGACGCGATGCTGCGCCGGCGTGCGTACGGCGTCGAGACGGCCACCGCGCAGATGGAAATCGTCGGCCGCCGCCACTTCGGCCGCAAGGCCGTGCCGGCCGGCGGCGGCGGCGGCAGCGCGCCGACCCGCGAGCTGTTCGATACCCTGCTGCTGTGGAACCCGCGCGTGACGCTCGACGCGAACGGCAGCGCAACCGTCGAGGTGCCGCTGAACGATGCGCTCACGCGCTTCCGGATCGTCGCGATCGCGGCGGTCGGCCCTGACCGTTTCGGCACGGGCAGCACGTCGATCCGCAGCACGCAGGATCTGCAATTGATCTCCGGCCTGCCGCCGCTCGTGCGCGAAGGCGACGCGTTCCGCGCGCAGGTCACGCTGCGCAACACGACCGACCGCGCGATGCAGGTCGTCGTGACGCCGCGCGTGACGGGCCTCGACGTCGCCCCGCAAACCGTATCGCTGGCGGCGAATGCCGCGACCGAAGTCGCGTGGACGATCACCGTGCCCGAGCAGGCGCTCGATGCGGCCGGTGCGCTGAACTGGCGCATCGAGGCGGCCGAGCAAGGCGGCAAGCGCGCGTCCGACGCGCTGGCCGTCGCGCAGAAGGTCGTGCCCGCGCTGCCGGTAACCGTCCAGCAGGCGACGCTCGCGCAGGTCGACGGCACGCTGACGGTGCCCGTGGCGGCTCCGGCCGGCGCGGTGAGCAACGCCCAGGGCGCACCGCGCGGCGGCATCGCCGTGTCGCTGCAGTCGAAGCTCGCCGATGGCCTGCCCGGCGTGCGGCGCTGGTTCGAACGCTATCCGTACCGCTGCCTCGAACAGCAGACGTCGCGTGCGATCGGGCTGCGCGACCCTGCGCAATGGCAGGCGCTGATCGCCCGCATGCCCGTCTACCTCGACAGCGACGGCCTGGCAAGCTACTTTCCGCCGTCGTCGGACGATTCGCATCACGGCAGCCCGACGCTGTCGTCGTACCTGCTCGTGGTGTCCGACGAAGCCAGCCGTCTCGATCCGCGCTTCGCGCTGCCGGAAGACCTGCGCACGCAGCTCGAAGCCGGGCTCGCGCGCTTCGTCGACGGCCGCCTCGATCGCAACGCGTGGGCGCCGCGCCAGGATCGCGACCTGCGCAAGCTCGCCGCGATCGAGGCGCTGTCGCGCTACGGCGCCGCGCAGGGCCGCATGCTCGGCTCGATCGAAATCGCGCCGAACCAGTGGCCGACGTCGGCCGTGATCGACTATCACGCGATCCTGACGCGCGTGAAGGACATCCCGCAACGCGACGAGAAACGCGCGCAGGTCGAGCAGATCCTGCGGGCACGCCTCACGTATCAAGGCACGCAGCTCGTGTTCTCGACCGCGCGCGACGACGACCTGTGGTGGCTGATGACCAGCAACGAGACCAACTCCGCGCGTCTCGCGCTGGAATTCGCCGGCGACCCGGCGTGGAAGGACGAAATGCCGCGCGTGACGGCCGGCCTGCTCGCGCTGCAACGCCAGGGCGCATGGCAGACGACGACGTCCAACGCGCTCGGCCTGCTCGCGGTCGAGCGCTTCTCGCGAACCTACGAGAGCACGCCGGTCGCCGGCGCGACGAAGGTTGCGCTCGGCGGCGACGCGCGCTCGATCTCGTGGTCGCAGGCGGCATCGGCCGCGCCCGCCGATACGCCCGCATCGGCCACACCCGCGACCCGCGCGGCCGCCGCGCGCAGCGTGCTGCTGCCGTGGCCGCGTGCGTCGCAGGGGCCGGCCACGCTGTCGGTCACGCAGGACGGCACCGGCCGCCCGTGGGCGACCGTCGAAAGTCTCGCGGCCGTGCCGCTGCGCTCGCCGTTCGCGGCCGGCTACCGGATCACCAAGACCGTCACGCCCGTGTCGCCCGCCGTCAAGGGCGTGCTGACGCGCGGCGACGTCGTGCGCGTGCATCTCGACATCGATGCGCAGAGCGACATGACGTGGGTCGCCGTCAACGATCCGATCCCGGCCGGTGCGACGATCCTCGGGTCGGGCCTCGGTCGCGATTCCGAAGCCGCGACGCAGGGCGAGAAAACGCCGGACGGCGCGTGGCCGACGTTCGTCGAGCGCGACTTCGACGGCTACCGCGCGTACTACGACTATTTGCCGAAGGGCAAATTCTCGGTCGAGTACACGGTGCGGCTGAACAACGTCGGCACGTTCGGACTGCCGCCGACGCGCGTCGAGGCACTGTATGCACCGTCCGTGTACGGCCTGTGGCCGAACCCGCCGATAACCGTGAAGCCGGCCGACGCGGGCAAGTGACGAGACCGCGATGATGGATCCCGCTTTGCCGCGGCCGGCGCGTTTCGCCGGCCGCGTATTCGTCGCCGTCGTGCTGGCCGCGCCGCTCGTCGCGCATGCGCTGCCCGGCTACGACGACGTGCGCCGCAACTGGCGCAGTTCCGACTGGGTGCTGCTCGCCCGCGACGGCACGCCGCTGCAGCGCACGCGCGTCGACCTCGCCGAACGGCGCGGCGAATGGGTGTCGCTCGCCGACGTTTCGCCCGCGTTCCGCGAGGCGATCGTCGTGTCCGAGGACAAGCGCTTCTACGAACACAGCGGCGTCGACTGGCGCGGCATTGCCGGGGCCGCGTGGGGCAACCTGTGGAACGAGCGCACGCGCGGCGCGTCGACCGTCACGATGCAGCTCGCGGGCTTGCTCGGCGATTCGCCGCGCCGCTCGGGCCAGCGCTCGCTGCCGCAGAAAGCCACGCAGGCCGTGAACGCGCTGTGGCTCGAACGCAGCTGGCGCAAGGACCAGATCCTCGAGGCCTACCTGAACCTCGTGCCGTTCCGCGGCGAGACGATCGGGCTCGGCGCGCTGTCGCAGGTGTTGTTCGGCAAGGCGCCATCGGGCCTCGACGCGCGCGAGGCCGCGATCGCGGCCGCACTCGTGCGTGCGCCCAACGCGGCGCCCGCGAAGATCGCCGAGCGCGCGTGCCGGATCCTGCGCGACATGCATGCCGGGCAGGCGTGCGCCTCGCTCGACGGTTACGTGCAGCTCGTCACGGCGCGCCCGGCCAACGCCGTGCGTAACGACATCGCGGCGGACGGCACCGCGCTCGCCCCGCACTTCGCGCGGCGCATCGCGGCCGAAGTCAAGCCGGCGGCCGGCGCGCAGATCCGCACGACGCTCGACGCGCCGCTGCAGCGCTTCGCGCGCGACACGCTGATGCGCGCGCTGACCGAACTCAATGCGCCCGCGCACCGGCGCAACGTGCAGGACGGCGCGGTGGTCGTGATCGACAACGCGACCGGCGAGATCCGCGCGTGGGTCGGCTCGTCGGGGGCGCTGTCGAGCGCGCGCGACGTCGACGCCGTGCTCGCGCCGCGCCAGGCCGGCTCGACGCTCAAGCCGTTCCTCTATGCGCAGGCGCTCGACGAAAAACGGCTGACAGCCGCGTCGCTGCTCGACGATGCGCCGATCAACCTCGCCGCCGGCGGCGGCCTGTACATTCCGCAGAACTACGACAAGGATTTCAAGGGCTGGGTAAGCGTGCGCAGCGCACTCGGCGGCTCGTTGAACGTACCCGCCGTGCGCACGCTGGTGCTCGTCACGCCGCATCGCTTTGCGCGCACGCTGACCGCGCTCGGCCTGCCGCTCGCGCAGGAAGGCGATTACTACGGCTTCAGCCTCGCGCTCGGCAGCGCGGACGTCACGCTGCTGTCGCTGACCAATGCCTACCGCGCGCTCGCGAACGGCGGCGTCGCGCGCAAGGTCGTCGACCTGCCGGCCACGGCGCCGACGTCGGCCTCCGGTGCATCGGCGCCCGCGCGGACGGACGCCGGCACGCGCGTGTTCAGCGAAGCCGCCAGCTTCGTCGTCACCGACATCCTGTCCGACAACAACGCGCGCGTGCGCACCTTCGGCTTCGACAACCCGCTCGCGACGCGCTTCTTCTCGGCGGTCAAGACCGGCACGAGCAAGGACATGCGCGACAACTGGACCGTCGGTTTCACGTCGCGCTATACGGTCGGCGTGTGGGTCGGCAATGCGGACGGCTCGCCGATGTGGGACGTGTCGGGCGTCACGGGCGCGGCGCCCGTGTGGTCGGCCGTGGTCGGCTATCTGCACCGCGACCTGCCGAGCCGTGCGCCGCGCGCGCCGGCCGGTGTCGAGACGCGCCGCATCGCGTTCGAGCGCGACATCGAGCCGGCTCGCAACGAGTGGTTCGTCGCGGGCACGGCGGTCGACACGATCCGGCTCGCGGCGCCCGTCGCGCCCGGCAAGGACGGCGCGCGTGCGCCGCTGACGATCGGCGCGCCGACCGACGGCACGATCTTCGCGATCGACCCGGACATTCCGCCGAAGAACCAGCGGATCTGGTTCGAACGCTCGGCCGGGCGCGCGACGAAATTCGCGTGGCGGCTCGACGACAAGGTGATCGGCCATGCCGACCGCGTCGCGTGGCTACCGTGGCCGGGCCGGCACCGGCTGGAACTCGTCGACGCGCGCGGAAACGTCGCGGATGCGATCGGCTTCGAGGTGCGCGGCGCGTTCGCGAAGCCGGCCGCGCGCAAGCCCTGAGCCGGCGCGCCGACGTGACCGGCCGGCCGTGTTCGCTTTCGCCCCGGTTCAGGACATAGAATGGCAACAGCGCCACATTCCCCACGCGCACCGGTTGCCTCATTCTCTCGGATTGCCCGCGACCATGAACATTCGCCTTATGCGCTTCACTCGCCCCGCGCTGGGCGCATTGTGCGTTGCAACGCTCGCCGCGCTCCAGGCGTGCAACGGCGATGCCTGCTTCGGCGTCGATGCGTGCTTCGACGACAACACGCAAACCGTCTCGTTGTCGGGCACGGCCGCGACGGGCGACCCGCTCGCGAGCGCGCAAGTAACGGTCAATTGCGCGGCGGGCTCGGCCACGACGCTGACGGACGGCGGCGGCAACTACCGTGTGACGCTCAACGCGGCGCTGCCATGCGTCATCACCGTGGCGTCGGGCGGCGCGAGCCTGCATTCGCTCGCCTACGCGGGCGGCACCTTCAATACGACGCCCGAGACCGAGCTGATGCTCGTTTATCTCGCTGCGCAACTCGGGACGAACACGGCCGGGCTGATCGGCAATTTCCAGGGCACCCTGCGCTACCAGCGGGCGATGAACAGCCCGGACATCGTGCAGGCCGCGCAATCGGCCGTGGTGACGAACCTGCAGCAGCGCTATGCGGTTACGCTCGCCGCGCCGGCGTTCCTGACCACTTCGTTCGTGGTCGGGCAACCGGGCGTCGACAGCGATCTCGTCGCGCTGGCCAAGGCTGGGGCAATCGATCCGAACGGACTGCCGGATCCGGTGGCCGTGTCGCTGTTGCAGCAGGCCGGGGCCGCGCATCCGCTGTAAGCGGCGCGCGACGGGACGGAAATCGATCGTCAGGCGCCGCCTTCGCGCGCGTCGTCCGCCAGTAGCGCCCAGCGCTCGTGGTCGCGCCATTCGCCGCCGATGCGCAGATAGCGCGGCGAAAACCCCTCTTGCCTGAACCCGAGCCGTCGAACCAGCGCGATCGATGCATGGTTGCCGGGCTGGATGTTCGCTTCGAGACGGTGCAGCCCGAGTTCGCCGAACGCGACGCCGATCGCCGCGCGCAACGCTTCCGTCATCAGCCCCTTGCGGCTGGCCTCCGCCATGCCGTAGTACGCAAGATAAGCGCTCTGAAACACGCCGCCGACGATCTCGTTGAGGCACACCACGCCGACCACCGCGCCTGACGCCCGCTCGCGCGCGACGAATCCGACGTTCGGCCCCGTCAGGCAGCGGGCGAACCATTGATCGAACCCGGCCTGGTCGACGAACGAATCGACCCACGGCAGATGATGACTCCGGCTCGCGCGGTTGGCGGCGATCAGATCGGCGGCGTCGGATCGGGCGACGCGATTCAGCAGGATCCGGTTCATGAGTCGATCAGCAGCCGGCGCTTACGCCGCCTCCTCACTCCCGCACACCACCGGCGCCGCCTGCTGCTGCGACAGATACCGCAGCAGCTTCGTCACCATCCACACCACGACGAACGACAGCGCGACGAAGAACACGGCCAGCGGCGTCAGCACGTGAATCGACACGAAACCGGCCAGGCCCATCATCGCGGACGACACGAGCAGCAGCGCACAGCCGAGAATCGCGCTCGTCAGACCGGCGATATGCGGGAACAACGAATTGCCCTTGGCCATCAGCGTCGGATACATCGCGCCCGCGCAGAAGCCCATCACGAGCACCGGCGTCGCGAGCGTCCACACGCGCAGGCCGACGGTCAGCGCCAGCACGAGCATCACGACCGACGCACCCGCCATCACGCGCGCACCGATATGCAGCCGTTGCTCGGCGCTCGGCAGCCCGCGCCCGTGAATCCGGTTCGACAAGCCGCCAAGGAAATACATGAGGCCGATGCCGAGCGCGAGATAACCGAAGAAGGTCGGTGGCTTGTGCAGCGTGGTCTGCACCATGAACGGCCCGACGATGTTGAACACCAGCAGGATGCTGTAGCACAGCCCCTGTGCGAGGAAACAGCTCTGGAACACCGGGCTCGCCAGCACCTTGCCCGTATTCGCCATCAACGTGCGCGGCTCGAGATGCACCGGCTTCGGCAAGGTTTCGCGGTAGCGCCACAGCAGCGCCCACATCGCCAGCGAGTAGACCAGCAGAAACACGAGGCACGCGCGCCAGCCGAACCATTCCTGCAGGTGCGCGCCGATCACCGGCGCGACGATCGGCGCGAGCCCCCACGCGATCGACATGTACGTGAACGCGTGCATCAACGCCTGGCCGGAGAACGAATCGGTGATGATCGCCTTCGCCAGCAGGTTGGTGGTCGCGATCCCGAAGCCCTGCAGGCAGCGCGCCAGCACGAACGTCTCGAGGTTCGGCGCACCGAGCGACAGCAGGCAGCCGATCGTGTAGATCACGAGCCCGAACGCGAGCACGCGCTTGCGGCCGTAGGCGTCGGCGATCGGCCCGAAGATCAGTTGCCCGAGCGCGTAGGCCGCCATGTAGCCGGACACGCTGGACTGGATCGCCTGCGGCGTGGTCGCGAACGAACGGGCCATGTCGGGCAGCGCGGGTACGTAGATGTCGATCGCGAGTTGGCCGGCGGACGCGAACAGGCAGATCAGGAACAGCAGGAAGCGCGGCGAATTCGACTCGCGCGCGGGAGTGAGCGTGGCGTTCATGACGACTGGGAAGGAGGACAGGCAGCCGTGGCGCATCGTGCCATGTTCGATTGGCGAACATGCGTGCGGTCGCGGCGAATTCCGTATTGTGCCCGTTGTTGCACCGCACGACAGGATGTCCCTGGCGCGGGCGCGGTTGAATACCGATCGCGGCACGTCCCGAAATGCGCCGATCGGCCCGGCCGGCCGCGATTTTAATGTTGATTTAAGCCGCCTGTCGCATTGTCTCGGATGGCTCACTCCGTGAGCCGCACGTCATTGTTGATTCGATCAGTCTCGTTTGATGGAGATACGAAGATGCGATTCCGTTCGTATATGGCGGCGGGCGCGCTGGCGCTTGCGCCCGTGTTCGCGCTGGCCGGGCAGACCGGCGCGGCGGCGGCCGCCCAACCGATGTTCGTCAATGTCGACGGGCAGGCCGTGCCCGTGAAAGCCGAAACGCGCGTCGTCCAGACGGCCGTCGGCCCGATGAAGGTCAGCACGTGGAGCTGGCACAGCCCGCAAGGCGGCGCGAGCTTCGAGATGCAGACGTCGTCGTCGGGCGGCATGCCGCCGGCAGCCGCGCTGCGGCAGATGCAGGCCGCGCAGTACCGGATGCAGGCGGCCCAGGCGCAGATGGTCGCGATGCAGCAGCAGATGATGGCGCTCCAGCACATCGCGCTCGCCAACGCGTTCGCGATGCCAATGCCGATGCCGCAAACGGTCGGCTTCGCGATGCCGCTCTGGGCGATGCCGGAACCGGTCGTCGTCCTCGTGCCGGCACAGCCGCCGGCGCGTTCGGCGGCCCCGGCAACGCCGGCCGCACCTGTCGCACCCGCCGCACGCGGCCCGGAAATCAAGGCCTGACACGCTTCGCGCCACCCGGCGCGGCACGCTCGAACCGCCGGCATACGCCGGCGGTTTTTCATTGCGCCGGCCGAATCAGTACTGCGCCTGGTCCGTCGGATTCCTGAACAGCTGCTTCATCTCCGCCGACAGCGGATAGTTGAGGCTCACGCCCTTCGGCGGAATCGGTTGCATGAACCACTGGTCGTACAGCTTCTCGGCCGCGCCCGAGGTCTGCATCTTCGCGATCACGCCGTCGACGACGCGCTTGAACGCCGGATCGTCCCTGCGCATCATGCACGCGTAGTTTTCGTGAACGAGCGGCGTACCGGTGACCGTGTACGCACCCGGGTTGCGGTCCTTCGCGATCTCGCCGTACAGCAGCGGCTCGTCCATCACGAACGCGACCGCGCGCCCGGTCGTGACGTTCATGAACGCTTCGGCGTGATCCTTCGCGCTGATGATCGTCATGTTCATCGCCTTCTCTTCGTTGAGCTTGCGCAACAGGCGCTCGTCCGACGTGCCGGCCGTCGTCGCGACCGTCTTGCCGGCCAGGTCCGCAAAATCCTTCACGCCCGAATCCTTGCGCGTGCTGAAACGGATGCCGTACAAAAAGATGCTGTTCGAGAACGCGGCCTGCTTTTGGCGTTCGAGCGTGTTCGTCGTCGAGCCGCATTCGAAGTCGATCGTCCCGTTCTGCAGCAGCGGAATCCGGTTTTGCGACGTGATCGGGATTTCCTTCACCGCGAGGTTCGGCAGGTTCAGGTCCGTCTTCAACTGATCGATGATGCGCGACGCGATGTCGCGCGAGTAGCCGATGTTCTTCTGCTGGTTGTCCGAATACGAAAACGGCACCGACGATTCGCGAATGCCCAGCGACACGACACCCGTGTCCTTGATTTTCTTCAGCGTACCGGTAAGGGCCTGCGCGTGCGCGGTGCCGGCCAGCGCACAGGCCAGCGCGACGGCGAGCCAACGGAAACGGCGATCCATGCGTGTCTCCTGACGAAACGTTGATCGAATCGCGATCCTACGCCCGACAATATTCGCGTCACATCAGGAGAAGCGTAAGCAACCTTCCGCCGCGGCCCGATCCTGAACGATGTTTTCCGTGCCGCGCAAACCGCCCCGCGCCGCTCGTCTCGCCCGATCGACCCGCGCGCGGGCTTGGCCGCGCCGTCCGTGCCGGCCGTTCCAAACGCGCGTTCGTGCTGCGACGCAACAACGTAATCGTTTGCGGCACCCGTCGTTTTTCTCGCGAAACGCACTCAAGAAGCCGCCGCGCACGCCGTTACCCAGTGCATGGCGCGTCGCAGCAACCCGCTGCAACCGTCAGACAAAAACGACAAGGTCCGGCTCGCCCGGACCGGCGCCACCGCCGGCACGACGGTTATCTAAGAGGATCGAGTTTCAACATGAGAGCCAAACGTTTCCATTTCGCGCTGGCGCGCCCCGCACATGCGCGCATGCTCGCCGGCATGCTGTCCGCCGCCGCCCTGCTGCCCCTCGCCGGCTGCGGCGGTGGCGGCGGCGACGGCAGCAATCCGTCTTCGTCCAACGCGGCGCCCGCACCGGCCCCCGCACCGACGCCCGCTCCCGCGCCCGCCCCGACCACCCCGCCCGCGTCGTCCGGCAGCAATGCGTGCACGTCGCAGCAGGCCGCCGTGCAGATGGCCGCACAGGCCGCACCGGTCGAGCCGCCGGTCGATCACCTGATCGTCAAGCTGAAAACGCTGACGGCCACGCGTGCGATGGCGGCCGTCGACAACGGCTCGCGACTCGACGCGGTGATCCAGCGCGCGATGACGCGCTGGACGGCACCGGTGACCGGCAGTGCACGTGCGTACGCGAGCACGGTCCCGCAAACGCCGGTGAACGTGCAGGTCGAGCGAACGATCTCGAACGGCGCGGCCGTGCTGTCGCTCGGCCAGCGCATGGCCGCCGCCGATGCCGCCGCGCTCGCACAGGCGTTCGCGGCCGACAGCGATGTCGACTACGCGGAACCGGATCACCCGATGCAGATCCGCGACACGCCGAGCGATCCGCTCTACAACCAGCAGTGGTACCTGTCCGACCCGACCGCCGGCGTCGACCTGCCGCCCGCATGGAACCAGACCAAGGGTTCGCCGACCGTCGTCACGGCCGTGCTCGACACCGGCTACCGGCCGCACGGCGACCTCGTCGGCAACCTGATACAGCAAGGCTACAGCTTCATCAGCAACATCAACACCAGCAACAACGGCTTGACGCGCGGCCCGGACGCAACCGATCCGGGCGACTGGGTCACGCAGCAGGAACTGGACGACGCCAACGGCCCTTACTATCACTGCGCGAGCCAGCCGAGCAACAGCAGTTGGCACGGCACGCGCGTGATGGGCGTGATCGGTGCGACGGCCAACAACGGCACCGGTATCGCCGGCGTATCGTGGCTCAGCCGAATCCTGCCGGTGCGCGTGCTCGGCAAGTGCGGCGGCGTGACGAGCGACATCGCCGACGGCATGCGCTGGGCAGCCGGCATTCCCGTCAACGGCGTGCCGAACAATCCGAATCCCGCGAAGATCATCAACCTGAGCCTCGGCGGGGTCGGCGCATGCAGCACGACGTTCCAGCAGGCGATCGACGACGTGACCGCGAAGGGCGTGACCGTGGTCGTCGCGGCCGGCAACGACGGCCTGTCGAACGGGCTCGATCAGCCCGCGAACTGCCGCGGCGTGATCACCGTCGGCGCGACCGACGCGACGGGCCGCCGCGCATCGTTCAGCAACTTCGGCGCCGATGTCGCGCTGAGCGCACCCGGCGTCAACATCCTGTCGACGTCGAACACCGGCACGACGACGCCGGGCACCGACACCTATGGCCTCGCGAACGGCACCAGCCTCGCGACACCGCAGGTGACGGGGGTCGCCGCGCTGATGCTGTCGGTGAACGGCAATCTCACGCCCGCGCAGATCCTGCAGAAGCTGCAAGGCGGCACGCGCGCGGCGAAGCTGGCGGCCGGTACGTCGTGCACGGCAATGCCGGCAGGCTCCGGCATCCTCGATGCAGGGACCGCGGTCGCGGCCGCGAACCGGTAACCCGCACCCCTTTCGACGCGGCCGCGCGCATGCCGACATGGCACGCGCGCGGCTGTTTCGTGACAGGCTGTCGCATGTGCCCGCGAACGTGCATCGGCACGATCGATTATCCCGAAAAAACGCCTGAAAAAAGGGCCGACAAAAGGCCGACAAAAGGGTTGACGCTTCGCACAGCGAGCCATTACCATCGCTCCCGTCTAATTACATGGAGTGTTCTGTGAACACCGATGCGAGTTGTAGTTGGTGTCCGACCAACTTGACTGCTGCCTGAGGAAAACGCGCAGAGCCTCGTCTTCTGCCGCATCCCGGGAAGCAGGATGCGGCGCCCTTCCGGCCTGATTACCGGCCAGATCCCCCGCCGAATTTTCGATGTTGTCGAATGCACGCGACGCGCCGTCGCGCGCGTGCGTTCGTGTTGCGCGCGGCACCGGCCGCGTGCGCTCTCCGTTCGCGTGCCGTCCGGCCGCGTGCCTCGTTGCGCGCGCCGCTGCCGATCGCCCGTGCCGACTATCCGCAACCAACAGGAGTGCAGATGAACTCAGACGACAGTAGTCGATTACCGCTCGCCGGTGCGACGCTGCGCATCGACACGCCGTCCGCATCACGCGCGCCGGCGAGCGTTCCCGCTTTTACCGATCTTACCGATCCACAGCCGATCGCGCCTGACGCGACGCGGCGGGGAGCGCTCGTGCGTCGATAACGTCACGGTCGCTCCCCGCCCGCCGCCTCGTGCGCAAGGAGCGATTCATGACGACACGATACGACACCTCGCACAAGAAACAGCGCGGCTTCATCAAGGCCGGCGCCGGCCAGCAGCACGACCCGCGCATCATGCGCGCCGCGCAGGAAGCGGCCCGCCCGCTCGAAGCCACGCTGAAGTCGCTGCGCACCAGCACGCGCGGCCTCACCTACGACCAGGCCGCCGACCGCCTGCAGCATGACGGCCCGAACGAAATCGCGCACGACAAGCCGCCGCACTGGACCCGCCAGTTGCTGCTTTCGTTCCATAACCCGTTCGTCTACGTGCTGCTGGTGCTGGCCGCCATCAGCTTCTGCACCGACGTCTACTTCGCGGCACCCGACGATCGCGATTACGTCGGCATGACGATCCTGCTGACGATGGTCACGATCAGCGCGCTGCTGCGCTTCGTGCAGGAGTTCCGCTCGCTGCGCGCGGCCGAGAAGCTCAAGGCGATGGTCCGCACGACGGCGACCGTGCAGCGCGCGGTGACCGACACGTCGGAGCCGGCGCGCCGCGAGGTGCCGATGCGCGAGGTCGTCGTCGGCGACATCGTGCATCTTTCGGCCGGCGACATGATCCCCGCCGACGTGCGCCTGCTCGCGTCGCGCGACCTGTTCATCAGCCAGGCCGTGCTGACCGGCGAGGCGCTGCCCGTCGAGAAGTACGACACGCTCGGCGCGGTGGCCGGCAAATCCGCGAGCACGCATGCGGCCGCCGCGGCCGACGACGCACCGGCGTCGCTGCTCGACATCGAGAACGTCTGCTTCATGGGCACCAACGTCGTCAGCGGCACGGCGACGGCCGTCGTCGTCGCGACCGGCGAAGACACGTACTTCGGCTCGCTCGCGCGCAACGTCGTGAGCCACAAGCGCGTCGAGACGAGCTTCGACCGCGGCGTCGCGAGCGTCAGCTGGCTGCTGATCAAGTTCATGTTCGTGATGGTGCCGATCGTGTTCATGATCAACGGCCTGACCAAGGGCGACTGGCTGAGCGCACTCACGTTCGCCCTCGCGGTGGCCGTCGGCCTGACGCCCGAGATGCTGCCGATGATCGTCAGCGCGAACCTCGCGCGCGGCGCGGTCGCGATGGCGCGCCGCAAGGTCGTCGTCAAGCGGCTGAACTCGGTGCAGAACTTCGGCGCGATGGACGTGCTGTGCACCGACAAGACCGGCACGCTCACGCAGGACAAGATCATCCTCGAACATCACCTCGATCTGTCCGGCCACAAGAACGAAGACATCCTGCGGCTCGGCTGGCTGAACAGCTTCCACCAGAGCGGCCAGAAAAATCTGATCGACATCGCGGTCGTCGCGCGCGCCGACGAAATCGGCGAACGCGTGAAGCCGCAGGGCTACCAGAAGATCGACGAACTGCCGTTCGACTTCGTGCGGCGCCGCCTGTCGGTCGTCGTCGAGGACACGCACGGCGCGCACCTGCTGATCTGCAAGGGTGCGGTCGAGGAAATGCTGGCGGTTTCCACGCACGTGCAGGATGAAGACGGTGTGCGCCCGCTCGACTTCGTGGCCCGCAAGCGGCTGCTCGAACAGGCCACCGCGTACAACGAGGACGGTTTCCGCGTGCTCGTGCTCGCCACGCGCACGATCCCGCGCGGCGACGAACGCGCGCAATACCGCACCGCCGACGAACGCGATCTCGTCGTGCGCGGCTTCCTGACCTTCCTCGATCCGCCGAAGGAATCGGCCGCGCCGGCGCTCGCCGCGCTGCGCGAGAACGGCGTCGCGGTGAAGGTGCTGACGGGCGACAACCCGACCGTCACGATGAAGGTGTGCCGCCAGGTCGGCCTCGACCCCGGCAAGCCGATGCTCGGCACGGAAATCGAAGCGCTCGACGATGCCACGCTCGCGCAGGTCGTCGAACGCACCACCGTGTTCGCGAAGCTCACGCCGCTGCAGAAGGCGCGCATCGTCAAGGCGCTGCAGGCGAACGGCCACACGGTCGGCTTCCTCGGCGACGGCATCAACGACGCGCCCGCGCTGCGCGACGCCGACGTCGGCATCTCGGTGGACAGCGGCGCCGACATCGCGAAGGAAACCGCCGACATCATCCTGCTCGAAAAGAGCCTGATGGTGCTCGAGGAAGGCGTGATCAAGGGCCGCGAGACGTTCGGCAACATCCTGAAGTACCTGAACATGACCGCGAGCTCGAACTTCGGCAACGTGTTTTCGGTGCTCGTCGCCAGCGCGTTTCTGCCGTGGGAGCCGATGCTCGCGACGCAGCTGCTCGTGCTGAACCTGATCTACGACACGTCGCAAATGCTGCTGCCGTGGGACAAGATGGACCCCGAGTTCCTGAAGAAGCCGCGCAAGTGGGAAGCCGGCAACATCGGCCGCTTCATGCTGTGGGTCGGGCCTACGTCGTCGGTATTCGACATCACGACATACATCCTGATGTGGACCGTGTTCGGTGCGGGCGCGCTGTATCACCTGAACGGCGGCGCAAGCGGTCAGATCGTGATGAATTCGGGCTGGTTCATCGAGAGCCTCGTGTCGCAGACGCTCGTCGTGCACCTGCTGCGCACGCAGAAGATTCCGTTCCTGCAGAGCACGGCGTCGCTGCCGGTGCTGCTGTCGACCTTCACCGCGATCGCGATCGGCTGCTGGCTGCCGTTCTCGCCGTTCGCGCAAGCGCTCGGCTTCATGCACCTGCCGGGCACCTACTGGCTGTGGCTCGGCGCGACGATGGTCGGCTACATCGTGCTCGCGCAGATCGTCAAGACGATCTACGTGCGCCGCTACAAGCAATGGTTCTGACGTCGCGCGGATGTCGACGTGCCGGCCCGTGCGCCGGCCACGCGGGCCGAACGCCCCGACCCGCCGTCGTTCGGTGACGAACGGGCCGCATCCGCGGCCCGTTTTTCGTTCATCCGGCGTCGTCCGCGCCGAACAGCTGCGCGCACACCGCGCGCCCTTCGTCGGTCAGTGCGGCGCTGCCGGTACCGTCCTCGTTCAGCGTCGTCGCGCTCAGGCCCGCGGCGTCGAGCTGCGTGAGCACGCGGCGCAGCGTGCTCATCGGCAGTTGCGTACGCTTCGCGATCTTCGGCAGCGACCACGCCTTGCCGGCCGGATCGCTCGCGGCTTCGTGCAGCGTCGCGAGCGTGGCAACGAGTGCGGGATCGAGCGGGGATGCGTCGGTTTCTGAAGTCATCGGTTCGGGTTCGTCGGCCGGCGTCGGCACCGGCATGCATTGAGAAAACGATCGCGGACACTATACGCCGCGTCACGCCCCCTTGAGCGCCGCGCGCATGAACGACACGAAACGCGCGGTGACGGGATCGTCGCGATCGGACCGCCACGCGAGCCCCACGCGCCACTTCGCGTCCCGGCCGTCGAGCGGCAGCACCGTCGCGTCGCGCAGCAGGTACCGCGCGCTCGACGGGATGAACGCGACGCCGACGCCGGCCGCGACCGACGTCAGCACCGACTGCACGTCCTCCGCCTGCTGCATCACGTGCGGCACGAAGCGGCGCTCGACGCACCACCGGTCGATCTGTGCGGCCAGCCCCGGCCCGCGCGCACGCTGCAGCGCGATGAAACCGATCTCGTTGAGCACGTCGAGGTTGGCCGGCACGCGCTTGAAGCCGAGATGCGGCGGCGCCGCGAGCGCGAGCGCTTCGTCGGTCACCTTGAACGACGACAGGCCTTCGTCGGCAGGCACACGCAGGAAGCCCGCGTCGAGCTTGCCGGCGCGCAGCCGGCGCGTCTGTTCGGACGACGACAGATCGCTCAGCGTCACCGCGATACCCGGATTGCAACGGCGGAATTCGGCGATCAGCTTCGGCACGAGCGTGAGCACGGACAAGCAGATGCCGAGTCGCAAGTGCCCGCGCTGGCCACTCGTTGCTTCCCGCGCACGCGCCAGAATTTCGTCGGCATCGCGCACGAGCGCCTGCGCGTCGGGCAGGAAGCGTTCGCCGAACGGCGTCAGTTCCGCGCCATGCCGGCCGCGCTCGAACAGCTTGCCGCCGAGGCTCGCCTCGAGCGCGCCGATCTGCTTGCTGAGCGCAGGCTGGCTCATGTGCAACGCATCGGCCGCACGGCTGAAATGGCACAGCTCGGTGACCGTCAGGAACGTGCGCAACAGTCTGAGTTCCATTCTTCAACGGAATCGTAATGATCGAAATATTCATTTTACCGATCGAATGCAATGGCGTTCAATACGGACATGCCCTTCCCGGAATTCACCGTCATGTCTCTCGATCCAGCAGCCGACTGCGTGGCCGAGCCATCATCCGATGTCGCGGATACAACCGCATGCACCGTCGTCGCCGATGCGCGCGCACCGAAGCGTCGTGCCAAATGCACGGACGGGCGCAGCCGCCGCTTCCGCTTCGGCGACGCGCTGGAAGACGCGCCGCCACGCGCGGTGACGGGTTCGATCGCGATCAGTTTTGCGGTCGTGTCGCGGCGGAACTGGCCGCGCTGAACCGCACGCCCGCCCGCTTTTCATCCCACGCGCACCGCTGTCCGCAGCGCGAACACGACGGAAATCCTCCCGTATCACGCGTCATTGCACGTCATCCGATCGTCATCGCGCGGCGATCGACCGTATAATTTCCCGCACCCGCTGACCGCCCACGCATTCCGCGCAGCCGCATCGCGCGTGAAAAGGAGACTTTCGCTTGACCGGCCTCATCGCGCGCCTGCCTCGCGCCCGGACCACCCTGATCCTCGCCCTTTCGTTCCTGGTGCTCGCATTCGCCACGAACGCGTCCGCGCAAAGCGTGCAGCCGCATCGCACCCAGCCGCATGCGCACACGAAGGCCGTCAAGAAGAAGCCTCATCGCAAGAAAAAGGCCGTCAAGCATCGCCGCCCGCGCGTGACGCATCAGGCGGTCAAACGCCACGCGGCACCCGCACCGCAGCAGCGGCGCGCGAAACGCACGACGGCCGTGCGCCCGCGCCCGCCTGCCAAACCGAAGCTGCTCGCCAGTTGCGGCTACACGCCGCGCGCGGTCCGGTCGCTGCATTCGCGCGCGGCCTACGTGCTCGACGTCGATTCCGGCACCCCGCTGCTGGCCCGCAATGCGCGCGCCGTACGGCCGATCGCATCGATCTCGAAACTGATGACGGCCGTCGTCGCGCGCGACGCCGATCGTCCGCTGAACGGCGTGCTGCGCGTGACCGCGCGCGATCGCGACACGATCAAGTTCACCGGTTCGCGCCTGCAGGTCGGCTCGGAACTGTCGCGCCGCGAGATGTTCCATATCGCGCTGATGTCGTCGGAGAACCGCGCGGCCGCCGCGCTGAGCCGCGACTATCCGGGCGGGCGCACCGCGTTCGTCAAGGCGATGAACCGCGAAGCGCGCCGGCTCGGCATGCGGCATACGCACTTCCGCGAGCCGACCGGCCTGTCGCCGCACAACGTGTCGACGGCGGAAGATCTCGCGCGGCTCGTCGGCGCGGCCGCGCAGGATCCGCTGATCCGCTATTTCTCCACCGATCTGTCGACCACCGTGCGCCCCGGCGACGGCGAACTCGTATACGTCAACTCCGACCCGCTCGTGCGCTACCGCCGCCTGCCGATCCGGCTGCAGAAAACCGGCTTCATCAACGAATCGGGGCACGGCGTCGTGATGCGCATGCGCGTAAAAGGCCGCCGCGAAACGGTCGTGCTGCTCGGCGCACCGACGCGTGCCGGCGTATCGAGCGACGCAATCCGGATCCATCGCTGGCTGTCCTGCTCGATCCGGTAACCGCGCCCGGGCAGCCGGCGCGTTCACGCCTACGGGAGCGACGTCATGCAGCACGAATACCGCTTCAACGCGTTCGGCCGGCTGCTCGCCGTCGTGCGCACGAACGGCCGCTGGGCCGTGTTCGATCTCGGCGCCGATGGCAAGCGGCGCCCGGCCAATCTGCAGATCCCGTCGACGCTCGCCGCCGACGAACTTGGCCAGTACCTCGGCGATCTGCTGCACGAAAACGCGACCCCGCGATACAGCGAAGTCGTACCGATCGCGAATCGACGCGCGTAATCGCGCCCGGCAGCGCCGCCAGCCGGCGACCAATTCGACAGTTAAACTTGCAAGTTTAACTGTCGTGTTCTATGCTTAGCCGCATGAACCCGCCACGCAAACCCGGCGTTTCCGCCGAAACCGTCGCCGCCGACCTGACCCTCGCGGTCGGCCAGCTCATCCGCCGGCTGCGCTCCGAGATCGATTCCGAAGGGCTCGGCATGTCCCAGACGAGCGCGCTCGCACGGCTCGAACGGCACGGGCCGATGACGACCGCCGATCTCGCGCGCGCCGAGGCGATGAAGCCTCAGTCGATGAAGGCGATCCTCGCGAGCCTCGAGGAAGACGCGCTCGTCGAGCGCGAACCGCATCCGACCGACGGCCGCCAGATCCTGTTCAAACTCACCGCCGCCGGCCTCGACGCGCGACGCAAGCGCCACGCCGCGAAACACCGATGGCTCGGCGCCGCGATCGAGAAGCTCGACCCGCAAGACATCGACACGCTTGCCGCGGCCATCCCGCTGATCCGCCGCATCGGCGAGCAATGAACCGGCCCGTGCGCCACGCGGCATACGCGCGCACGGCTCTCCTCGTCCCTTCCCCGGAGTCCCATCATGAGCGCAACCCGTCTCGACACGAACACGGCGCTGGTCGTCATCGACCTGCAGAAAGGCATCGTCGCCCTCCCCACCGCGCACCCGGTCGCACCGGTGATCGCCCGCACCCGCGAACTGCTCGACGCATTCCGCAGCCGCGGCCTGCCGGTCGTGCTGGTCAACGTCGCGGGCGGCGCACCGGGCCGCACCGAGCAACCGCCGCGCACGGCGCAGCTCCCCGCTGACTGGACCGAACTCGTGCCCGAACTGAACCGCCAGCCGACCGACCACGTCGTGACGAAGCGGACCTGGGGCGCCTTCACCGGCACCGGTCTCGACGCGCATCTGAAGGCTGCCGGCGTCACGCAGATCGTGCTGACCGGCGTCGCGACGAGCATCGGCGTCGAATCGACCGCGCGGCAGGCGCACGAACTCGGCTACAACGTGACGCTCGCCGTCGACGCGATGACCGACCTCAACGCGGACGCGCACGTCAACAGCGTCGAGCGGCTGTTCCCGCGCCTCGGCGAAACGGGCACGACGCAGGACATCGTCGCGCTGCTCGACCGGCGCGGCGCGTGAGCGACGAGCGCATCCGGCCGGCGCCGGGCCACGCGGCCGGCCGGCTCGATCCGTCGATCTGGAAAGTCAGCGCGGTTGCGACGCTCGGCTCGCTGCTGTCGCAGCTCGATGCGACGATCGTCAACGTGTCGCTGTCGAGCCTCGCGACCGACCTGCATGCCGGCCTGTCGACGATCCAGTGGGTGACGAGCGGCTACCTGCTCGCGCTGACGCTGGTGCTGCCGCTGAACGGCTGGCTCGTCGACCGCATCGGTGCAAAGGCGCTCTACCTGTGGTGCTTCTCGGCGTTCACGCTCACGTCGGCGCTGTGCGGGCTCGCGTGGTCCGCGCCGTCGCTGATCGCGTTCCGCGTGTTGCAAGGCGTCAGCGGCGGCTTGCTCGCACCGATGGCGCAGATGATGATCGCGCGCGTCGCCGGCCAGCAGATGGCGCGCGTGATCGGCTACGCGGCGGTGCCGGTGCTGCTCGCGCCGATCCTCGGCCCGGTCGTGGCCGGCGCGATCCTGCAGCACATGTCGTGGCGCTGGCTGTTTCTGGTGAATCTGCCCGTCGGCGCGCTCGCGCTCGCACTGGCCGCGCGGTTCCTGCCCGGCGACCGGGACGATGCGCCGCGGCGCGCACTCGACTGGATCGGCCTCGCGTTGCTGTCGCCGGGCCTCGTGCTGTTCCTGTACGGCGTCGAGCGGATCGGCTCGGCGCCCGGCATCGCGGCGGTCGCAAGCTCGGCGCTGCTGCTCGTCGCGTTCCTGCGCTTCGAGCGCCGCCAGGGCAAGCATGCGCTGATCGATCTCGCACTGTTTCGCTCGCGCGTGTTCGGCGCGGCAGCCAGCACGCAATTCCTGTCGAACGGTGCGCTGTATGCAGGCCAGATGCTGATTCCCGTGTTCCTGATCCAGGCATGCGGGCGTACCCCGGGCGAAATGGGCTGGCTGCTCGCGCCGCTCGGGCTCGGCATGCTCGTCACCTATCCGTCGATGGGCGCGCTGACGAGCCGGTTTGGCGTACGCCGGCTGGCCGCGGCCGGCGCCCTGCTCGCACTCCTCGCCACGCTGCCGTTCGTGTTCCTCTCGCTGACCGGCTACGATCCACTCGTGCTCGTGCCGGCGCTGTTTCTGCGCGGCATGGGCCAGAGCGCGATCGGCGCGCCGTCGATCACCGCCGCGTATGCGTCGGTCGAGCGCCGCAACCTGCCGATGGCGACCACGTCGCTCAACATCGTGCAACGGCTCGGCGGCCCGACGTTCACGACGTTATGCACGCTGTTTCTCGCGTGGCGGCTGCAGGCCGAATCGACGTCGGCGGGCGGCACGCAGGCCGTCGCGTATGCATGGGCGTTCGGGCTGCTGTGTGCGCTGCATGCGGCGAGCTTCGCGACGACGCTGCGGCTGCCGTTGCGCTCGGCTGGCGCAGGCGGCGACGGACGAGCCCGCAACACACCGGCCGGTTCGCGCTGAAGACGGGCCGCGCCGCGTGCGCGGCCTCCCGCTAAGGCAACCACATCGGCACGATCGACGCCACGAGCAACAAGCCGAGCCCCGCATTCAGGCAGCGCCACTGCCGCTCCGTACGCAACACGCGTGCGAACAGCAGCCCGGCGAGGCACCACAGCGACAACGACGCCATCGCAGCCACGCCGAATGCGAAGCCGAGCAGCACGCCGAGCCGTGCCGGCCCCGACGCGAGCGCCGCGAACGATGCGGCCGCGCCGAGTGTCATCGCCCAGCCTTTCGGGTTGTGCCACAGCATCCACACGCCGCTCACGAACCCTTGCGGCCGATGCACGTCGACATCGAGCCGCGGCTTGCCGCCACGGCCGATGCGCACGGCCAGCCACATCAGGTATGCCGAGCCGACCGCTTTCATCGCGAGCTGCAACGCAGGCAGCGCGAGCAGCACACTGCCGAGGCCGGCGGCAGCCGCCGCCGCCATCGACGCGAGGCCAGCCGCGATGCCCGCCATCAACGGCAACGAACGCCGATAGCCGAAATGGGCGCCCGACGCGGTCGCGAGCGTCGTCACGGAACCCCTGTTTTTACCTGCGATTTCGTCATTACGACAGCGAAAGCTTTTTATGCTACCCATTAGCATTCATAATGCGACGCATGGCACGCAATCTCGACCTCGCGCTGCTGCGCGCATTCGTCTCGGTCGCCGATCATCGCAGCATGACGGCAGCCGGCCACGCGCTGCATCTGACGCAAGGCGCGATCAGCCAGCAGGTCGCGAGGCTCGAAACGCTGTCCGGGCCGCTGTTCGTTCGCGAGCATCGCAACCTGCTGCTGACGGCGGCCGGCGAGCGGCTGCTCGAACAGGCGCGCCGGCTGCTCGCCGCTCACGATGCGCTGCTCGCCGACCTGAGCGCCGGCGCGGTGGAAGGCGCGGTGCGTCTCGGTGCGCCGCAGGATCTGGTCGGCACTTGTCTCGCACCGATCCTGAAAAGCTATGCGCATGCGCATCCGCAGGTCACGCTCACGCTCGTGTGCGCGGCGTCGCCGGAGTTGCGGCGCGGGCTCAAGCACGGCGAGCCCGACGTCGCGCTGATCGAGGCGCCGGTCGGGTCGTCGCGCGGCGAGTGCATCGCCGTCGACCGGCTGGTATGGGTCGGCGCGAAAGGCGGCATCGCGCATCGGCACTCGCCGCTGCCGGTATCGATGGTCGCGCAGACCTGCGCATTCCGCCCGACGGTGCTCGACGCACTACGCAGCTGCGATCGCCCGTGGCGCACCGTGTTCGAGAACGGCAGCCTCGATGCAACGGCCGCGACCGTGCGCGCCGATCTTGCCGTGACCGTCTGGCTCGCGTCCACCGTGCCGCCCGATCTCGACATCCTGTCGGCCGGCAGCGGCCTGCCCGCCCTGCCGAATTTCTCGATCGACCTGCACGTGCCGCGCGGCCAGCACATGCCCGCCGCGACGGAGCTGGCCCGCTACCTGCGCAACGGCTTCGCGCGGCTGCGCGCGGTCGCGTAGCGGCGCTGCCCGCTACACCGTGCCCGGCTCCTGCGGCGCGGGCGTCGTGCCCGCCGCCTCGAGCGCCTGATGCAGCGTGGCGAAGATGCACGACGCACCGACCACGTCGGTGATCCCATGACGATCCATGTCCGCGCGCAGATAGCGGTTTACGCGCCCGAACAGCACGCCGATCCCGCGCGCATGCAGCGTCCTGACGAGATCGGCCAGGGTCCGCGCGGCCGAATAATCGACATCGGCGATCGCCCCCGCATCGACGACGAACCAGCGCGGCGGCACCGGCGGCGCCGCATCGACGAGCGCGGTCACTTCGGCAGCGAACAGATGATCGTTCGCGAAGAACAGGTCGGCGCCGAACCGGTAGACGATCAACCCGGGCGCCGTCATCGCGCCGCGCCGGGCGGGCACCGGCTGCCACCGGCCGTTGCCGGCGACGGGTTCGAGCACCATCGTGTGCGGCTGGTAGCTGTGGCGCACGTGCCGCATCAGCGACAACGCAACGGCCAGCAGGATGCCCTGTTCGACGCCGACGGCACGCATCCGGAACCCGATGGCACAATCACGGTCCCTTTCATGCGCCCTTCACCGGGCGTACGTCGCATCGCGGCGCCGATTCAACGCACAAGAAGGCCCCAGTCCACCCCTATGACCCTGAACGAATCCTGGTTGACGCCGCTCGTCGGCATCGTCGTCCTGCTCGCCGCCGCCGGCGCGGTCACCGCCGTCGTCCACTTCCTGCTGTTTCGCGTGGTCGCGCGTCTCGCGCGGCTGTCCGCCACGCGCGTCGACGACGCGCTGTTCGAATTCGGCGCGTTCAAATGGCTGAACCGCATCGTCCCGTTCGTCGTGATCAAGCTCGGGCTCGGCGCGGTGCCCGGCATGCCGGGCCTGGTCGCGCAGGTCGCCGACAAGGTGCTGTTCGCGCTGATCGTGTTCCTCGTGACGATGACCATCAGCGCGACGCTGTCCGCGCTCGAGCATACGCACCGCACGTCGCAGCGCGACCAGCCGCGCCTGTCGCTGAAAGGCGCGATGCAGCTCGTCAAGCTGGTGATGTTCATCACGGCCGCGCTCGTCGTGATCGGCGACGCGACCGGCAAGCAGATCGGCCTGCTGCTGTCCGGCATCGGCGCGATGTCCGCGGTGCTGATGCTGATCTTCAAGGACACGCTGCTCGGCCTCGTCGCCGGCGTGCAGCTGTCGTCGAACGACATGCTGCGGATCGGCGACTGGATCACGATGCCGTCGGCCGGGGCGGACGGCACGGTCATCGACATCACGCTGAACACCGTCAAGGTCGCGAACTTCGATCACACGATCATCACGGTGCCGACGTGGAAGCTGATCACCGAGAGCTACCAGAACTGGCGCGGGATGACCGAAGCGGGCGGCCGCCGCATCAAGCGCGCGCTGTTCGTCGATGCGACGAGCGTGCGCTTTCTCACGAACGACGAGATCGAACGGCTCGAACGCCTGACGCTGCTGAAGGACTATCTCGAGGACAAGGTCGACGCGATCGAGCAATGGAACGGCACGCTCGGCGCGGCCGGCGACTGCCCGGCGAACCGCCGCCAGTTGACGAATCTCGGCACGTTCCGCGCGTACGTCGCGAACTACCTGAAGGGCCATCCGCGCATTCGCCGCGACATGACGAACATGGCGCGACAACTGCCGCTCACGGCCGAGGGCATTCCGCTCGAACTGTACTGCTTCACCGATACGACGACGTGGGTCGACTACGAAACCATCCAGGCCGACCTGTTCGACCATCTGATCGCGGTGCTGCCTGAATTCGGGCTGCGCGTGTACCAGCATCCGTCGGGCTTCGACATGCGGCAGATGGCCGACGCCGCGCAAGCCGGGCTGCACGCGCCGCGCGCGGCTTGATAGCGGCCACGACGGCCGGCCGCCAGCGGCCGTCTGCCCCGCCGTCGGGCAGCGGCGCTCACCGCGCCGCGCACTCCGACGCGAGCCGCCCCAGCACCTTCAGCGCGTCCTCGATCTGCCGCGACCACGGGTAGCTGTAGTTGAGCCGGATGAAATGACGGTAATCGGTGCCGGCCGAGAACATGTGCCCGGGCCCGACCGTGATCCGCTGCGCGAGCGCCAGCGTATACAGCTTCATCGCGTCGACCTGCCGCGGCAGTTCGACCCACAGCACATAGCCGCCCTGCGGCTGCGACAGCCGCGTGCCTTCCGGGAAGAAACGCCGCACCATCGCACTCATCAGGCTCGCCTGCTGCGCATACTGCTTGCGCATGCGCCGCAGGTGAAAATCGTAGCCGTCGTATTTCAGGTATTCGGCGATCGCGAGTTGCTCGATCGCGGGCGTCGCGAGCGTGTTCAGGAATTTCAGCTTTTCGACCTGGTCGCGATAACGGCCCGGCATCGCCCAGCCGATCCGGTAGCGCGGCGACAGGCTCTTCGTGAACGACGCGCAATGCAGCACCAGTCCGTCGCGATCGAACGACTTCAGCGCGCTCGGCGCCGTGTCGCCGAAGTGCAGCTCGTGATAGACGTCGCTCTCGATCGCCGGCACGCCGTGCTTCGCGAGCAGTTCGACCAGCGCGCGCTTGCGCGCATCGGGCATCTGGAAGCCGAGCGGATTCTGGAAATTCGGCATCACCATGCATGCGGCGACGGGCTCGCGCGCGAGGACCCGCTCGAGCGCGTCGAGATCGATGCCGTCGCCCGGGTGCGTCGCGACCTCCAGCGCGCGCATGCCCATCCGCTCGATCGCGTGCAGCATCGCGTAGAACGTCGGCGACTCCACCGCGATCGTGTCGCCCGGCTTCGCCACCGCCTGCAGGCACAGGTTGATCGCCTCGGTCGCGCCGATCGTCATCACGATCTCGCCCGGCTCGACCGCGACGCCGCGCTCCGCATAGCGCCGCGCGATCTGGCGGATCAGCTCCTGATTGCCGGGCGGCAGGTCGTCGATCACGCCCCAGCGCGTGCGCCGCCGCCCGATCGTCTGCGCATAGCGCGCGAGGCGCTGCACCGGAAACTGGGACGCGTCGGGATACGGCGAGCCGAGCGGCACCGCGTCGTCGCGCGCGATCGAGCGCAGCGTCGACAGCACGAGCCGGCTCACGTCCACGGCCGACGGCTCGGCGGCGGGTGCGGAGACATGCAGCTCGGCCTCGGCCGGCGCCGCCGCGCGCGCCCGCACGAAGTAGCCCGACTGCGGCCGGCTTTCGATCAGGCCGCGGCTTTCCAGCACGAGGTACGCGCGCAGCACGGTCGTGACGCTGAGCTGCTGCTGCCGGCTCGCCTGCCGCACCGACGGAATCCGTTCGCCGGGCCGGTACACGCCTCGCTCGATCTGCGCCTGGAGATCGTCGGCCAGTTGTTCGTAACGCTTCACGTGCCTCCTTTCAGCTTCCCTTCAGCAACACAGTTGCGATCCGCATGGTATGGATGGCCGAAACTGTACTCTTTTTTGAAGTGAACAGGTGTACACACAGCGGTACGGGCGCCGCGCGTACTCTGCACGCATCGACCCCGACACCCGCATCATGAAAAAGAAATCCGCCACCGCGCGCATCGAACCGTATACCCATCCGGCCGCCGGCTGGGGCGCGCTGAAAGCCGTCACGATCAACCTGATCAAGGAAAAGGTCGCCGGCGGCAACTACCGCACGCTGCTGCGCCAGAACCAGCCGGACGGCTTCGACTGCCCGGGCTGTGCATGGCCCGACCGCCAGCACGCGTCGACGTTCGAATTCTGCGAGAACGGCGTGAAGGCCGTGGCCGCGGAAGCGACGAGCAAGCGCGTGACGCCCGACTTCTTTGCCGCGCACACGGTGACCGAACTGCTCGAACAGTCGGATTTCGAACTCGAACAGCACGGGCGGCTCACCGACCCGATGGTGTACGACGCGCAGACCGACCGCTACGTGCCGATCGCGTGGGACGACGCGTTCGAGCTGATCGCGCGCCACCTGCGCGCGTTGCCGGACCCGAACCAGGCCGCGTTCTACACGTCCGGCCGCGCCAGCAACGAGGCCGCGTTCCTGTACCAGCTGTTCGTGCGGCGATACGGCACGAACAACTTCCCCGACTGCTCGAACATGTGCCACGAGGCGACGAGCCGCGGGCTGCCGGCGTCGGTCGGCGTCGGCAAGGGCACCGTCACGCTCGACGATTTCGAGCATGCCGACACGCTGCTGATCTTCGGCCAGAACCCCGCGACCAACCATCCGCGGATGATGGGCGAGCTGCGCGAGTGCGCGAAGCGCGGCGCGACGATCGTGTCGATCAACCCGCTGAAGGAGCGCGGCCTCGAACGCTTCGCCGATCCGCAAAGCCCGCTCGAGATGCTGACGATGTCGGGCACGAAGATCGCATCGACGTTCATCCAGCCGACGATCGGCGGCGATTTCGCGCTGATCAAGGGGATGGCCAAGCGCGTGCTCGAACTCGACGACGCCGCGCGCGCCGCCGATGCGCAGCGCGTGCTCGACACCGCGTTCATCGACGCGCACACGGCCGGCTTCGACGTGTTCGCCGATGATCTGCGCAACGAAAGCTGGTCCGCGCTGACGGCCGAAAGCGGCGTGCCGTACGAGCAGATCGACGCGCTCGCGCAGCTCTATGCACGCAGCGAACGCGTGATCGCGACGTGGGGCATGGGCATCACGCAGCACAAGCATTCGGTCGCGACGGTGCAGATGCTGACGAACCTGATGCTGATGCGCGGCAACATCGGCCGCCCCGGCGCCGGCCTGTGCCCGGTGCGCGGCCACTCGAACGTGCAGGGCAACCGCACGGTCGGCATCGAGGAAAAGCCGTCGCAGGCGTTCCTCGACCGGCTCGGCCACGTGTTCGATTTCGAACCGCCGCGCCATCACGGCTACGACGTCGTCGAGACGATCGAAGGGATGCTCGACGGCCGTGTGAAAGTGCTGATCGGTCTGGGCGGCAATTTCGCGATGGCGACGCCCGACACGCCGCGCACGTGGGAAGGCATGCGGCGCTGCGCACTGTCCGTGCACATCACGACGAAGCTGAACCGCAGCCACCTGATCCACGGCCGCGACGCGCTGATCCTGCCGACGCTCGGCCGCACCGAGATCGACCTGCAGGACGGCGTCGCGCAAGGCGTGACGGTCGAGGATTCGATGAGCATGGTCCACGTGTCGTACGGGATGAACAAGCCGGCCTCGCCGAACCTGATGTCGGAGCCCGCGATCGTCGCGCACATGGGCCACGCGCTGTTCGGCAGCGGCACGATCGACTGGCTCGCATACAAGGACGATTACGCGAAGATCCGCGACGCGATCGAGGCGACCGTCGACGGCTTCCACGACTACAACGCACGCATCGCGCGGCCCGGCGGCTTCCACCTGCGCGTCGCATCGCGCGAGCGCGAATGGCTGACGCCGACGGCCAAGGCGAACTTCATCGCGCACGCGCTGCCGACCGACACGCCGATCCAGCGCGCCCGCGCGCTGCACGGCGACCGGCTGATGACGCTGATGACGACGCGCTCGCACGACCAGTACAACACGACCGTCTACGGGCTCGACGACCGCTATCGCGGCGTGTTCGGCCAGCGCCGCGTGGTGTTCGTCAACCGCGACGATCTCGCGATGCTCGGCCTGAAGGCCGGCGAATGGGTCGACATGGAAACCGTGTGGCACGACGGCATCGAGCGGCGCGCGGACGGCTTCCTGCTCGTCGAGTACGACATTCCGCGCGGCTGCATCGGCGCGTACTACCCGGAAACCAACCCGCTCGTGCCGCTCGACAGCGTCGGCGACGTGTGCAACACGCCGACGTCGAAATCGGTGCCCGTGCTGCTGCATCCCGCGGCCGCGCCCGCCTCGATCGCCGCCTGACGGAGCACGACGATGATCGTTCGTCCGCGCGAGCACTGGCTGCGGATGCTGCTCGTCTGGAACGGCTCGGTGCTGCCGACCATCCTGCCGCAGCTCGTGCTGACGCTCGCGATCAGCCTCGTCGCGGTCTGGGGCGGCGGCCGCGTGCTCGGCGAGAAGGTGCCGCTGAACCCGACGCCGTTCACGCTGATCGGCCTGACGCTCGCGATCTTCGCCGGGTTTCGCAACAACGCCAGCTACGAACGCTATCGCGAAGGCCGGCAGCTGTGGGGCGGCGTGCTGACCGCCACGCGCACGCTGGTATCGCAGGCGCTCTGCTACGGCGCGCTCGACCGTGACGACGCCTCGCGCCGCGCATTCGTGCGCACGGTCGTCGCGTTCGTCTATGCGCTCAAGCACCAGCTGCGCGGCACCGATCCGGCCGCGGACCTGCGCGCGCTGCTCGACGGCGCCACTTACGCGCGCGTCGCCGCTTCCCGGTTTCGCCCGATCGTCATCGTGCACGCGCTGCGCGAAGCGTTCGCCGCGCGCGCCGATGCGGGCCATCTCGCCGACACGCGCCTGTGGATGCTCGATGCGCGCCTCGACGATCTCGTCGCGATGGTGAGCGGCTGCGAGCGTATCGCATCGACGCCGATTCCGTTTTCATACGACGTGCTGCTGCACCGGACCATCTACGCGTATTGCGTGTTGTTGCCGTTCGGCCTCGTCGACTCGATCGGCGCGGCGACACCTTTTGTAACAGTTTTCGTCGCCTATACGCTGATCGCGCTCGACGCCATCGCGCATGCGATCGCCGAGCCGTTCGGCGACGGCCCGAACCATCTCGCGCTCGATGCGATGACGCGGCAGATCGAGCGCACGCTGCTCGAACTGAACCGCGAGCCGCTGCCGGCCGAGGTGACGCCCGGCCCGTCCTACCGCCTCACCTGAGCGGCCATCCTGCCCGATCGCGGCGGCCGCGCAGGAAGTCGCCATGCGCGGCCGCCGCATCCGCGATCCGCCGCAGCAGGACCACGCCGTGCAGCAACGCATGCGCGTCGTCGCCGTCGCGCGCGGCCACGCGCCGTCGCAACAGGCCGGCCGCGGCGTCGCAAGTTCGCTCGAGCCGCGCGAAATCCGCCCGTGCGACGCGCCCACGCACCGCCGCCGCCGCACGGCACGCGGCCGGTTCGCGCGTGGCCAGCTCGGCGAGCGACAGCAGGCTGTCGCCGATTCCCCAGATCGCGAGCAGATCGCGCATGTCGCGCTCGATCAGCGTCTGCGGCACGCTACCCGCGAACCCGAGCTCGCGTGCGAGACGGTCGGCCGTGCGGCTCAGCCACACGCTCGCCGACCACGCCCGCGGATCGCGCGCGATCCGCGCCAGGTCGCGGCGCACCGCGCGATGCAGGCGTCGCCGGCTCGTGCCCGGATCGCCGGGAAACACCAGCGCGAATACCAACGCGCCGAACGCGATGCCGAGCAGCGTCGCGAGCGCGCTGTTCAGAAACGCGGCATCGCCGATCCGCGTCGTGTTGTTCGGCGACGTGAAATTCCAGAAAAAGATCGAGAACGCGCTGCCCATCGCGGCCGTGCGCGGATGGCGTATCGCGAGGCCGGTGCCGATCAGGAACACGCCGAGGATGTAGGCCAGCATCTCGAAGCCCGACACCGCAGGCAACAGCGCGAAGTTGCAGACGACGCCCGCGACCGCCGCGCATGCCGTGCCTTTCAGGAAACCGACGATCGCACGCACCGAATTGGGACGTGTCGAGAACAGCGCGCTCACCACGGCCGTGATCGCGACGAACCCGCCGCCCGCCGGCCACGCGGTGAAGATCCAGATCGCCGACGCGGCCAGCACCGCGATGAACGCGCGGACGCCGTTGTGGCACGCGAGCACCGGATCGCGGTGGAACGCGTAGCGCACGCGTGCAGGCGGCGGCACCGGCCGGTCGAGCAATGCCTGGCTCGCGAATGCACGGTCGAAGCCGCCGAGCAGCGCCGACAGCCGATCGAGCGTGAGCAGGCGCGACGTGTCCGGGCCGGCCGGCGCGGCCGCTTCGGCACGCAGTGCGTCGTCCACGCGTGCGCGCAGCGCGGCCATCTCGTGCCCGGCGTCGCTCGATACGGCGACCCGGTCGAGCACGCGTGCCGCCTCGTCGACGAGCGGTTCCGGCGCATCGCCGCCGCGCGCCGCATGCTCGCGGATCGCCTGCCCCGCGGCTTGCGCGGCGAGCACGCCGAGCGCCGCCGCGCGCAGATGGCCGATCATGTTGCGCACCGGCGGCGCGCCGGCCGCCGCATATTCGGCCGCCGTATCGAGTTCGAGCGCGTCCGCGAACAACCGGTGCACGGCCGCGTCGTTCGGCTCGCGGCGCAGCGCATCCGCGCCGACCGTCACCGCGCGGTCGAGATAGCGCGCGAGTCGCGTGCGGACATCCTTCAGCGGCGCGCCGGGTGCGAAGACCGTTTCGAACAGCGCACCGCACAGGATGCCGACCACCACGTACAGAAACCGCGCGACGGCGATGTCGAACGCATGCAGCGGCGCGGATACCGCGTCCATCGCGACGATCGCGGCCGTATAGCCCGCGAGCACCGCCGCATATGCACGAAAATTCCGCTGGAACGTCGCGATGGCCGCGCACAGGCCGATCCACGCGGCGAGCGCGGGCAGGAACAATTGGGGCGTCTGCGCGAATGTGCTGGTCAGCGCGAGCGCCACGGCCGCACCGATCGCGGTGCCGAGAATCCGGTACTGGCTCTTCGACAGCCCCATTCCGCGGCTGCCCTGCGCGACGATCCACACGGTCGAGGCGGCCCATATCGGATCGTCGAGATTCATCCGGAACGCGATATAGAGCGCGGTCAACGACGCGGCGGTATTGCGGAGTGCGAATGCAAGCGCGCCGGGCGGCAGCGTCGGACGCACGTCGCGCAGCGCGGCCCGGACGGCCGCGAGCGGCGGCATGCTGGGGAAAGCGAATTTCATCCGGCGAGCATACGGTCGCGCGGCGGCCGCCACTACGGGGCGCGGGCAGGATGCGTTATTGCGCCGGGCGGGATAATCGGCTCGATCCGCAGCGTTCCGGCCCGCGACGGTAAGATGCGCGCAGGCCAACCACCGAAACGAATCGCATGGACCTCGAGAGCATCCGGATATTCTTGCGCGTGGTGGAACGCGGCAGCTTCACCGCCGCGGCCACGCAGATCGACATGCCGCTCAGTCGCGTGAGCCGCAAGATCAGGCAGCTCGAGGACGACCTCGGCGTCCAGTTGCTGTACCGCACGACGCGCCGCGTGTCCGTCACCGAAGCCGGCCGCGACTATTACGAACGCTGCCTGCGCGCCGAGGAGATCCTGCTCGACGCGGATCGTCAGGTGCGCGCACTGCGCACGGAACCCGAAGGCACGCTGCGCGTGCTGGTGCCTTACGCGATCGGCCTGTTCGAACTGGAACCGGCGCTCGCCGAGTTTCGCCGGCGCTACCCGCTGGTCCAGCTCGTGCTGATCTACGACAACAGCGCGCTCGACCTCGTCGAACACGGCTTCGACGTCGCGCTGCGCACCGGCGTGCTGACCGATTCCGGCTATGTCGCGCGCGCGCTCGGCTGGTCGCACGCGAAACTCGCGGCCAGCCCGCGCTATCTCGACCGCGCCGGCCGGCCGCGCACGCCGCAGGATCTCGTCGATCACGACATCCTGTTCGTCGGCCGCGACACGCCCGGCCTGACGCTGCGCCTCACCAACGCGGCCGGCGACGTCGCCGACGTGCCGGTGCGGCCCGTGCTGATCTCGAACGAATCGGTCACGGTGCTGCGCCAGGCCGCGAGCGGCGGCGGCATCGCGCTGATTTCGACCCACTTCACCACACGGCGGATCGAGAGCAACGAACTCGAAATCGTGCTGCCCGACTGGCATCGCACCGACGACGTCGAGCTGCACGCGCTCTACCCGAAACGCGCGACGCTAGACAGCAAGGTGCGCGCATTCGTCGAGTTCCTGACCGAAGTCTTCACTGCGTGGCGGACCGTGCCGTAGGGCCTGCGATCGATGCACGGCGTCCACATTATTGCGACCCACGAAAGGAATTAATGAGTGCGCAAGCGTTGATCGTCGTTCGCCGCATCGTTAGCCTGTGACGATGAAAAACGACCACACCCGCTACGGCAGCCACGTGCCCGCTGCCCGCCGACGCGTCACGCGCGTCGCGCCCTCCTGACCGGCACCCTCCCGCTCCGCGAAGCCGGCCCCGGCTTCGCCATTCCGATTCACCGTTCGAACCGACCACCGCACGCGACGGCACCGCTCGTCGGGCCGCCGTGCGGCGCGCGCGCGTCCGTCCGTTTCGCGCTTCGCCGCGCGCCGCACGCCACGTGCGGGCGCGGCGTACGGCCTTCGTCCATCACGCAGGAACGCCATGTCCTCTCCCTCGTCTTCAGGCCCGCTGTCGGGCGGCCGGCTCGTCATCGGCACGATCGCGGTATCGCTGGCGATGTTCATGAACGTGCTCGACTCGTCGATTGCGAACGTCGCGATCCCGACGATCTCGGGCGAGCTCGGCGTGTCGGTCGACGAAGGCACGTGGGTGATCACGATCTTCGCGGCGGCCAACGCGGTGTCGATTCCACTGACCGGCTGGCTCACGCAGCGCTTCGGTCAGGTACGCCTGTTCGTCACGTCGATCCTGCTGTTCGTGCTCGCGTCGTGGCTGTGCGGAATCGCACCGAACCTGCCGACGCTGCTCGCCGCGCGGATCCTGCAGGGTGCGGTCGCGGGGCCGCTCGCGCCGCTGTCGCAAGCGCTGCTGCTCGGCGCATGGCCGCGGCAGAAGTCGTCGACCGCGCTCGCGCTGTGGTCGATGACGGCGCTCGTCGGCCCGATCGCGGGGCCGTCGCTCGGCGGCTGGATCACGTACGACTACAACTGGTCGTGGATCTTCTACATCAACATTCCGGTCGGCTTCTTCGCGGCCGCCGTCACGTGGTTCGTGTTCCGCGATCGCGAATCGGCCACGCGCCGCATGCCGATCGACACGGTCGGCCTGCTCCTGCTCGTGCTGTGGGTCGCGTCGTTGCAGATCATGCTCGACAAGGGCAAGGATCTCGACTGGTTCAACTCGCCGGTGGTCGTCGCGCTGGGCATCGTCGCGCTGATCGGCTTCGCGTTCTTCCTCGTGTGGGAGTTGCACGAAGCCAACCCGATCGTCGACCTGCGACTCTTCACGCAGCGCAATTTCGCGGGCGGCACGATCGCGATTTCCGTCGCGTACGGGATGTTCTTCGGCACGCTCGTGCTGCTGCCGCAATGGATGCAGGGCTATCTCGGCTACCGCGCGGTCGATTCGGGGCTGGCCACCGCGCCGCTCGGATTCTTCGCGATCCTGCTCACGCCGGTCATGGGGCGTCTGCTGCCGCGCACCGATCCGCGCTATATCGCGACGCTCGCGTTCGTCGGCTTCGCGGTTGTCTTCATGATGCGCACGACGTTCTATACCGACGTGTCGCGCCGGGATCTGGTGCTGCCGACGCTGTTGCAGGGCATTCCGATGGCGATGTTCTTCGTGCCGCTGACGTCGATCATCCTGTCCGGGCTGCCGCCGGAAAAGATTCCGGCCGCGGCCGGCCTGTCGAATTTCGGCCGCACGTTCTGCGGAGCGGTGGGGACGTCGCTGATCGGCAATGCGTGGAACGACCGCACGATCCTGCATCACGTGCGGCTCACCGAACAGGCGAGCGCCACCAATCCGGTCTTCATGCAACAGCTCGACACGAGCCGTTCGCTGCTGCACCTGAGCCCCGATTCGGCACTCGCGTTCTTCAATGCATCGGTCGATTCGCAGGCGGCCGTGATGGGCCTGAACGACATCTTCTACGTGTCGGCGATCATCTTCATCGCGATCATCCCGCTCATCTGGATCACGAAACCGTCGCGCTCGGGCGGCGGCGATGCCGATGCGGCGGCGGCCGGCGCGCATTGATCCGCATGCGCGGCGCCGGACTGCGCGCCGGCATCGACGACCGCGCGATGCGCCGATAACGGCGACGACCGACGCAAGCGCCCGTCCGGCAGCGGGCGCTTTGTATCGAATCGTTTCAACGCGCCGACGGCGTCAAATGCTGCGGGTATACTCCGTCGTCAGCCGCCCGTTGCATCGTCGTCCGTCAAAAGCGGCCCGATTCCGGGCGGTTTCGTCGCGAAGCTTCGCGTTTCGCCACCCCGCGCTCCAGCCTCGATACGAGACACCCGACGACCGACCATGAAACGATTCCTGCTGCTCCTCCCCGCTGCCCTGCTCGCCGCCTGCGGTTCCGCTCCGTCGTCCGACTCGGCCGGCTCGGGGGCTGCACCGATGATCTACGTGTCATCGCAACGCCCGGCCTACGCGATCGCGAACTGCCTCGACAGCCGCCTGTCGGGCACCGAACGATCGCAGCACAACGGCGTGACGGACATCGCCGTCGGTTCGAATTCGTACTTCGTCACGCTGACGCCGTCGGGCAACGGCTCGGTGATCAAGGTCGTGCGCGGCTCGGGCAGCGAGCCCCCTGAGGAAGCGATGCGCTTCGCGGTCGCGCGCTGCGCGATCTGACGCCCGCCGGCGCGAGCCGCCCGGTCCGTCGCGACGCGCCAACCGGCGCGCCTGCCGAATATTTTCATCCGGGCGCCCGTCGATGAGAGAATCGCACCACGATTCCTTTTCAACGGAGCCCGCATGAAGCACCTGCTGTCCCGGCTGTTCGTCAGCGCCGCGCTCGTCGCGCTTGTTCCGGCGCTGCCGGCGCAGGCTGCCACGCCGCCCGGCATCTTCGTCGTCGCCACGCAACTGGGCGAATTCACGACCCTCGATCCGAGCGGGATCTACGAGCTGGTGCCGTCCGAATACGTCGCGAACACCTACGAACGGCTGGTGCGCGTCGACCTGAAGGACCCGACGCGCTTCGACGGACAGATCGCGCAATCGTGGACGGTCGGCGCCGACGGCCTGACCTACACGTTCAAGCTGCGCCCGGGCCTCACGTTCCACTCCGGCAACCCCGTCACCGCCGACGACGTCGCATGGTCGCTGCAGCGCACCATCCTGCTCGACAAGGGGCCGGCCGGCGTGCTCGCCGATCTCGGCCTCACGAAGGCGAACGTGATGCAGAAGGTGCGCGCGATCGATCCGCAAACCGTCGTGCTCGAAACCGACCGCAAGTACGCGCCGAGCTTCGTGCTCAACGTGTTGAGCGCGTGCCCGGCATCGGTGTTCGACAAGAAGCTGCTGCTGTCGCACCAGCAAGGCAACGATTTCGGCAGCGGCTGGCTGCGCACCAACGACGCGGGCTCGGGCCCGTACCAGCTCGTCAAGTGGACGCCGAACGAATCCATCGTGCTGCAGCGCTTCGACAAATACCGCACGCCGTACCCGATGAAGCGCGTCGTGCTGCGTCACGTGCCCGAAGCGTCCGCGCAACGGCTGCTGCTGGAGAACGGGGACGCCGACGCCGCGCGCAACCTGAGCCCCGACAGCCTCGCCGCGCTGTCGAAGGCCGGCAAGATCAAGGTCGCGTCGTGGCCGGTGTCGGCCCTGCTGTACCTGAGCCTGAACACGAAGAACCCGAACCTCGCGAAGCCCGAGGTGCAGCAGGCGATGAAGTGGCTCGTCGATTACGACGGCATCCAGCGCAACATCGTCAGCACGACCTACAAGGTGCATCAGACCTTCCTGCCCGAGGGCTTCCTCGGCACGCTGAACGCGCGGCCGTACAAGCAGGACGTCGCGAAGGCGAAGGCGCTGCTCGCGAAGGCCGGCCTGCCGAACGGTTTCGACGTGACGATGGACATGCCGAACGACTATCCGTACCTCGAGATCGCGCAGGCGCTGCAGGCGAACTTCGCGCAGGGCGGCATCCGCGTGAAGTTGATCCCCGGCGACGCGAAGCAGGCGATCGGCAAGTATCGCGCGCGCCAGCACGACATCTTCGTCGGCGAATGGTCGCCCGACTACATGGACCCGAACAGCAACGCGCGCGGTTTCGCGTGGAATCCGGACAACTCGGACCAGTCGCCGACCAAGATGCTCGCGTGGCGCAACAGCTGGGACATTCCGCAACTGACGAAGGACACCGAGGCCGCGCTCGTCGAGCCGTCGCCCGCGAAGCGCGCGCAGCGTTACGAAGCGCTGCAGAAGGCCGTGCTCGCGAACTCGCCGTTCATCATCATGTTCGAGAAGGTCGTGCAGGTCGCCACGCGCCCCGGCGCGACCGGACCGGAAATCGGGCCGATCAACGACCTCGTGTCATACCGCACGCTCGCGAAATAATCGCGGCTACCCGCACGCGCGGCCACGCCGCCGTGCAGGTAATCGCCGCGCGCCGCCGGGCCGGCGACGGCCCGTGCGGCGGCGGCGATCTACAATGACCTGCATCGCGCGGATACCGCGCCGGGCACACGTAACGGGACGAGAGCATGCATTCGAACGAGCACGCAGTGTGCGTGGCGATCAACGACAACAACCGCGCGTGGTACGAAATGCTCGTGCCGTTCCTGCTGTCGCTGCGGCACGCCGGCTACGACGGGCGGATCGCGGTGATCGGCTACGGGCTGTCCGAGCGCAAGCGGCAGATTCTCGCGAGCCAGTCGGTCGACGTGATCGACGCGTCGAGTGCCTACGCGCTGCCGGTCGGCCGCTTCATCGAGGCTGCCGAGTACTGCGCACGCCATCCGCAGATCCGCAAGCTCGCGCTGTACGACGCGGACATCTGGTTCTGCGCGCCGCAGTTCGACCTGTTCTCGCGGATCGGCGACGACCGCATCCACGTGTGCCCCGACCCGCTGTTCTGCACGTTCGTCGTCACGCCGCTGATCGGCGAGCGGCGCGACCATCACTGGCGCCTCGTCGTCGACGAAGTCAATGCGCGCCACGGCGGTGCGCTGCAGGCCGGGCTCGTCGCCGGAACCGCCGCCGCATGGGCGCGTTATGCCGGCCACCTGCGCGACTGCATCGCCCGCATCGGCACCGATTTCCAGGAATGCTTCGGCATCGATACGACATTCCTGCATCTGTGGAGCGCACAAGGCGAAACGGCGCTGCTCGACCCGGTCCAGAACTTCGTCAGCAAGTACGGCATTCACGAATCGTTCGATGCGGGCAGCGGCAAGACCACGCTCCGGTATCACGGCGAGCCGATCCGTGCGCTGCACATGACCGGCGACATCCGCTTCCTCGACCGGTGGCGCTACTACGCGAACCACACCGACGCCGCGCTGCGCGACGGCAGGCCGTTCGCGCTGTCGGACGGCACGCCGGCCCCGTCCGATGCGCTCGCCGCACGCATCGCGGCGGCGGATTACGTGCAGTCGGCCGGGCTGAGCGTTGCGTCCGCGGCGATCGAGACGAGCGCGGGCGCCCACCTGCAGGCGATCGACGAACCGGGCGGCACGATGCTCGTCGGCAGCGGGAACCACGAAATCGTGTTCGCCGCGATCCGCGACATCGCACGGCTGAACGTCTACGTCACGCACCCGTCCGGCTCGCCGTCGCCGCTGCTGTGCGAAGTGCTGGTCGACGGCCACGCGCAGCGCAAAGGCACCGAACTGATGGCGCATTTCTGGTACCGGATAGCAGCCGGCGCCGTCGTCACGCTGCGCGCGACGAGCCTCGGCGGCCAGCAGTGCAACGCGATCTGGCGGCTACGGGAAGCGCCGGACATGCAACAATAAGCGCGTGCCCGCACGCGTTCAATTGAACGCCACCCATACCAGGTAAGCATTCAGCCCGACGATCACGACCGTTGCCGCGCCGGCGACGATCCGCAGCGGCATCCGCATCGCGTAAGCGCCCATCACGTCCTTGCGCGCCGACAGCATCAGCAGCGCGATCATCGGCATCGGCAGCACGAAGCTCAGCACGACCTGGCTCGCCACCATCGCCCGCGTCACGTCGCAGCCGAGCGCGACCACCGCGAACGCGGGCGCGATCGTCACCGCACGCCGCACCCAGACCGACATGCGGCGGTGGATGAAGCCCTGCATCACGACCTGCCCGGCCATCGTGCCGACCACCGAGCTCGACACGCCCGAGGTCAGCAGCGCGACGAGAAACAGCGCGCCGGCCGCCGGCCCGAGCACCGGGACCAGCGTGTGATAGGCGTCGCCGATGTCGGTCATGCCCGGCGCGGTCACGTGGAACGCAGACGACGCCATCATCACCATCGCGAGATTCACGAATCCGGCGAGCCCGAGCGCGATCACGACTTCGCGGTTCGAGAAACGCACGAGCCGCCGCCGCTGCGCGTCGTCGCGCGGCGCGGTGCGATCCTGCGTGAGGCCCGAATGCAGATACAGCGTGTGCGGCATGATCGTCGCGCCGATGATCCCGACTGCGATCGTCAGCGCCGCATGATCCGGAATCTGCGGGACCACCAGATGGAACGCGGCCGCACGCCAGTCCTGCGGCGCGATCAGCAACTCGCCGAGATAGCACGCGCCGATCACGCCGACCAGCGCCGCGATCGCCGCTTCGAGCGGCCGGAAGCCGCGCTTTTCGAGCGCGAGGATCGCGCAGGTCGCGAACGCGGTCGCGATCATCCCCGCGAACAGCGACAAATGGCACAACAGCCCGAACGCGAGCGCGCCGCCGAGGAATTCGGCGAGGTCGGTCGCCATCGCGGCGATCTCGGATGCGATCCACATGCCCCACACGACCGGCGCGGGAAACCGGTCGCGGCACAGTTCGGCGAGATTGCGGCCGGTCACGATGCCGAGCTTCGCCGACATCGCCTGGAACAGCATCGCGATCGCGTTCGCGGCCAGCACGACCCACAGCAGCCGGTAGCCATACGCGGCGCCAGCCTGAATGTTGGTCGCGAAGTTGCCGGGGTCCATGTAGCCGATCGATGCGATCACGGCCGGGCCGACGAACGGCAGCAGCGCGGCGACGCCGGTGCGGCGCCCTTCCAGCGCGGCGCGCGCCGCGCCGTCGGGGTGCTCGGTGGTGCGGCCCGGCAGCGCGAAGCCGCCGGCAGGTTTGCTCGGGACGGGAAGCATGGTGGAGTTTCCGTTCGAATGAGAAAGACCGATTCGGGCGCACGTGCCGTGGCCGGCCTGCCGCGTGCCGGCCATGGCAGGACGATGGCGGCGTTACAGCGGCACGACGTCGGGACGATTGCGCGGAAACTGCGCGATCACGTCCGGCGCGACGTTCAGGTGCGCTTCGACGAGCTTCGGCGGCGTATGCGCGAGCCAGTCGGACAACGACACCTCCGCATAGCGGTCGGTCTTGAAGATTTCGAGGAACACGAGGTCGGTCTGGCCGGTGTTCTGCACGTAGTGACCGAGGCTCTTCTTCACATAGCCGACGTCGCCCGCGCGGAAGTCGGCCGTCTGCGCCTTCGGCCCCGTGTCGAACACCGTCATCCGCGCCTCGCCTTGCAGGTAGTACTACCATTCGTCGGCGTTCGGGTGCCAGTGCAGCTCGCGCATGCCGCCCGGATGCACGGTGACGAGCGCCGCCGCGACGGTCGTCGACACGTTGAAGTTGGTGCTGTCCGCGATCCGCACCTCGCCGCCGCGCGTCTTCCTGACCGGCTTCATGTCGCCGAGCGAAAAGACGAACGGATGCGGCGGCACACCGGCCGATGCGGCCGACGCGCGCTGCGCGTCCGCGAGCGGGCCCGGCTCGTCGCCCTGGAAGATCCACAGGTTGTCGAGCGGCACGTTCCTGAACGCATCGGCCGGCACGCCGAAGTTGAGCGCGAGCACGTCGGGCGGCGTATGCGCGATCCAGTCGGTCAGCAACAGCGTGTTGAATTCCGATGCGCGGCCGTTATCGAATGCGAGCAGGAACTCGGCGCCGTCGCGGCCGACGCCCTGCAGCGAATGCGGCAGGCCGGGCGGGAAATACCAGAGATCGCCGGTTTTGACGTCCTGCACCGACGGCCGGCCGAGTTCGTCGAGCACCGTGATCCGGCAGCGGCCGTCGAGCATGATGGCCCACTCGGCCTGCTGGTGCCAGTGCATCTCGCGAATGCCGCCGCGCGTCAGCCGCATGTTGACGCCGGAAATGGTTTCGGAAATCGCGAAATCGTCCTGCGTCACTTCGCGCGCCCAGCCGCCATTTTGAATGCGTTTATGGGCATTATTGAAAGACGCCCAGAATAACGGCATCCCGTTGATATCGGTGGCCGGCGGATCCTGAAAAGACGGAAATTGATTGGCGATGGACGGATTTTTAGGCCCCGGGTCGGTCAGACTCTGGCGATTGCGCGCATTCACCGCGCCTTCCGGCGGACTGTCCGGATTGCCGAACGAGGCGGCCTTGGCCGATACCGCGATGCCCGCGGCAGCAATGGTGCCGGCCGTACCTGCCAGCATCCTGCGTCGAGAAAGATTCGTCATGATTTCCTCTTCATTCTTGCGATTGAGAGAATTCCGGTTACGGAATACTTGCCGTTTTCGGATTATCGAAAATCAAACATCCCGTGACGCAAGTTAAATCCAAATCACAGAAAAACTTAAATGAATTATTAACCTGAATCAATGATTTAATCTGATCGACTTTAATTTTGTAATTATTGCGGTGCGGAGGGACCGGGCGGCGACGGTTGTCGGCGAATCGGTCGGGTGCGATGAATGCGGAAATACGACCGCGGCAGGTCGTGACGTCACGCATGGCGACGGGAAGCGATCGAGACGCCACGTGCGATCGCCGATGCGATGCAGTCGATGAAGAACCGATCGTGAAAAACGGGAAACAAGCGAACGCCGGTCCGTCGACCACCGGCTAGCCGGGCCGCGTCGGGCCGCGGTTTACTCCCGCGGCATGTCGGCGAGCCGCTGCGCGGCGAACCGCAATCCGCCCAGAATGCGCTCCGCGACCCTGGCCGGGAAACCGGGAGGCAGTGCGGCACCGACCGACTCGATCACCTGCGGCGTCGCGGCGATGAGCCGTTCGACGATCGGCGTCGCGATGTCGCCGAGCAGGCAATATTCGGCCATCGCGGTAAAGTGCCGTCGCGTGATATCGCGCATCGCATAGTGCTTGCGCTTGCCGTGCACGGCCATCGCGAGCTTCGCCTTGTGCCACGACCACTGGTTCGCGCCATCGCCTTCGACCGGCCAGATCGACATCACGTCATAGAGCGGCGTGAGGCGGAAACGGCCGCCCGGCAGCAGGCGCAGGCTGAAGTTCTTCGCATGCCCGTCCGGGGCGGCGAGCATCCAGAACACGATCAGGGCGGCGAACAGTGTGTCGAGATCCTCCCGCGCCGTCTCCGAACGGCGCAGAAGGCCGGCCAGATCGGGCACGCCGGGGCCGCCCTGCGACTCGTACTTCAGGTGAGGCGGCACGCCGAGCGCCTGGCAGAAATCTTCCTGCGGCAAGCGCAACAGCCATCCGCCGTCGCGATGCAACACCCGATCGAACCGTTCGACCGACAGTACCTTGTGCGCGCCGAAACGCACGATTTCCGCACCCGCCGCCGGTAGACCGAATGCTCGCAGGATCGCGAGACACAGCCATTCGTTCTCGATGGAGGCCGTGAGATCGGCCCGCTTGTTGCCGACCAGCCCGAGCGGCAACTTGAGAACATGCGTCGTCGGCGTGGCGCCGTGCGGGCGCATCCAGCGCCCGTCGTGAAACAGCAGTGCGGTCTTTTCCTGCGCACCGGCCAGCGACAGCCGGAAATCGTCGTCTTCGGCCCCCGTCGCCACACCGCTCGCCTGATCGAGCACGCGTGCGACGTCCTCGTCCGACAGCGGCGTGCCGTCGATGCGATCCAGGCCAGTCGGCGCATCGTCTTCGCCGAGCAATTGCACCGCCCCGGCGCAATCGCGACCGAGCGCGGCAAGCAGATCGAACGGCTCGGTCGTCGCCGTGCCGAACCGGGCGGCCAATCGGCGCCGAATGGCGTCGCTGTCCGGAAGCAGGTTGTCGAAGTAATGATTGACGCGTTCGCCGCGCAACGGGGCATCGCCGACACCGAACGGCAGCGACAACGACAACGGGCGGCCGACAGCCGACTGCTTCCAGCCGGCGTCGTACAGCAGTTCCATGTCGCCGCGCACGGGAATCCGCCATGTGCCGACCCTCTGGCCGTTCGTCCAGATCGACAGCGCGCGAGTATGCGATTTGCGTCCCATCGCTTACCACTCGGCGGCGGCTGCGTCGCGCCCGTCCTTGGTGCGAATGATGAGTTCGAGACCGTACAGCGCGGTCAGCTCGAGCAATTGCCTGAGCGACAGGCTTTCGGTACGCGTGGTTTCGAGCAGCGACAGCCGCGACTGGCCCACGCCGATTCGCACTGCCGCTTCGGCTTGCGTCAGGCCGTTGGCCTGACGCGCGGAAGACAGGATTTCGCCCAGTTGCGCGGGCGTATTGACGATGAGATTCACGGCGCGTATTCCTGTAGGCAATAAGCGCAGTATATTCCCAACAGGCATAAACGCAAATTATTCCTCACACGCATAAATGCAAAATATGCATGACAGACATAAAAAGGACGCCCTTGCATGCTGCCATCCGCTCTTGAACAGCCCCTATCGCCCATCCTCACACCATAGTTTTTATCCGCTGGCGCGAATGATTTTGGCTTTGTTAGATGGATGACATTCGTTCAACCAACGACAACGATCTAACATCCAATGACTTGCGCGTTCGCCCGTACCGTCGAATCCCGCTATGCCGAGCTGACGCCGACGGCCAAGCGCATCGCGAGCTACATGCTCGCGAACCTCGACCGGCTCGGGCTCGAGACGGCCGACCAGATCGCGCAGCAGGCCGGCACCAGCGGCATCTCGGTCGGGCGCTTCCTGCGCAGCGTCGGCTACCGCAATCTCGACGACCTGAAGCGCGAACTGCGCGGCGGCGGCGATCGTCCGTGGATGATCACCGACCGGCTCGACGAATACCGCCGCATCGCGGGCACGCAACCGGCCGAACGCAACCGCGGCAACGGGAGTGACGGCCCGCTCGCGTCGTCGCTCGAGCGCGAGCTCGACGCGATCCGTCACGTGTACCGCCTGGCCGAAGGCCCGGTGTTCGCGCAGGTCGCCGACCGCATCGCGCAGGCCGACGCCGTGTTCATCCTCGGCATCCAGTCGACGCGCGGCATCAGCAACGCATTCAGCAGCTACCTCGAATACCTGCGCCCGCGCGTGTTCTATTCCGACGGCCAGTCGGGCTCGTACGTCGATTCGCTGAACTCCGAATTCGAGCGGCCGTACTGCGTCGTCACCGATACGCGCGCGTATTCGCGCAGCGCGCGCCGCTATTGCGAGGCGGCCGCCGAGCTCGGCCAGCCGTTCGCGCTGGTCACCGATCTGTCGTGCCCGTGGGCGCGCGAATGGCCGGCCGACCTGCTGCAGGTGAAGACCGACGTCGGCCAGTTCTGGGATTCGCTCGCGCCGCTCACCTGCCTGTTCAACCTGCTGATCACGGCAGTGGTCGACCGCCTCGGCCCCGCGATCGACCGGCGCGTCGCGCGCAACCGCGAACTGCAGCGCACGTTCGATCAATTCGAATCATGAGCGAGCCCACCCTGCCGATGAACGATCACCGCCTCGTCGAAATCACGCCCGCCACGCATCGCGTCGATATCGATCTCGTCTATGCGACCGAGCGCAACCTGACCGGCAAGCCGATCTACCGCAACGCGCACTGTCTGCTGCTCGAGCCGGCCGAAGCCGCATTGCGCCGCGCGGTCGACGTCGCCGCGCAGGCAGGCTTCACGCTGCGCATCTACGACGCCTACCGGCCGCCGCAGGCGCAGCAGGTGCTGTGGGATTTCCTGCCCGATCCGAACTTCGTCGCCGATCTCGGCCGCGGCTCGAATCACAGCCGCGGCACCGCGCTCGACCTGACGCTCGTCGGCGCGAACGGCGCGCCGCTCGACATGGGCACCGGCTTCGACGAGATGGTCGCCGCGTCGGGCCACTTTCACGCGGGGCTGCCCGAGCAAGTGCAACGCAACCGCCTGCTGCTGCTCGGCGTGATGCACGCGGCCGGCTTCGCGCACATCGACAGCGAATGGTGGCACTACGAACTGCCCGGCTCTCGCGCGTTGCCGCAGATCGACAACGCGGCGAGCGGCCCGTGGCGCCTGATGTAACGACGAAGCACGCCCCCCTTTTCCGTTCACGTTCAACGACTTCAACGACCGATGGAGCGCACATGAAATTCCCGACATCCCGGCTCGTCGCGGCGCTGGCCGCCGCGTCCGTATTCGCCGCCGTTCCGCTTTGCGCCGCCCATGCGGAAACGCCGAAGGACTTGTTCGTGATGGCCACGCTGCTCGACGAATTCACGACGCTCGACCCCGGCGAGATCTACGAGCTGGTGCCGGAGGAATACGTCGCGAACACGTACGACCGGCTCGTGCGCGTCGACCTGCGCGATCCGTCGAAATTCAACGGCGACGTCGCGCAGTCGTGGACGGTCAGCCCCGACGGCCTGACCTACACGTTCAAGCTGCGCACCGGCCTCAAGTTCCACTCGGGCAACCCGCTGACGGCCGACGACGTCGCGTGGTCGATCCAGCGCGCGGTGCTGCTCGACAAGGGGCCGGCCGCCGTGCTGACCGGCATCGGCCTCACGAAGGCGAACGTCGCCGCGAACGTGAAGAAGCTCGACGACGCGACGGTGTCGATCACGACCGACCGCAAGTACGCGCCGACCTTCGTGCTGAACGTGCTCGGCTCGTGGTCCGCGTCGGTGCTCGACAAGAAGCTGCTGCTGTCGCACCAGCAGGGCAACGACTTCGGCAACGCGTGGCTGAAGACCAACGAAGCCGGCTCCGGCGCATACAGGCTGGTCAAGTGGACGGCCGGCGACAGCCTCGTGCTGCAACGCTTCGACGGCTACCGGCTACCGCTCGCGATGAAGCGCATCGTGCTGCGCCACGTGCCCGAAGCCGCAAGCCAGCGCCTGCTGCTGGAAAACGGCGACGTCGACGCGGCGCGCGACCTGAGCCCCGACGATCTCGCGTCGGTGGCGAAGTCCGGCAAGGCGAAGGTGGCGGCATCGCCGCAGGCGACGCTGCTGTATCTCGGCCTGAACACGAAGAACCCGACGCTCGCGAAACCCGACGTGCAGGAAGCGCTGAAATGGCTCGTCGACTATGCGGGCATCCAGAGCAACGTCGTGAAGACGACCTACAAGGTGCACCAGACCTTCTTGCCCGAAGGCTTCCTCGGCACGCTGAACACGAACCCGTACAAGCTCGACGTCGCGAAGGCGAAGGCGCTGCTCGCGAAGGCCGGCGTGCCCGGCGGCTTCTCGGTGACGATGGACGTGCGCAACGATTATCCGTACACGGAGATCGCACAGGCCGTGCAGGCGAACTTCGCGCAGGCGGGCATCAAGGTTCAGCTGATCCCCGGCGACAACAAGCAGACGCTCGCGAAATACCGCGCGCGCCAGCACGACATCTACATCGGCGAATGGTCGGCGGACTACATCGACCCGCACAGCAACGCGCAAGGTTTTGCGTGGAATCCGGACAACTCCGACAAGTCGAGCTATAAAATGCTGGCCTGGCGCAACAGCTGGGACATCCCGCAACTGACGAGGGAAACCGACGCCGCGCTCGCCGAGCCGGCCGCCGCGAAACGCGCGCAACGGTATCAGGCGATGCAGAAGGAAGTGCTCGCGCGCTCGCCGTTCGTGATCATGTTCGAGAAAGTCGCGCAGGTCGCGACGCGGCCCGGCGTGAGCGGGCTCGAAGTCGGGCCGATCAACGATCTCGTGTCGTACCGCAACCTGAAGAAGCAATAAGATTCGCCGCATGTCGACTCCCGCCTCCTCCCTCGAAGCCCTGCGCACGCTGCCCGCGCGGCGCCCGGCCGTACGCTGGGCACTGCGCGTGCTGCGCTGGGCGCTCACGCTCGCCGTCACGTTCGCGGGGCTGCTCGCGCTGACGTTCGTGATCGGCCGCAAGGTGCCGATCGATCCCGTGCTCGCGATTCTCGGCGATCGCGCATCGGCCGACGCCTATGCGGCCGAGCGCATCGCGCTCGGGCTCGACAAGCCGCTCGTCACGCAATTCCTGATCTATGCGCGCGACGTACTGCACGGCAACCTCGGCGTGTCGCTGCTGACCGCGAACCCGGTGCTCGACGACATCCGGCGCGTGTTCCCGGCCACGCTCGAACTGGCGACGATCGCGACGTTGATCGGCATCGCGATCGGCGTGCCGCTCGGCGTGGCGGCCGCCGTGAAGCACAACCGGCCGATCGATCACATCGCGCGCTTCGTCGGGCTGATCGGCAACTCGGTGCCGGTATTCTGGCTCGGGCTGATGGGGCTGCTGCTGTTCTATGCGCGGCTGCACTGGGTCGGCGGCCCCGGCCGGCTCGATCCCGTGTACGACGGGATGGTCGACCCGCGCACCGGCAGCCTGCTGCTCGATGCGGCGCTCGCGGGCGAGTGGGACGTATTGCGCAACGCGGTGTCGCACATCGCGCTGCCGGCCGCGATCCTCGGCTACTACTCGGTCGCGTATCTGAGCCGCATGACGCGCTCGTTCATGCTCGACCAACTGAGCCAGGAATACATCGTCACCGCGCGCGCGAAGGGCCTGTCCGAGCGGCGCGTGATCTGGCGGCACGCGTTCGGCAACATCGCGGTGCCGCTGCTCACCGTGATCGCGCTCACGTACAGCAACCTGCTCGAAGGCTCGGTGCTGACCGAAATCGTGTTCGCGTGGCCGGGGCTCGGCTCGTACCTGACCGGCGCGCTGCTGAACGCCGACATGAACGCGGTGCTCGGCGCGACGCTCGTGATCGGCGCGATGTTCATCACCGTCAACCTGCTGACCGACGCGCTGTACCGCGTGTTCGATCCGCGTGCGCGCTGAGGGCCGCTCCGACATGACCGCTTCCGCCCCGCTTCTTTCCCCATCCACCCCGAAGGCCGCCCGATCATGAATGCCGAGCGTCTCACGCTGCGCGCGTGGCTTCTTTCCGATGCGCCCGCGTCGCGCTCGCAGGCCGCGTTCGGCCTCGCGTACCGCCGCTGGCGCCGCTTCGCGGTCAATCCGCTCAACCTGTTCGGGCTCGCGATCCTGGTCGCGCTGATCGCGGTCGCGATCGTCGGCCCGCTGATCATGCCGCACGATCCGCTGCGCCAGGTGCTGGCCGACCGGCTGCTGCCGCCCGGCTCGCCGTCGCACTGGTTCGGCACCGACCAGCTCGGCCGCGACATCCTTTCGCGGCTGATCGCGGGGTCGCGCCTGACGCTCGGCATCGCGCTGCTCGTCGTCGTGATCGTCGTGCCTATCGGTCTGCTGATAGGCACGACGGCCGGCTATTGCAGCGGCTTCGTCGACAGCGTGCTGATGCGCATCACCGACATCGCGCTGGCGTTCCCGAAGATCGTGCTCGCGCTCGCATTCGCGGCCGCGCTCGGCCCCGGCGTGATCAACGCGGTCGTCGCGATCTCGATCACCGCATGGCCCGCGTATGCGCGGCTCGCGCGCGCGGAGACGATCCGCATCGCACAGGCCGACTACATCCATGCGGCGCGGCTGCAAGGCGCGTCGGGCCCGCGCATCCTGCTGCGCTACATCATGCCGCTGTGCATGTCGTCGGTGATCGTGCGCGCGACGCTCGACATGGCCGGCATCATCCTGACCGTCGCGGGCCTCGGCTTTCTCGGCCTCGGCGCGCAGCCGCCGAGCCCCGAATGGGGTTTCATGGTCGCGTCGGGCCGCAACGTACTGCTCGACGCGTGGTGGGTCGCGACGCTGCCCGGCATCGCGATCCTGCTCGTGAGCCTCGCGTTCAACCTGCTCGGCGACGGGCTGCGCGACGTCTTCGATCCCCGCCATGGAGCGTGACATGCCGATGAATTCCACCGCCGCGCCGGCGCCGCTCTGCGAGATCGACGGGCTGAAGATCGGTTTCCGCGGGCACGACGGCAGCGTCACCGACGCCGTGCGCGACCTGTCGCTGACGCTCGCACCGGGCGAACGGCTCGGCATCGTCGGCGAATCGGGCTCCGGCAAGTCGCTGACGGGCCGCGCGCTGCTCGGCCTGCTGCCCGACGCCGCGCGCTGGTCCGCGCACACGATGCGCTTCGCGGGCCACGACCTGCTCGCGATGTCGCCGCGCGAACGCAGGCGGCTATGCGGCAGCCAGATGGGCATGATCCTGCAGGACCCGAAATATTCGCTGAACCCGGTGATGACCGTCGCGAAGCAGATGGGCGAAGCGTTCCGGCTGCACGAGCCGGGCTTGCGCGGCCGCGCGCTGCGCGAGCGGATCGTCGACGCGCTCGCGGCCGTGCAGATCCGCGACCCGGCGCGCGTCGCCGATGCGTATCCGCACGAGCTGTCGGGCGGCATGGGCCAGCGTGTGATGATCGCGATGATGGTGTCGACCGGCCCGCGCCTGTTGATCGCCGACGAGCCGACCTCCGCGCTCGACGTTGCGGTGTCGATGCAAGTACTCGCGGTGCTCGATGCGATGATCGCGCGACACGGCACCGGCCTGATGTTCATCAGCCACGACCTGCCGCTCGTGATGTCGTTCTGCGACCGCGTCGCGGTGATGTATGCGGGGCGCGTGGTCGAAACCTGCGCCGCGCGCGACCTGCGCGATGCGTCTCATCCCTATACGCGCGGGCTGCTCGCGGCGCATCCGCCGCTCGCGAACCCGCCCGCCGAACTGCCGGTGCTGCGGCGCGACCCGGCATGGCTCGAGCCCACGCCGCCGGCCGCCGTACGCGCCGATCGACAGGAGGCCCCACGATGATCGACGTCGATCACGCATCGATCCGTTTCCCGACCCGCACGGGTCACGTCGACGCCGTGCGCGACGCGAGCTTCGCGGTACGCGACGGCGAAGTGTTCGGGCTCGTCGGCGAATCGGGTTCCGGCAAGTCGACGCTGCTGCGTGCGCTGACGGGCCTCGCGCCGCTCGCGTCCGGCAGCCTGTCGATCGACGGCCGCCCGGTGGGCGGCACGCCCGATCGTGCGTTCCGCCGCCACGTGCAGATGGTGTTTCAGGATCCGTACGCGTCGCTGCATCCGCGCTTCACCGTCGACCAGACGCTGCGCGAGCCGCTGTCGATCCATGCGATCGGCGACGCCGACGCGCGGATCGCCCGCGCGCTGTCCGAGGTCGGGCTCGGCCCGGCGTTCCGCTTCCGCTACCCGCACCAGTTGTCGGGCGGCCAGCGCCAGCGCGTGGCGATCGCGCGCGCGCTGATCGTCGAGCCGCGCGTGCTGCTGCTCGACGAGCCGACGTCGGCGCTCGACGTGTCGGTGCAGGCCGAGATTCTGAACCTGCTGCGCCGCCTGCATCGCGAGCGCAACCTGACGATGATCCTCGTCAGTCACAATCTCGCGGTGATCGGCTTCCTGTGCCAGCGCGTCGCGGTGATGCGGCACGGCGAGATCGTCGAACAGCTGCGCATCGAGGACGTGCGCGCCGGACAGGTCGCACGCGACTACACGCGCACGCTGCTGCAGGCGACCGAAGGCTACCGCCGCCTCGATCCGGTGGCCGACGCGTCCGCCACGTGACATCCGCCGGACGCGAACACATGCGATACTGCGCACGCCACGTGCCGGCTTGCCGCCGCGTGGAACCCCTTGCGCACTGCAGGGGTCAACTTCCTTTCGTCAACAGCTCAATCGCAATAGGGAGGCGTTCATGCTGCAATTCATCGAAACCCTGGTCGTCGGGCTCATCGTCGGCCTCCTCGCCCGCGCGTTCAAGCCGGGCGACGACAAGATGGGCATCCTGATGACCATCGTGCTCGGCGTCGTCGGCTCGCTGGTCGCCGGCTACGTCGGCCGCGCGGCCGGGTGGTATGCGCCGGGCCAGGGCGCGGGCTGGATCGCGTCGATCATCGGTGCGATCGTGCTGCTCGTGATCGTGGGTGCGATCCGCAAGCGCGCCGGCTGATCGCCTAACGCGCCGCTCGCCAGAGCGGGCACCCCAAGCAAAACGGCCGCTCGCACACGAGCGGCCGTTTTGCTTGGCGCGTTCCGATCGCGCGCCCAGGCGCCCGTTTGCGCAGGCGCGCGCACTGCGCCGCGATCGAATGGCGGGATATTGCCTCGCGTCGAACGCGAATCACGTGCGGCTTCCGAGGTCGCATGTCCGTCGTGCCAACGGCAAACACGTGAATCACGCAACACGGCGGGCCGCGGCACGATCCTCATCGCCGACAGCCGTTACGGGCACGACCGGGCTCTCCCTTCCCGCGCGACCCGCCCCCTCCTTCCCGGAGCCGTTCCGGTCCATCGGAAAGCAAGTTCAGGACACTCGGCTTCGGCCGCGCCCAACCCTATTTAACATTTTCTCGTACTCGTCCTACCAACTTCAAAATAGACATCGTAATCGTCTCATTAACAACGATTTCATAGACCTTCAAACTTCATTCCGAAACGCGATTGTGGTTTTTTAAATCACAAATCTGCGATTTTCAACGTAAATTCCTGTGGAGATTTGAAGATGGAAATCAAAAAAATTGCACGTGCGCTGCCCTTCGTCCTGATCGCGGCGGGCGCGACGGTCTCTACCATGGCCCACGCGTCCGACGGCACCATTTCGTTCGACGGCAAGGTCATCGCGTCGACGTGCAAGATCGACGGCGAATCCAGCGGTAACTTCACCGTTCACCTTCCCCCCGTCAGCACCAATGCGCTCGCCGCGACAGGGGCCGTCGCCGGCCGCACGCCGTTCTCGTTGTCGCTGAGCGGCTGCACCGTCGGCGAAGGCAATCCGGTGAAGGTCGGTGTCGTGTTCGAACCCGGTGCGAACGTCGATCAGTCCACCGGTCGCCTGACGCTCGACCAGGGCGAAGACAAGGCACAAGGCATTCAGCTCAACGTGCTGGATGCGCAGCAGAAGCAGATCATGATCGGTTCGGCTTCCTCGTCGAATCCGCCGCAGGCGGTCGACATCGGTGCAGACGGCAAGGCGAAACTGGACTATTTCACGGAGTACTACGCATCGGGCGCTGTGAAGGCCGGCGACGTGAATTCGCGCGTCGAGTATTCGTTGATCTACCAATAACGGGCGGCGAACGGCGGTCGCCTACGCGGCTATCGCCGAGCCATTCGGTTGCTGCCCGCGCAACGATTGCGTTGCACGGGCCGCATGGTCCCAACGATACGACGAAGCATGCTCATGAAACCGTTGAAACTCCTCCGCACCCTGACCGTCGCTGCCGCAGCACTCGCGACCCAGGCCGAAGCCAGCGTGATCATCGCCGGCACGCGCGTCGTCTTTCCGTCCAGCGAGCGCGAAGTGACGATCCAGCTGACGAACGACGGCAAGCGGCCTGCGCTGGTCCAGGCGTGGATCGACGACGGCGATCGCAACGCGCTGCCGGAACAGATCGACGTGCCGTTCGCGCTGACGCCGTCGATGTTCAGGATGGAGCCAGGCACCGGGCAGACGCTGCGCGTGATGCATACCGGCCAGCCGCTGCCGGCCGACAAGGAATCGCTGTTCTGGCTGAACGTGCTCGAAGTGCCGCCGAAGGCAACGGCCGGCGACAATCCGAACCGGGTGCAGCTTGCGTTCCGCTCGCGCATCAAGATCATGTACCGCCCGGCGAGCCTGAAGGGCGATGCGAATGCCGCTCCGGCACGGCTCGACTGGCGCGTGACCCGCACCGACGGCGGCCGCTATGCGCTGCAGGCAACGAACCCGACGTCTTACGTCGTCAATCTCGGCAGCGTGATGCTGAAATCCGCAGGACGCCAATACGACGCCGGCTCGGGCTATGTGCTGCCGGGCGCCACCCAGCGCTTCCCGATCAAGGATCTCGTCGCGGCACCCGCCGCCGGCGCTGCGGTCGGATTCGCCGCCATCAACGACTGGGGCGCGTCGACCGACATCGAACTCCCGGTGTCCGTCGCACCGTAACGCCGTCGGCCCGGACGGCCGCACCGCCGACCGATAGCGTCCCCCTTCCGTTTCCTTCCCTCCGGTTGCCCCGTCGGCCGACGCAAGACGCCGCTGGCCGCGCGCGCCGACCGTCGATCGCGCCACGGCGCGACATGGAGAAAACGGCACGGCTTCGGCCCGATGAACGCCAGGAATTGCGAATGTCTTCGAATCGACCTTTGAGAATCGGCACGGCACGGCTACCGCGCATGAAACTGATCCCGCTGTTGGTGACGGGCTGCGTCGCCACGTGGGTCGGCGACGGTCGCGCCCAACCGGCAGCGTCCGCTCAAGCCGCGACTTCGCAGCCCGAGCGGGTCGAGTTCGACGACGCCTTTCTTGCCAATCGCGTCGGCAAGAACTTCGACATCACGCGCTTCGAGCAGCGCAATATCACGGCCCCGGGCGTGTACGGCGTCGACATCCGCGTGGGCAACGACTGGATCGGCCGGCACGACGTGCGTTTCGCAGCCGTGGCCGACACGGCGGACGCGCAGCCCTGTTTCGACCGTGCGCTGCTGGAACGCGCCGGCGTCGACCTGACCCGGCTTGCGCCCGACGCCGTCGCGCGGCTCGACGCAAGCGAAGCCTGTCATCGGATCGGCGACATCGTGGCGGATGCGAGCGCGACCTTCGACTTCACGCGGCAGACGCTCACGCTCGGCATTCCGCAGGCGGCGCTCGTGCGGCGCGCGCGCGGCTACGTGAGCCCCGATCAATGGACATCCGGCGTGCCGGTCGGCTTGCTCGGCTACAACCTCAACGTCTACACGTCGAAAAGCAGCGGCGAGGCGGCCCGCACGCAAGGCTACCTCGGCCTGAGCGGCGGCGTGAACGTCGGCGACTGGCATCTGCGCCACGAAGGCTCGTACTCGTGGTCGTCGAGCGGCGAGCGCCAATATCAGGACATCGCCACCTATCTTCAGCGCGACCTGACGGCGCTGTCGTCGCAGCTCGTGATCGGCGAAAGCTACACGTCGGGCGAACTGTTCGATTCGACCCGGTTCCGCGGCGTGCGCGTGTCGACGGACGACCGGATGCTGCCCGATTCGCTGCGCGGCTACGCGCCCGTCGTGCGCGGCGTCGCGAACAGCAATGCGAAGGTGACGATCCGCCAGAACGGCGTGCTGCTCTACGAGACGACGGTCGCGCCCGGCAATTTCGAGATCGACGATCTGTACCCGACCGGTTACGGCGGCGATCTCGACGTGTCGGTGAACGAGGCCGACGGCACCGTACACACGTTCTCGGTGCCTTACGCGGCCGTGCCGCTGTCGCTGCGGCCCGGCATCAGCCGCTACAGCTTCGTCGCGGGCGCGCTGCGCAGCACGGGCGGCGGCCAGCCTTTGTTCACGCAGGCCACCTACCAGCGCGGGCTGACCAATCTGCTGACCGGGTACGGCGGCGTCACGCTTGCGGGCGGCTATGCGGCGTTCATGATCGGCGGCGCGCTGAACACGTCGTTCGGCGCGATCGGCATGGACGTCACGCATGCGACGACGTCGATTCCCGGCGCCAGGCGCTTCAACGGCTCGAGCATGCGCGTCAGCTATGCGAAATCGGTCGCGCAAACCGGCACCGACATCGCGCTCGCCGCGTATCGCTATTCGACGGACGGCTATTTCGGGCTCAACGATGCGATGCAGGCGCGCGACGCCGCGCGAAACGGCCTGTCGTCGAGCGCATCGGTGTGGCGTCAGCGCCACCGCGCGTCGCTCACGCTCACGCAGCGCCTGGGCGAGAAAGGCGGACGCGTAGACCTGACCGCGTCGGCGGCCGACTACTGGAACCGTTCGGGCTCGGACGTCAATTACACGGTCGGCTACACCAACAGCTTCCGGAACGTGTCGTACAACCTGTCGGCCACCCGCCAGCGCAATATCGGCGGCGACATGAGCACGCTGTATTACGCGAGCGTCACGATTCCGCTCGGTCGCGCTCGGCCGACGACGCTCACCGGCAATCTGTCGTACGACACGCGCGGTCGCACGCGCATGCAGTCGACGCTGTCCGGTTCGACCGGCATGGACAACGCGTTGTCGTACAGCGTCAGCGCGAACCACGCGTCCGGCTCGGGCATGTCGACGACGGACGGCAGCGGCAACGTCGCCTATCGTTCGCGAGTCGCCGAGTTCAGCGCCAGCGCCGGCGCAAGCGCGGATTACCAGCAAGGCTCGCTCGGCATGCGCGGCGCGATCGTCGCGCACGGCGGCGGCATCACATTCTCGCAGCCGGTGTCCGAGACGTTCGCGATCGTCGAAGCGCCGGGCGCGGCCGGTGCGCGCATCACCAACGCGTCGGGTGCGCGGGTCGACGGCAGCGGCTACGCGATCGTCCCGTATCTGACGCCGTACAGCCTCAACACGGTCGCACTCGATCCGAAGGGCATCTCGATGGATGTCGATCTGAAGGAAACGAGCCGGCAGATCGCGCCGCGCGCGGGCGCGGTGCCGCTGATCCGCTTCGCGACCGACAACGGCCGCGCCGCGCTCGTCCACGCGCGCCAGGCGGACGGCGCGCCGCTGCCGTTCGGCGCGGCCGTGTACGACGAGACGGGCAAGGAGATCGGCGTCGTCGGCCAGGCCAGCAGGATCTTCGTGCGCGGGCTCAAGCATGAAGGCGAGTTGACCGTGCAATGGGGCACGGACGACGGCTCGGCGTGCCGGATCACGTACGAGCTGCCGACCGTGAACAAACATCAACGGAAGTCGTCGGGACTTCAATCGATCGACGGCGTGTGCGCAGCCGCGCCGACACTCGCCGGCGGCGAATAAGGAGGGAGCATGCGTAACATTTCTCGATCGGACGTACCGACTCGACGCGATCGATCGGCGTTCGTGCCCGCTGCGATTCTATTGGCATCGGCTGCATGGTTCGCACCTGAGCCGGCGGTCGCGCGCTTGTTGTACGCATTCGGACAAACGTCCGTCTCGATTCCGTCGAACGCCGTATCGGGCACAATCGTGGCGCGCCAGTATTACTCGCCCGAGGAATTTTGCGGAAAGGACTCGTGCACGATCACGGGCGTCGTCCTCTCCGAGAAAGGTTCGATCTGGTCGTTCGCCAAAGGCCCGGATCTGCTGACGAACGTCTCCGGCTTGTCGACCCGCATGCTCGTCGACGGCACGCCGGTCACCTCGTCTCTCAGGACGACGGTGCGCAACGCAGTCGAAATTCAACTGTTCCGCGACGGCCGTGCCCCCGAAAGCGGAGCATTGAGTCCGGGCGCAGTCAACAGCTACTATCAGATCAGCTACAGATCCGGCCTCCTGGGTGACGAAACGTTCGTCTACCTGGCCACGAAAGTCAGCTTCATCAACGGCACCTGCTCGGTACCCGACCAGACCGTCACGCTGCCGCCGGTTCAGCAAAGCGCGTTCAAAGGCGTCGGCTCGACCACCGGCACGGTCGATTTCCAGCTGCGCCTGAACAACTGCCCGCCCGGCTACAACCGGATCGGCTATCAGCTTTCGCCTCTGGATGGTGCCGTCAGCGGTAGCCCCGGCACACTGCAACTGCGCCCGGGATCGACCGCCGCCGGCGTCGGCGTCCAGATCGCCGACGGCACGACCGGAAATCCATTGCCGTTCCAGCAATCGATCCCCGTGACCGGCTACAACAAGAACACGGGCGGTTCGCCGTCGATTCCGCTGCGCGCGTCGTACATCCAGACCGACGCAACCGTCAAGGGCGGTTCGGTGCGCGCCGCAGCCCAGGTGCTGCTCGACTATCAATGATGTCCGGCGCGTCGGCCGGCCGGCGTTCGCGGGCGGGGCGCGCACGCCCCGATCGCGAACGCTCGCTGATCCCGGTCGCCGCCTGCCCGACGACAGCCCTCGCTACCCGCGAAAAACGCCATTGCGAGATACGTGAAGCAACAGGCAGACGCCGGGCTCGAGATCGATATCGGACGGCCGCTCGATTGAGCGACCGTTTCCGCCGGCTCCCGCAAATTCGCGAGCGCGCCGATTGGCCGACTCCACCGCGATTTGCGTTCGAGATCGGCATCGGGCGACGGTCTTCTACCAGCTTCCGCCTCCGGCCATACCCTGCCTTGCGCCCGCACAAATTTGAGATAAATTGATTGAAGGAATACGCCGTCGTTTGCGTATTCCCGCTATTTCCGGATTTTCATTCAAGAGGTTCGATGAAGTTGCCGTTTACGCATTCAGCCCCGCAGCGTTGACGGACTGCCATTCGAGCGGCCTCGCTGCGACGCGCTTCCTCTCTGGAGCCTGTCATGAAGCATCGCCTGTTCGCCGCCTCGTTCGCCCTGGCTGCCTCGCTTCTGGCCACGTCCTCTTCATTTGCCGCCGGCACGTCCGGCATCATCTACTTCACCGGCATGATCGTCGAGCCGCCGTGCTCGTTCGCGCTCGACGCCACCGGCACCGCGCCCGCGCACGTGCGCGCCGACTGCCCGCGCCCCGCGACCGGACAGATCGCGTTCGTCGACGCGGCGAGCATGCGGGCCGTGAAGACCACGACCTTTACCCAGGCCTCTCGCGCAATCGTTTTACCGAACCGTCCGGGCAACGATCAGGCGCCGATGATCGCCGTCGTCACGTATCAGTAACGCGCGGCGCCGGTGCGGCATGGTGCGGTTTCGCGCCGCGGTCGGGCGCGTGCGATCGCCGGTCAGTCGCGATGGCAGGCGATCCAGTCGCTGAACGCGCGGATCTTCTGCTGGCTGCCGAGGCTCTCCGGATAGACGAAGTAGTAACGCGCGCCGGTCTCGAGCACGACGTCGAACGGCCGTTCGAGCCGGCGCGCACTGACGTCCTCATCGACGAGCGTCACGTCGCCGATCGCGACGCCGAACCCCTGCATCGCCGCGTTCGTCGCGAGATCGAGCGTGTCGAACGTCGGCCCGCGCGCGGGATCCACACGGCGCTCGCCCGCATGATCGAGCCATGCACGCCAGTCGCGATGGTCGCGCGTGGGATGCAGCAGCGTATGGCGCGCAAGATCGCCGGTCGCATCGAGCGGCGCGGTTTGTCGCAATTCGGGTGCGCAGACGGGCGTCAGCCGTTCGTCGAACAGCGGCAGTGCGACGACGCCCGGGCCCGGCGACGTCCCGTAGACGATTGCCGCGTCGAACGGCTCGCTCGAAAAATCGACGACGTGCTGCCACGCGGTCGTAATCTGCACGTGGAGATCGGGATGCTCGCCCTGGAAGCGCATGATGCGCGGCAGCATCCAGCGGATCACGCAGGTCGGCACCTTCAGCGCGAGATCGGTGCGCTGCCGCGTGAGCTTCATCGAGATGTCCTCGATGCGCGCGAAGCTCTCGTCGACCACCGGCAACAACTGCTCGCCCTCGGCCGTCAGCGTGAGGCCCTTCGCATGCCGCTTGAACAGCGGAAAACCGTAATGCGCCTCGAGCGTCTGGATCTGCCGGCTCACGGCGCCCTGAGTGAGACACAGCTGTTCGGCCGCACGCGTGAAGCTGCGGTGGCGGGCCACCGTCGAGAAGATCTGCAGCGCGTGCAGGGGCGGAAGTCGGCGCATGGCGAACGGAAAACAGGAAACGGCGAGGAAAACGGCGCGGAAGGGCCGCGCGCCAACGCCGGCGCGCGCTGTTCGACACGATAAGCCAAACGCCGGCTTTGCGCGAGATGCTGGATGCTCAGGCCGTCGCGGTCAGCGCGCCTGACGCGATGCGCGCCGCCGCTGCGACGACATCCGCGCGCGCGGCGGCGGCGGCCTCCGGCTGCGTGAACGACACGGCCATCACGATCGGTGCGCGCGACGGCGGCCACAGCACCGCGATGTCCGTCGTCGTACCGAAGCCGCCGGTGCCGGCCTTGTCGGCAACGCGCCAGCCGGGCGGCACGCCCGCCGCGATGCCGGTCGCCCCGCGTGCGCCGCCGACCATCCATTCCGTCAGTTGCGCGCGCTGCGGCTCGCGCAGCGCGTCGCCGAGCAGCAACCGCTGCAGCGTGTCGACCATTGCGACCGGCGTCGACGTGTCGCGCTCGTCGCCGGGCGTCGCCTTGTTCAGTTCGGGTTCCCAGTGATCGAGGCGGAAGGTGGTGTCGCCGCTTTCGCGCGCGAACGCCGTGACGGCCTGCGGGCCGCCGAGCACGCCCATCAGCAGGTTGCCCGCGCCCTTGTCGCCCGACTGCAGCATCGCCGCGCACAGCTGCGCGATCGTCATGCCGGTGTCGACGTGGCTTTCCGTAATCGGCGAGCCGGACACGATTTCATAGCGGCGGTACAGGATGCGGCGCGGCAGCAGCGATGCGTCGAGCGAACCGCGCGCGAGCATCGCGGCGGCCGCCATGACCGCATACGTGCCGCACAGCGGGAAGCGCTCGCGCGCATGGTGCGCGATGCGCACGCCGTTCGACGTATCGAGCGCGGCGACGCCGAGCCGCCCGTTCGATGCTTTTTCGAGCGCGGCGAGTTCGGCTTGTGCGGTGTGGGCGCGCCCCTGGTCGGCGACCGGCGCGGACGTGCATGCTGCAACGAACGGCGCGGCAACGGCGGCGAGCAACAGCGAGCGGCGTGTCGGAGAGTATTCCATGAATGCGATCTGTTCTGTCGGAAACGGTGGCTCGAAGCAACGCGGCCGCGCCTCGGCGACGCGCGACCACTCACGCCGACGGCCGGCCCGCGACGGCATTCGCCGCGCATCCCCGAAAGACGCCCGTCGGCCCCGCGCGAAGGCGGGATTCGAATGAACAGACCCTAGCGTAGCAGCGACCGCCGTCGCGTTCCAGCGAAACGGCCGCGCTTCACCCTTGCAACGAAGGCAGATACGGCATCGGATTCACCGGCTTGCCGTCGCGTCGCACCTCGAACAGCAGCGCGACGCGCGAATTGTCGAGATCGCCCATCTCGGCGATCGCATCGCCCTGATGCACGATGTCGCCCGTCTTCACGAGCAACTTGCGGTTGTGCGCATAGGCAGTCAGGAAATCGGCGTTGTGCTGGACGATGATCAGGCTGCCGTAATCGTTCAGGCCGGTGCCCGCATACATCACGCGGCCGTCGGCTGCGGCGCGGACCGGGTCGCCCGGCCGGCCGGCGATCTGGATGCCGCGGTTCTGCCCGGGCCGGAACCCTTCGACGATCTTGCCCGTTGCGGGCCACTTGAGCGCGACGCGGCCCGCATGACGCCTGGTTTCCTTGACGACCTCGCGATCGCTCGCGGTCGACGCGGCGGCTTGCGAATTGGCCTGCGCGGTGGCCTGGTTACCCACCGCGCCATTGCCCGCCACGGCCTGCGTGTCCGCCGCGCGCGCGGGCGGCAGCGGCTGCTGCCTGACGATGCGCAGCACCTGCCCCATGCGCAGCCTGCCGTTGGCGGTCAGCTTGTTCCAGGTGCGCAAGTCGGCCACGCTGCAACCGTTCGCGGATGCGATGCCCGTCAGCGTGTCGCCGCGTTTCACGACGTACTTTTGCGCGACGAGAATCGGCGCAGGCGGCATCGTGGCGGCCGACGGCGCGGCAGGCGGGCTCGAATCGGAAGGCTGCCCCGCCAGCGTGTCGCTCGGCGGAACGGACGGGTTACTTGCACAACCGGCCATGACGAGCACGGCGGCCAGGCCCGACAGCCACGCCGCCTTGCGGTGAATCTCGCGCGTTTTCATGGACGATCCGACTCCGGTTTGACAATCTTTCAAGCATCTCAAAAACGGAACGGCCGACGTGTAACCGGATGCAAACAATGATGACAAACGATCACGGACCGGATGCCGGCCGGCATTCGCTACCGGTAATACGGTCCGATCCGGAAAAACTTGATGGTCTTTTCGCTGAAAAACGGAAGAATTTTCGTTGTTAAAAACTATGACTGGAATGTTTCAATAGGCACGAGCACGCCATTCACCGTAACCATGCGACGAATTCGGCACACGCCCATGCGATGCCGCTGCACAGGAACAGCAGGTGCAACGCGATCTTGAACGACACGCCCCAGGACGAATCGGTCTGCATGACAGGCTCCCCGATGGATGTGCGTCCATCATCGACCATCGATCGCGCCCCGAAAATGCGGAAGCGGCGAACCGGGTCTCAGGCGGCCCCTGAGACCGGCGCGGCGGTTCCTGCTAACTTATCGACCACTCTCACCCATCGCTTCGCCCATCATGCGCTTCGACCTGACCGACCTGCGGCTTTTCCTCAATATCTGCGAAGCCGGCACGATCACGAGCGGCGCCGAACGAACGCACATCACGCTGCAGGCGGCGAGCGAACGCATTCGCGGGATGGAGGACGAACTCGGCGTGCCGCTGCTGCACCGGACCAAGTCGGGCGCGCAGGCGACCGATGCGGGCCGCGCGCTCGAACATCACGCACGCACCGTGCTGCAGCAGATCGATCACATGCGCGGCGAGCTGCAGCAATACGGCCAGGGGCTGCGCGGCCATATCCGGCTGCTGTGCAACACCGCGTCGCTGAGCGAATACCTGCCGGACGCACTGGCCGAGTACCTGCCGCACCACCCGAAACTGTCGATCAGCGTCGAGGAGCGCTCGAGCCAGGAGATCGTGCATGCGATCCGCAACAAGACGGCCGAGGTCGGCATCGTCGCCGATTCGGTCGGGCTCGGCGGACTCGAACAGAAGCCGTTCCGCGAAGACTGGCTGATCGTCGTCGCGCCGGCCGCGCATCCGCTCGCGTCGCGCGACAAGGTCGCGTTCGACGACATCGCCGGCGAAGACTTCATCGGCCTCACCGACGGCAGCGCGCTGCAAGTGCATCTGGCCGACCAGGCGCGCGCGCTCGGCAAACGGATCCGCTATCGCGTGCAGTTGAAGAGCTTCGACGCGATCTGCCGCGTGATCGCGAGCGGCGTGGGCATCGGCATCGTGTCGCGGCACGCGGCCGAGCGCGCGATGCAGACGATGGACGTGCGGCTCGTCGAACTGTCCGATCCGTGGAGCCATCGGAAACTGACGCTCTGCGCGCGGTCGTTCGATGCACTGCCGAAGTACACGCGCGAGTTCGTCGCGTTTTTGTCGGGCGACGCGCCGCCGCGGTGACGCGCGCCGCACTCGACTCGCCCCATCGACATACGGAGACATCGCCATGACCGATATCGATCTCGCAACCCGTTATCGCGCGTATATCGACTGCCTGAACCGGCAGGACTGGGCGGCGCTCGGCGAGTACGTGTCCGGCGACGTGATCCACAACGACCGGCCGCTCGGCCTCGCCGGTTACCGCGCGATGCTGGAACAGGACTTCCGCGACATCCCCGATCTCCGTTTCGAGATCCGGTTGCTCGCGTGCGACCCGCCGCACGTCGCGTGCCGCCTGCGCTTCGCGTGTTCGCCGAAAGGGACGTTCATGGGGCTCGCCGTCGACGGCCGCAAGGTCACGTTCGCCGAAAACGTGTTCTACGAGTTTCACGAAGGCAAGATCCGCCAGGTGTGGTCGGTGATCGACAAGGCGGCGATCGAAAAGCAGCTTTGAACGTCGTCGAAGCGGGGGCGTCGCCCGCGGCGCCCGGTGGGCAGCGGCGGCTCAATGCATTTCGATTCTTATGGATAACGTTTTCTCTCGTCATCCATCGAGAACCCCTTTCCATGCGATGCGCGCTTCCGCCACTCCCAAGCCGGTTCATCGCGCGCGGTGAACACGCGATCATCAAGAAAAATCCCGACGATTTCGTGTAATCCCGATTCCATTCCGCCTCCTCCGCTCCCGCCATTCGGGTTTCTACCGGCGTCTCCGACGAGAAAGTTCATTGACATCGCGCCGATCGATGCCTAAATTTGGAAAACGTTTTCCAATACCGAAGTGCGACGCCGGTCTCGGCCCGCGCAGGGGAAACGCTTGCCCGCTCGATTTGTGATTCAGGCCGTCCGTCTTCAGGGATCAGGGTTGCAAGGCGGAAGCCGGGTACGGGCATCGAGCGCGGCATCGGCCACACGTGCCCGTCCTTCACCACTATTCAAAACCGGAGACACCATGTATCAGCGCAGCAGATTCGCGCTCGGCGCCGCGCTCAGCGCCCTTTCCGTCGTGCTCGTCAGCGCGTGCGGCGGCAACGACGTGACCGATACGCCGCCGTCGCCCCCGCCGTCGTCCCCGCCGTCCACCCCGCCCGCGCTCGCATCGAACTCGCTGCAGGCGCTCGTCTATGGCGCGCCCGACACCAGCGTGCCGGCCGGCACGAACGTTCCGCTCACGATGATGGGGCAGATGCGTGCGCTGTTCGATCTGATCCGGAAATCGCCCGACTTCACGCAGGTCGTGATGGATCTCGGCGACGGCACGCCCGTCCACGTGCTCGACACGAATACCGGCGACAAATTCCTGCCCGGCAAGCTCGCGCTCGGCCTGTCGTACATCCTGATCGACATGAAGTCGAAGAACGACCCGCAATACGCGAGCTACCTCGCGACGTACCAGACCATCACGACCGCGATGATGGCGCAATCGGGCAGCAACTACACGTATGCGAACACGTCGTGGGGCGAGTACTACTACCTCGTCGCGCTGAACAACCTGAAGGCTCACGGGATGCTCAACGAAGTCTTCAGCGATGCGATGCTCGCGACGCTGCAGCAGCGCCTCACCTTCTGCGACATGTTCGGCCCCGACGCGAGCGGCAAGACCACGACGTGCCCGGCCGCCGGCACGCCGATCGACATCGCGTCGCTCAACACCGCGCAGAACTACTATGCGGTGTCCTACGGAATCGCCGGACTGCGCCAGAAGCTCGGCTGGAGCAGCCCGTCGTTCGCGTCGAAGACCGATCCGGCGGTCGCGACGATGAGCGCGCGAGACGCGCTGCTGTACACGCTGACGAACCACATCCGGAACGACTCGTCGGGTGGCTTCTCCGACGAAGCATCGAACACCCACACGACCTACTACGATCAGGCGCGCTTCGACCGCTACAGCACGTTGCTGATCGGCGAAGTGGTCGAGCGCACGTTCGAAATGGGCAACGAAGCGAATCTCACGCCGGAACTGAAGGGTTATCTGCGCAAGTCGGTCGACCTGATCCTGCCGCAGCTGAACGCCGACGGCCAGGGCTTCAACTACGGCCGCTCGATCGGCCCGTACGGCGATTCCGCGTTCATGGAGGTACTGACGGCTGCGGCCAATGCCGGCGTGCTGACCGATCGCGAGAAACAGGTTGCGTATGCATTCATCTACCAGGCCGCGCGTCGTTTCGACACGTACTGGTACGACCCGTCGCTGCCGACGCCATCGGTCAACATGTGGGTCAAGGGGCGCGGCACCGACGCGTATCGCGGCAAGCCGCGCGTGATGGGCGAGAACTTCAGCCTGCTGCACCAGTACCTGTACGTGAACGCGTGGTGGAACAAGCTCGGCTTCAGCGGTCAGGCGCCGATGGCCGACGCGGACTACCGCGCGTGGCTCGACGCGCTGCCGCACTACACGCTCACCTGGTACAACCAGCCGGGCGACGCCGCGCATCCGTACAGCGCCGCGCTGCTCACCGTGCGCGACGGCCGGCGCGTGATCAACCTGAACCTCAGCCAGGCGCCCGACTACAACTCGTATACGCCGTATTACCCGGTGCCGTTCTCCGACAAGCTGATCTACGGCACGACCGACCTCGGCTATGCGCTGCTGCTCCCGCAGGTGACGTACAACGCGAAGACCTACATCCCCGTCACGTACTACAAGAACCTGAACGTGCAGCAAAGCAACGGCCAGGTGATCGTGTCCTTCGATACGACGAAGTTCCGCCTTGCGTCGAAGAACGCCGCTTACACGACGGATCTCGACCTGCAGGTGCACACGGTGCTGACGTTCGCGCACGGCATGGTCTCGCGCAGCGATACGCTCAGTTCGGGCACGCTCGCGGGAACCCTCGCGGTCGAAACGGACTTCACGTCGTTCGCGGATTTCGCGTCGACGCGGGCCAACGGGGACGGCGTGTCGGTGACGTACGCGAACAGCGCCGCGACCGGCTATGCGGCATCCGGGTTCGACAACTGCGCGCTGTCCGCCTTCGACACCGCAAACGGCACGACGAATCCGCTGTCGACGACGCCGATCGGGCAGTTGCATTCGAACTTCGCCTGCACGACGAAGCCGTTCGCACTCGGCGCGGGCGCGACCCGCACGGTCGGATGGACGCTGAGGTACGCCGATCCGGCGTAAGCGGCGCGACCGCGATCCCGAAGGCGGTTGCCGAAACCGGCTTCGGGATCATTCGGCGGCCACGCGCGCGCTCACCACCAGCCCGACCCCGCCATATACGCGCCGAGCGCAATCAGCCCGACGAAGAAACAGCGCTTGAACGTCTTCTCGCTCATCACGCGCCGCGCGTATTGCCCGCCGGCCATTCCAGCCAGGGCGGGCACGAGCGCGAGCGCCGACACGCCGAGATCGACCGTCTGCAGTGCGCCCGTCATGCGCAACTGCAGGCCGAGCACGATCGTCGACGCGGTGAACGACAGCCCGAGCGCCTGGATCAGATCGTCCTTCGACAGCCGCAGCGCCTGCAGGTACGGCACGGCCGGTACGACGAACACGCCGGTCGCGGCCGTCACGGCGCCCGTCAGGTAGCCGACCACGGCCGACAGCCATTTTTCGTGACGGCCCGGCGCGGGCAGCCGCGCAGCCGCCAGCCCCCACAGTCCGTAAAGCACGAGGACCACGCCGAGCGCCGCATGCGTCCACGTGCTGCCGGCCGCGAGCGCCGGCAGCCCGCCCGCCAGCGTGCCGACCGTCAGGCCCGCGAGCAGCGGCCACAGCCGGCGCAGCAACGCGCCGAACGACGGGCCGAGCCCCAACTGCCATACGTTGGTGACGAACGACGGCACGAGCAGCAGGCTCGCCGCCGCCGACGGCGGCATCGCGAGCGTCAGCAGCCCCATCGCGATCGTCGGCAGCCCGAGTCCGATCATGCCCTTGACCGCGCCGGCCAGCAGGAAAACCAGCACGACGATCGTCAGCGTATGAGTTTGCATGGCACGCATTCCGTCCGGTGAGTACGGCGCCGATGGTGCCTGCCCGTCATGCCGCCCGCCATCTGGTTTTGCCTGAGGCTGGCTCGCCCTCGTCGGACGGTTTTTTTCGGGTCGGTCGATCCGGCCCCGAGAATCACCCCCGGCCCTGCTCGCTATCGAGATGCGCCATCTGAGCGGCCGGATAGCGCTCGCCGGCAGCCGCCCCGGCGGGAACCGCCGCTTCGATGCGAGCGAGATCATTGACCGTTAGTTGCAATTCTGTCGCCAGCAAACCGTCCTGCAGTTGCGTGCGCTTGCGCGCGCCGACCAGCGGCACGATGTCGGCACCGCGCGACAGCGCCCATGCGATTGCGATCTGCGCCGGATTGCTGCCCTTCTCGTCGGCGATCGCGCGCAGCGCATCGACGAGCGCGAGGTTGTGCGCGAGGTTCTCGCCCTGGAAGCGCGGGCTTGCCGCGCGGAAATCGCGCTCGCCCTGCCGCGCCGCGCTCCAGCGCCCGCCCAGCAACCCGCGCGACAGCACGCCATAGGCCGTCACGCCGATGCCGAGCTCGCGGCATACGGGCAGAATCTCTGCCTCGATCCCGCGCGACAGCAACGAGTATTCGATCTGCAGATCGGCGATCGGCGCGACGGCGGCCGCGCGGCGGATCGTGTCCGCGCCGGCTTCCGACAGGCCGATATGACGCACGTACCCGGCCTTCACGAGATCGGCGATCGCGCCCACCATCTCCTCGATCGGCACGGCCGGATCGACGCGGGCCGGGCGGTAGATGTCGAGGTAGTCGGTGCCGAGCCGCTTCAGCGAGTACGCGACGAAGTTCCGGATCGCCGCGGGCCGCGCGTCGTAGCCGGCAAACCCGCCGGCCGGATCGCGCAGTGCGCCGAATTTCACGCTGAGCCGCACCTGATCGCGCACACGGCCGCGCAACGCGTCGCGGATCAGCATCTCGTTGTCGCCCATGCCGTAGAAGTCGCCGGTATCGAGCAGCGTGATCCCGTGGTCGAGCGCCGCGTGCAGCGTCGCGATGCTTTCGTCGCGATCGGCCGGCCCGTACAAATCCGACATCCCCATGCAGCCGAGTCCGATCGCCGATACCTGCGGGCCGGTGCGGCCCAGTTGACGCATGTCCATGTCCGTTTCCTTCGAATGGTGAGTGGATGAAACGGATTCTGGACGCGCGACGCCGCGCGATAAACGCGAAACGCTCCACCAAACCATTCGACGCTGATTAACAATGGAGCCTTTCCCTTTCCCGCCGAGGCCCTCGCCCGCATGGACCACCTGCAAGCAATGCGCATCTTCGCGCGCGTCGCCCATCTCGGCAGCTTCACGAAAGCGGCCGAGCAACTCCAATTGCCGCGCCCGACGGTCAGCAACGCCGTCCAGTATCTGGAAAAGCACCTGAAGATCCGCCTGTTGCAACGCACGACGCGGCGCGTCGCGCTGACCGCCGAGGGCGCGACCTATTACGAGCGCTGCGTGCAGTTGCTGGCCGATCTCGACGATGCGGAAACGCTGTTCGAGGATGCCGGTGCGTCGCCGCGCGGCGTGATCCGCGTCGACCTGCCCGAACGTTTCGCGCTGAACCGGGTGATTCCGGCGCTGCCGGATTTTCACGCGCGCTACCCCGATCTGCGCGTCGCGATCAGCACGACCGATCGCTTCGTCGATCTCGTCGCGGACGGCATCGACTGCGCGGTGCGGGTCGGCGTGCTGTCCGACACGTCGCTCGTCGCGCGGCGCGTCGGCGAGATGGCCCAGATCAACTGCGCGTCGCCCGCCTATCTCGCGCGCCACGGCACGCCGCGCTCGCCGGACGAGCTGCCGGACCACGTCGCGGTCGGCTATTTCTCGACCCGGACGGGGCGCGAGCTGGACTGGGAATATGCGGACATGGATTCGGGCGAGATGCACACGGTGAAGATGCGCAGCGTCGTGTCGGTCAACAGCTCGCAGGCGTATCTTGCGTGCTGCGTCGCGGGCCTCGGGCTGATCCAGGCGCCGCGCGACGGGCTCGCGCCGCTGCTCGCCGACGGTTCGCTGGTCGAGGTGCTGCCGGAATGGAATGCCGGGCCGCTGCCCGTGTCGGTAGTGTTTCCGTACGGCCGGCATCTCGCGCCGCGCGTGCGGATCTTCGTCGACTGGCTCGCGGAGACGCTCGGCGGCCGCGCGGATTGACGGCGGCCGTGCCGGGGCTGGCCCTTCGCCCCGGCCCCGGCGCCGCCGCCCGGTCAGAACTTGTGGCGGATCGCGGCGCGCACCGAGAACTGGTTCGACGACGCCGACGGGCCGTCGGTCCCGACGACATAGCCGCCGTCGGCCGCCGTGCCCGTCTTGTCGCCGCCCACTTTCTGCCACGCGCCCTGCAGGTACACGTCGGTGCGCTTCGACAGGCTGTAGTCGGCCATCAGGCCGACCGTGTGGTACTTCGGCTTGAACGAGCCGGCCGCGGCATCGTATTTGCCGTCCGTGTACACGTACTGCGCGCCGAGGTAGAAATCGGACGTGAGCTGGTACTTGCCGTTGATCTCGAAGTTCTGGAACTTGGTCGCGGTCAGCCCGAGGCCGGCGAACGTCGACGCCGGCAGGTAGACCGTCGACACGGGATTCTTCACGTCGGTCTTCGTATAGACGATGCCGACCGTGGCCGGGCCGAACGTGTAGTTGACGCCGCCGCCGAAGATGCGCAGCCGATCGGCGACGAAGTTCGCGTCGTCGGCCGCGATCGCGCCCGCGCTGCCGACGCCCGGGTTGTTCGCCTGCAGGTACGCGGCCGCGACCTGCAGCCCGGCCAGCGAATACTGCGCGCCGATGCTGTACTGGCGGTTGTTCGAGAAACCGGTGCCGTTGCTGAAGCTGTACGTGCCGCCGAACGTCAGGCCGTTCCAGTCGGGGCTCGCGTACTTGACCGTGTTGTTGACGCGGAACGAGTTGTCCGTGTTGTCGTTGTCGAACGGGTGCGAGAACAGCGTGCCGCCCCAGTTGCCGTTCGCGGTCAGCGGCGCGAGATAGTCCACGACGGAATCGTACTGGCGGCCGAGCGTCAGCGTGCCGAAGCGCGACTCGGAAAGCCCGACGAACGCCTGACGGCCGAACATGCGGCCGCCCTGGCCGAGCCGGCCGTTGTTCACGTCGAACCCGTTTTCCAGCGTGAAGATCGCCTTCAGCCCGCCGCCGAGATCCTCGCTGCCCTTCAAGCCCCACCGGCTGCCCTGCGCATAGCCGCTCGCGAGCTGGTAATTCGTCTTTCCGACCCCATTGACGTTGACGTTGTTCGTGTAATTGAAGCCTTCGTCGATCACGCCGTACAGCGTCACGCTGCTCTCGGCAAAGGCCGGCGCGGCGAATGCAGCGAGCGCGGCGGCAAAAATGACGTGCTTCCTCATGACGGATCTCCGGAGCCGAGGGCCGGGCAGGCCGAACGCCCGGCGAATGTTTGGTCTGTGTATGGGTGGCCCGCAGGGCGGACGACGCGGTGTGCGGCCGCGTGAGGACAAAATGGTGTCACGACGCAAACCTGCCGTCCATCGGGTGCGGGTCGTCGCGCGCAAAGCGTTGCGCTCGTCCAACTGCCCCGTTGCGCGGATAGCCTGACCGGGCTTATCGGCAGCGGCAGACAGGCAGGCCATCCGCGTAAACCCGATGGGCGTCGCATCGGTGGCACAATGCGCATCCGTTCGTCATTTCTTCACGAAGTCATGCTTCACCCCGATTCATGCGCGGCGCGCGCCGGCCGTGCCCGCGGCCCGCGCCGGAAGGCGCGCCGATGACCGCGCCGGCCCGCGCCGGCCGCTACGCCGAGCTCGATTTCTTCCGCGGCCTCGTGCTGCTCGTCATCGTCGTCGACCACATCGGCGGCAGCATTCTGTCGCGCGTCACGCTGCACGCGTACGCGCTGTGCGATGCGGCCGAGGTATTCGTGTTCCTCGGCGGCTTTGCAACCGCCATTGCGTACAACTCGCTCGCCGAGCGGCACGACGAGGCCGCCGCGCGCCAGCGTTTCATCCGGCGTGCATTCGAGATCTACCGCGCGTTCCTCGTGACGGCCGGCCTGATGCTGCTGATCACGGCCGTGCTGAATGCGTTCGCGATCGACGGCCCGAACATGCCGACCAACGATCTCGACGGGCTGCTGCACAAGCCGCTCGCCGCGCTGCGCGACATCCTGCTGTTCCGCCGCCAGCCGTATCTTGCGTCGGTGCTGCCGATGTACGCGTTCTTCGCGCTGCTCGTCCCGCTCGCGCTGCCGCTCGCGCGCACGCAGCCATGGCTGATGCTCGCGTTCAGCGGATCGCTGTGGTACGCGGCGCCGCACGTCGCGCGCTTCCTGCCGACCGTCGAAGGCGCGCCGTGGGATTTCAATCCGTTCGCGTGGCAATTCCTGTTCGTGCTCGGCGTGATCGCACGCTGCCAGCCCGTCTACCAGACGCTCTCGCCCCGGCCGCAAGGCTGGCTGCTGACGGCCGCGTCGCTCGCGATCGTCGCGGCCGGCGCGTACTACCGGCTGCGCATCGAGCCGTTCCCCACCGATCCGTCGATCAAGCAGAACCTCGGCGTGCTGCGGCTCGTGAACTTCCTCGCGATCGCGTGGCTCGCCGCCAAGCTCGTGCACCTCGGCTGGATGAAGAAGGTCGCGCACGCGATGCCGTGGATCGGCACGATCGGCCGGCAGGGGCTGCTGTGCTTCGTCGCGGGCACCGGCATCTCGCTCGCGGTCGATTCGCTGCTCTACCAGGCGACCGAAGGCTATCTCGACGTGCCGCTGGGCCTGACCGCCGACGCCGTCGCGATGGGCCTGCTGTATCTCGTCGCCAAGCTCTACGGGCCGCTCGTCGCGCGGCTGTCGTTCCGTTCGCGGCAATGACGCGCCGCGCCGTCATGCGCCGCTGCTACGATAGCCGGCGCCTCTCCTGAAACGATTCGCCATGCGCCGACTCGCCCTTCCGTTCGCCATCGCCCTGCTCGCCGGCGCCATCGCCACCGCCCATGCCGCGCCGCCGGCGGCGCCTGCTCCGGCCGTATCGACCGCGCCGCCGGCCGTCCAGACCGCGACGACGCCGTCCTCCGCGCCGGAGCCGTCCGTCAATCCGGGCAGCAGCGTCGTGCTGCGCACGTTCCGCTCGGCGTCGCTGAAGCGCGACTGGTCGTACACGGTCTACCTGCCGCCCGGCTACAACGCGGAAGGCGCCCGCTACCCGGTGATGTACCTGCTGCACGGCAACGCGGGCAACGCGAACGACTGGATCACGCAGGGCCGGCTGCAGGCCACCGCCGATACGCTGATCGAGCGCCACGACATCCCGCCCGTCGTGATCGTGATGCCGCAGGGCGGCACCGACTGGTACGTCGACCGCAAGGAGAAAATGCAGAGCGCGTTCCTCAACGACCTGCTGCCCGAAGTCGAAGCGCACTTCGCGGTGTCGAACCAGCGCGCGGGCCGCGCGATCGGCGGCGTGTCGATGGGCGGCTTCGGCGCACTGCGCTTCTCGCTGCTCGAGCCGGGCCTGTTCTGCGGCGCGATGCTGCTGAGCCCCGCGATCTATGCGAACGAGCCGCCGCTCAATTCCGCCGCGCGCTACGTCGGCGTGTTCGGCGACCGGCAGTTCGATTCGCGCGTGTGGCACGAGCTGAACTATCCGGCGCTGCTGCGCGGCTATTTCGCGCGCAACTGGCGCGTGCCGATGTTCATCGCGGCCGGCGACGACGACCTCACGATCCAGGCGGAATCGAGCGTGCTGTACACGCATCTGCGCCGTGCGCAAAACCCGGCCGAGCTGCGCATCGTCGACGGCGGGCATACGTGGGACGTCTGGCGCGGATTGCTCGGGCAGGGGTTGAAGTATGCGCTGGAGTGCGTGAAGTGACGGCCGGCGGGCGCGGCAGGAAAGCCGCGCCCGGGCGGAAGAAATGGTCGCCGCCGCCGTCTCGTCGAGCACGTTTCACGATGTCGCCCGAATCCGGGCATCGCGCATTTCGACTACAGTGCCGAAGTGGCGACGGCATCGACCGGCCACCTCTCCCGTCACTCAACCCGCAGGGTTTCCCGCCATGTCTGACTCGAAGAAATTCGCCGCCGTCACGGGCGCCGGCTCCGGCATCGGTCGCGCCGCGGCCATCGCGCTCGCCCGGGCCGGCTTCACCGTCGCGCTGCTCGGACGCACGGAGGCGTCGCTGCGCGACACGCAGGATGCCATCCGCGCCAGCGGCGGCGACGCCGACGTGTTTCCCGTCGACGTCACCGACGAAGCTTCGGTCGATCACGCGTTCGCGCAGGTCGCGCAACGGTTCGGCCGGCTCGATGTACTGTTCAACAATGCCGGCCGCAACGCCCCGGTCGTTTCCCTCGACGAATACGAACTCGACGTGTGGAACAGCGTCGTCGCGACGAACCTGACCGGCGTCTTTCTGTGTGCGCGGGCCGCGTGGCGGCTGATGAAAACGCAGACGCCGCAGGGCGGCCGAATCATCAACAACGGCTCGATCTCGGCACACGCGCCGCGCCCCGATACGATCGCGTACACGGCCACCAAGCACGCGGTCACCGGGATCACGAAGTCGCTCGCGCTGGACGGCCGCCGGTACAACATCGCGTGCGGCCAGATCGACATCGGCAACGCGGCCACCGCGCTCACCGAACGGATGACGCAAGGCGTCCCGCAAGCGGACGGCAGCCTCGCGCCCGAGGCGCGGATGGACGTCGCGCATGTCGCGAATGCGGTCGTCCAGATGGCGAATCTGCCGCTCGACGCGAACATCCTCAACATGACGATCATGGCGACCGCGATGCCGTTCGTCGGGCGCGGATAGTGCGTGGTGCGCGCCCGCGCCGGACGGCGGCGTTCACGCACGGGCTGCTGCCGAACCGGTCCGTGGCGACGCGCCGAATGCCCGCGCGTTCACGATGCACATTCAGTGAGGCAGGCTAATCGCTTGCTGCTCGTCCTCGAGCAACTGCGTCAGCGAACCATGCAACCGCTCGAGGCTGCGCGGCGGTAGTGCGAAGCCTGCCCAGCCAAGCCCACTATGACGCAGCAACAGCACCGCGCCGCCCTCCAGCGGATGGCGCTCGGCATACCAGCAAGGATCCATCTCCGTCACGAATTGCTGCGCGTGCGGCGGACGTTCCGGCACCGCGGGCCGCATCGACGCGCGCAACAGGCTCAAGTACTGGATGACTGCGTCCACGTCTTCCGGATCGAGCACTGCCGCGCCCCGCTCGATCGACATCAACACGACGAGCTTGCCGTGCTCTTCGATCATCTTGATGCTCAACGGTTGTGCCATTTCTGTGGTCCTTGCCGCGGTTACGTGATCCCATTATCGATCTCGGTACACGTCTGCCGCCTGAAGATTCGTGATCCGCGCATGAATCTTTTTTTAGAAATCTTTTAGAAAATGCGCCGCGCCGTCGTCTGTCGACGCTCCGCCGCTTTCTAAACGAAATTTCATCCGGCCAGCACTGTTTTTTTAGCGTCCCGCACCCGCGTGCCTTCCATAATGAATTCGCTGCCCGCCCCGGCAGGCGCCGCGCGATGCGTCGACGTAGCCCGCTGAAGACGGACGCGCCACCCGTATTTCCGGCAAATCCATTCCTCGCCGATCATGAACCAACTGCAAGCGATGCGTGTGTTCACGCGTGTGGTCGAATTATCGAGCTTCAGCCTCGCCGCACGTCAGCTCGGCATGTCGGCCGCCGCGGTCACGCGCAGCGTCGGCATGCTCGAGGCACATCTGAACATGCGCCTGTTGAACCGGACCACGCGCAGCCTGTCGCTCACCGAGACGGGCCGCGAATATCTCGACGGCTGCCGCGCGATCATCGAGAAGCTCGACGAGATCGAATCGAATCTCGCGCAGGTCAATCGCGACCCGCACGGTACGCTGCGCATCGCCGCATCGGCAACCTCGGTTGCGGCCGGGCTGGGCGCACTGCTTTCCACGTATCGCCTCGCGCATCCGCGCGTGCGATTCGACGTGACGACCTTCGATATCCAGGTCGACATGGTGGAAGGCGGCTACGACGTATGCTTCTGCGACGATCACCGCCTCGTCAACTCGACCTTCGTGTCGCGCACCTTGACGATCGTTCGCGACGTGATCGTCGCTTCTCCCGACTACCTCGCGCGCCACGGCACGCCCGTCGAGCCGGCCGAACTGAATACGCACTGCCTGCTGACCGTGTCGAATGGCGCCGCGCGCAACTGGGCGTTCTCGGACGTCAACGGGTGCTCTCGCATCGATACCGGCAATGCGCTGGCGTCGACCAGCAACACGATGGTGCGGATCGCGGCGCTCAATCACATGGGCATCGCGCAATTGCCGCATCCGCTCGTTGCCGACGATCTCGCACGCGGCGCCTTGGTGCCGATTCTCGAACGCTACGACGTGAACGGCGGGCCGCGCTGCGTATCGATCCTCTACCCGAGCCGCAATTATCTGTCCACGAAAGTGCGCAGCTTCATCGACTACGCGGTCGATCACTATCGCACGCCCGAGCGCACGGCCATGCAGCTTGCCGCGGCCTGATTCCGCCGATCGCGTACGCCATGGCTCACATCCTGACGATCGAAGACGATCCGCTGATCGCGGATCACATCGCGCACACGCTGCGTGCCGAAGGCCACCGGATCGACATCGCGCGCACCGGCCGCGACGGCATGGCCCGGGCGATGAGCGCGAACTACGACGTCGTCACGCTCGATCGCATGCTGCCCGACCTCGACGGGCTGACGATCCTCGCAACGATGCGAGGCGTCGGCCTCGATACGCCGGTACTCGTGATGAGTTCGATGGCCGACGTCGACCAGCGTATCCAGGGGCTGCGCGCAGGCGGCGACGACTACCTCGTCAAGCCGTTCTCGCTCGAAGAAATGTGCGCGCGCATCGACGTGCTGATTCGCCGGCGGCCGCGCGGCACGCACGTCGAGACGGTGCTGCGCGCCGGCGAGCTGGCGCTCGATCTGGTGCGGCGACGCGCCACGTTGGGCGCGCGCGAGCTCGCGCTGCTGCCGACCGAGTCCCGCGTACTCGAATTCATGATGCGCAACGCCGGCCGCGTGCTCACGCGCACGATGATCTTCGAGGCCGTGTGGGGCTGCCGCTTCGATCCCGGTACGAACCTGATCGACGTGCACATCGGCCGCCTGCGCAAGAAGGTGAACCGGCCAGGCGCGGCGCCGCTGATCCGCACGATCCGAGGCTCGGGCTATATGCTCGGTTGAATCAACCCGCCCGCTACTTAAAACTTGTTTCATCTTTTTTGCGACCCGTTGTTAGGGGCTGCTCCGCAGAATGCGGTCGTCGGATGCGCATCGGTGTTTTCCCGAAGGCGCGCACATCCGGCTCTTCTTCACGACGCTTTTGAACGGAGCAGCATCTCATGCTGAAAATTGTCCGGCTCGCGCTCACGCGGCCCTATACGTTCGTCGTACTGGCGCTGCTGATCCTGATCGCGGGCCCGCTCGCTGCAGTCCGCACGCCGATCGACATCTTCCCGGACATCCGCATCCCGGTGATCAGCGTCGTCTGGAACTACGCCGGATTGCAGCCGGACGACATGTCCGGGCGCGTGATCACCTACTACGAGCGCACGCTCGGCACGACGGTCAACGACGTCCAGCATATCGAGTCGCAATCGTTCCGCGGCTACGGCATCGTGAAGATCTTCTTCCAGCCGACCGTCGATATCCGCACGGCGACCGCGCAGGTCACCTCGATCTCGCAGACCGTGCTCAAGCAGATGCCGCCCGGCACCACGCCGCCGCAGATCCTCAACTACAACGCGTCGACCGTGCCCGTGCTGCAGATCGCGCTGACCAGCGACACGCTCGACGAACAGAAGCTGGGCGATTACGCGGTCAACTTCATTCGGCCGCAGTTGCTGTCGGTGCCGGGCGTCGCGATTCCGACGCCGTACGGCGGCAAGACGCGCGAAGTCCAGATCGACCTCGACCCGCAGGCGCTGCAATCGAAAGGGCTGTCGGCGCAGGACGTCGCGCACGCGCTCGCGCAGCAGAATCAGATCATCCCGGCCGGCACGCAGAAGATCGGCCGCTTCGAATACAACATCAAGCTCAACAACAGCCCGCTCGCGCTCGACGCGTTGAACGACCTGCCGATCAAGTCGGTCGGCGGCACGACGATTTACATCCGCGACGTCGCACACGTGCGCGACGGCTACCCGCCGCAGGGCAACATCGTGCGCGTGGACGGCCACCGCGCGGTGTTGATGAGCATCCTGAAGAACGGCTCGGCATCGACGCTCGACATCATCGCGGGCGTGAAGGCGAAGCTGCCGCTCGTCGAACAGACGCTGCCGCCGGGCCTGAAGCTCGTCACGATGGGCGACCAGTCGACCTTCGTGAACGGCGCCGTCAGCGGCGTGGCGCGCGAAGGCATCATCGCGGCCGCGCTGACCTCGCTGATGATCCTGCTGTTCCTCGGCTCGTGGCGCTCGACGCTGATCATCGCCGCGTCGATCCCGCTGGCCGTGCTCTCTGCGATCGCGCTGCTCGCGGCCACCGGCGAAACGCTGAACGTGATGACGCTCGGCGGCCTCGCGCTCGCGGTCGGGATCCTCGTCGACGATGCAACGGTGACGATCGAGAACGTGAACTGGCACCTCGAACAGGGCAAGGACACGCGCACCGCGATCGTCGACGGCGCGAAACAGATCGTGATGCCGGCGCTCGTCTCGCTGATGTGCATCTGCATCGTGTTCGTGCCGATGCTGATGCTCGACGGCATCTCGCGCTTTCTGTTCGTGCCGATGGCCAAGGCGGTGATCTTCTCGATGGTGTCGTCGTTCGTGCTGTCGCGCACCTTCGTGCCGATGCTCGCGCAATATCTGCTCAAGCCGCATGCGTCGGCCGGTCACGCGTCGGGCGAACTGGCCGCGGTGATGGACCCGCACGCGGGCCACACCGGCGCGCACGACGTCCCGCCGTCGCGCAATCCGCTGGTGCGGTTCCAGCGTGCGTTCGAGCGCCGCTTCGAGTCCGTGCGCGCGTCGTACCGGATCCTGCTGGGCCTCGCGCTCACGCGCCGCAAGCCGTTCGTCTCCGCCTTCCTCTGCATCGTGGCCGCGTCCTTCCTGCTCGCACCGTCGCTCGGCCGCAATTTCTTCCCGACCATCGATTCCGGCGAGATCGCGCTGCACGTGCGCGCGCCGGTCGGCACGCGTGTCGAGGAAACCGCCGCCGAGCTCGACCGCATCGAAAACACGATTCGTAGCGTCATCCCGCCCGCGCAATTGCGCGAAGTGATCGACAACATCGGCTTGCCGAACAGCGGGATCAACCTGACCTACAACAACAGCGGCACGCTCGGGCCGCAGGACGGCGACATCCTGATCTCGCTGTCGCGCGATCACGCGCCGACCGCCGACTACGTGCGCACGCTGCGCGAACGCCTGCCGCGCGCCTATCCGGGCACCACGTTCTCGTTCCTGCCCGCCGACATCGTCAGTCAGATCCTCAACTTCGGCGCACCGGCCCCGGTCGACCTGCAGGTGGCCGGCCCCAACCAGCAGGCCAACCTCGCTTATGCGCGCGAGCTGTACCGCAAGCTGCGCCTGATCGCGGGGGTCGCCGACCCACGCATCCAGCAGGCCAGCACCTATCCGCAGTTCACGGTGACGGTCGACCGCACGCGCGCCGACCAGCTCGGTATCACCGAGCAGGACGTGACGAACTCGGTGGTCGCGACGCTCGCCGGCACCAGCCAGGTCGACCCGACCTACTGGCTCAACCCGCGCAACGGCATGTCCTATCCGATCGTCGCGCAAACGCCGCAGTACAGGATGACCACGCTGTCGGCGCTGCAGAACCTGCCGGTCACCGGCGCGAACGGCCAGTCCCAGCTGCTGGGCGGCCTGGCCACGATCACGCGGGGTGTCGGCAACGCGGTGGTGTCGCACTACAACATCGAACCGCTGTTCGACATCTACGCGACCACCCAGGGGCGCGACCTCGGCGCGGTCGCGGCCGACATCGACGATATCGTCAAGGCCACCGCGAAGGATGTGCCCAAGGGCTCGACCGTCACGCTGCGCGGCCAGGTGCAGACCATGAACGGCGCGTTCGCCGGCCTGCTGCTCGGCCTCGTGGGCGCGATCGTGCTGATCTACCTGCTGATCGTCGTGAACTTCCACTCGTGGGCCGACGCATTCGTGATCGTCTCGGCGCTGCCGGCGGCGCTGGCCGGCATCGTGTGGATGTTGTTCACCACGCATACGCCGCTGTCGGTGCCGGCGCTGACCGGCGCGATCCTGTGCATGGGCGTGGCCACCGCCAACTCGATCCTCGTCGTCAGTTTCGCGCGCGAGCACCTGGCGGAAACGGGCAATGCGCTCGCCTCCGCGCTCGAAGCCGGTTTCACGCGTTTCCGCCCGGTGCTGATGACCGCGCTCGCGATGATCATCGGCATGGCGCCGATGGCGCTCGGCCTCGGCGACGGCGGCGAGCAGAACGCGCCGCTCGGCCGCGCCGTGATCGGCGGCCTCGCGTGCGCGACGATCGCGACACTGTTCTTCGTGCCCGTCGTGTTCAGCCTCGTGCATCGGCGCGACGCGCTGAAGCACGACGCGCCCCGCGCTTCCTCCCCTTCCGCGTCCGGAGCTTCCCATGTCCACTGAGATCGATATCAAGTCGCCGAAACGGCTGCCCAACCTCAAGCTCGTCGCCACGATCACCGCGCTGATCGCGGTCGGCATCGTGGCGACCGGCATCGTCGGCCGCGCGCACGCGAAACAGGAAATGACCCGGTGGTCCGCCGAACGAGCGGTGCCGACCGTGGTCGCGTACACGCCATCGACCGGCGGAGACGGCGCAACGCTCGTGCTGCCCGGCCACCTGTCCGCGTTCGAAAGCGCGCCGATCCACGCGCAGGTGTCGGGCTACCTGCATGCGTGGTACGCCGATATCGGCGCACACGTGAAGTCGGGGCAGTTGCTCGGGCTGATCGATACGCCCGAACTCGACCAGCAACTGCAGCAGGCGCGCGCCGACCTGCAGAGCGCGCTCGCCAACGAGAAGCTTGCCGCGTCCACGGCTGCGCGCTGGACCAGGATGCTCGCGCAGGATTCGGTGTCGCAGCAGGAAACCGACGAGAAGACCAGCGACCTCGCGGCCAAGCAGGCGATCGTCGCCGCCAACGAGGCCAACGTGCGACGCCTCGACGCGCTCGAGGCGTTCAAGCGCATCGTCGCGCCATTCGACGGCGTCGTCACCGCGCGCAAGACCGACATCGGCCAGTTGATCTCGGCCGGCGGCGGCGCCGGCCCGGAGCTGTTTGCCGTGTCCGACGTCCACCGGATGCGCGTCTACGTGAGCGTGCCGCAGAGCGAGGCCGCCGCGATCCGGCCCGGCATGACGGCCACGCTGACCGTGCCGGAACATCCGGGCGAGACCTTCCGTGCGACGCTCGCCGACACCGACGACTCGATCGCCGATTCGACCGGCACACTGCTCGTGCAGTTGATGGTCGACAACCCTGCAGGCAAGCTGATTCCCGGCGAATACACCGAAGTGCATTTCGCGCTGCCGGCCGGCAGCACCCATGCGTTGACGATTCCGGCCAGCTCGTTGATCTTCCGTCAGGCCGGCCTCCAGGTCGCCGTGGTCGGCAAGGACAATCGCGCGGTGTTCAAACCCGTGACGATCGCGACCGACCTCGGTACGCACGTGCAGATCGCGACCGGCCTCGCACCGGACGATCGCGTGATCGACAACCCGCCCGACTCGCTCTCGGCCGGCGACCCGGTCAGGCTCGCGGCGCCGGCCCGCGCCATCGCGTCGGCCGCGCGCGATACGGAGCGTGCGCATGGCTAACCCGCTTCGGCTCAGCGCGCTGCTCGCCGGCGTCGCGTTTCTGTCCGCGTGCTCGTTCGCGCCCGCCTATCGTGCGCCGCAGACGGCGCTGCCGGCCAGCTTCAAGGAAGCGGACGGCTGGCAGGCCGCGAAGCCGGCCGACCGCATCGCGCGCGACGGCTGGTGGAAGGCGTTCCGCGATCCCGTGCTCGACCGGCTCGAAGCGCAGGTAAGCGTGGCCAACCCCGACGTGGCCGCGGCCGTGGCCCGCCACGACGAGGCGGCCGCGCTGTTCGATCAGGCGCGCTCGGGGCTGTTCCCGACCATCGGCCTCGGCGCGCAGGTCTCGAGCAACCGTCAATCGGCCACGCGGCCGCTGCGCGGCTCGAACCAGCCGAACGTCTATGGCGCCAACACGCTCGACGCCGGCTTCGACTACGACCTCGACTTGTGGGGGAAAGTCCGCAACGAGGTCGCGGCCGGGCGCGCCGACGCCCAGGCCAGCGCCGACGATCTCGCGTCGGTGCGGCTGAGCCTGCAGGCGAGCCTCGCCAGCGCGTACTTCAGCCTGCGCGGGCTCGATCAGCAACAACGGCTGCTGACCGACACGATCGACACCTACCAGCGCGCGCTGCGCCTGACGATGAGCCGGCACGCAGGCGGCATCGCGTCCGACCTCGACGTCTCGCGCGCGCGAACGCAACTCGATTCGGCCCGCGCGTCGGCCGAGGACGTACGCGCGCGGCGCGCGCTCTACGAACACTCGATCGCGACGCTCGCGGGCGTGCCGGCGTCGTCGTTCTCGCTGACGCCGAACCTGAACGTGGCGTATCTGCCGACGATCCCGCCCGGCATTCCCGCGACGCTGCTGCAGCGGCGTCCCGACGTGGCGGCCGCCGAACGGCGCATGGCCGCCGCCAACGCGAAGATCGGCGTGGTACGCGCGGCGTTCTTCCCCGACATCACGCTCGGGCTGGTCGGCGGCTACCAGAGCTCGGGCCTCGGTCACTGGCTCAGCGCGCCGAACGAGATCTGGTCGATCGGGCCCAGCCTCGCGCTGACGCTGTTCGACGGCGGCCGGCGCCAGGCGCTCACCGACCAGGCGCGCGCACAGTTGGCCGAGAACGGCGCGAAATACCGCGCAGTGGTGCTCGACGCGTGCCGCCAAGTGGAAGACAACCTCGCACTCGCGCACCACCTCGGCGACGAAGCCGAGCGCGAGCAGGAGGCGCTCGACGCGGCCGAACGCACGTTGCAGCTGTCGATGTCGCGCTATCGGGACGGCGTCGTCAGCTATCTCGACGTGGTGACGGCGCAGGCCACCGAGCTGGATACGAAGGTCGCGATGCTGGAGCTGGACACGCGCCGGCAACTGGCGGCGGTGGGGTTGATCGCCGCGCTGGGCGGCGGGTGGTCGGCGGATGAAGCCGCAGCCGGTACGCAAGCATCGGCCGCGCTGCCGGCTCGTTCAACGAACTGAATCCTTCGCGACATGGACGAGGCGTGTCGCATTTCAAGGCACCCGTCGCGAGGACGGGTGCCGTTTTTTTTACGTCGGACTTGCGGCTCAGAACTTGTGACGGATGCCGGCTGCGACCACGGCCTGACGATCGTTGCCTGACGCCGCCAGGTTGAAGATCCCCGCGTTGCCGAGCACCGCGACGCCATCGGCGCCTGTCACACGCTGGTACACGCCTTCCAGATAGAGATCGGTGCGGCGCGACAGCGCGTAGTCGGCCTGCAGCATGAACTGGTTCCACTTCGGCGCGATGCCGCGGCCCGCATCGTCGAAGCGGCCCTGCGTGAACGTATAGGCGCCGCCTAGCGAGAAGGCCGGCGTGACGAAGTAGCGTCCGTTCAGTTCGTAGTTGCTGAAGGTCAGCAACTGGCCGTTCACACGGCCGTATGCGCCGCCCTGCGACAGCTCGCGCGGGTCGTTCAGGATCGTTCTGGTATAGACCAGGCCGATCGACGCATGGTCGAACGCATAGTGCGCGCCGGCGCCGAACGTGCGCCAGCGGCCGCCGGCCAGCATCGCGTCGCCATCCGAACTGCTCAGCGAACCGCCGGTGTTCTGCGGTGCGTTCACGCCGCCCGGCTGGTTCGACTGCAGGTACGCGACGGCGAGGTCGACCGGGCCGTTCGCATACTGCGCGCCGATGCTGTATGCGTTGTTGTTGCTGAACCCGCCGCCCTGATTGCTGAAGCCGTACGCGCCGCCGAACGTGAAGCCGCCGTAGTTTGCACTGCGGAACTTCACCGCGTTGTTCATCCGCGTGTCATTGGCGAGGTTGTCGTTGTCGTACGGATGATCGGCGAGGTTGCCGCCAAATCCCGACCCCGTCGCCGACAGCGGCGCGACGAAGTCGACCAGGAAATCGTATTGGCGGCCGAGCGTGACGGTGCCCCACTGGCGGCTCGCGAGGCCGACCCACGCCTGGCGGCCGAACGCGTCGCCGCCGTTGCCGAACTTGCCGTTCGCGACGTTGAAGCCGTTCTCGAGGGTGAACACGGCGGCCAGGCCGCCGCCGAGATCCTCGTTGCCGCGCAGCCCCCAGCGCGACGTGCTGACGTTGCCGCTCTGCAGGCCGTAGACAGGCCCCGCGCCTGCGGCCGATTTCTGGTTGCTGATGTAGTCCAGGCCCGCGTCGATCGTGCCGTACAGCGTCACGCTGCTCTGCGCATGCGCCGAACTCGCCAGCAGGCACGCGACGGCTGCCGGAATTGCCAGATATTTCTTCATGATGGTTTCGTTGGAGTGGATCGGTCTGCTCGCATCGCCGGCCCGTGCGACATGGCCGCTCGTGCGCGATGCGATGGCGCCCAATTTAGGCAGCGGGCATGACAGCGCCGTTATCGAAACGGCCCGAAAAATGAAACCTGCTTCATCTTGACGACATGCCGGTTTCACGTCTCCGCGAATGCGCGCCTGTGCATGAATTTCTTTTCACGTTGCGTATGCCGATCCGCTAACGCCCCTCCTCTATGCTTGTCCTCAACCCGTGCGTGACGCCGACATCGACACGCCGCGCCCGGGGAGATGCCCAGTCGATCATCATGAGGACTCCAAACATGAAAACCACCAGCATCGTCGCCGCCGCCATGCTTGCGGCAATCGGCACGCTGTCCGTGCCCGCGTTTGCACTGACCGGCAGTCAGCCGATCCGGATGTCGCCGGCCGCCACCAAGGACGGCACGCCCGGCACGCAGGCCGCCGGCCAGTGGGTGCCGCCCTACGGCCAGCCGATCCACGAGAAGACCCGCGCCGAGGTCCATGCCGAGCTCGTGCAGGCCGAACAGGACGGGCAGCTCAAGTACCTGAATTCCACGCTCTATTCGCATTGATGGGTGCGACCGTGCGGCCGGGCGCGCTGCCCGGCGCACGCCGGCTGTTCCCCGCATTGCCCGCCATCCATGAAGCTGCTTTCCCTGCTCGCCCGTTCTGCCCGTCTCATGCTCCTCGCGATTGCCGCCGGCGCCATGTTGTAGCCCGACGGCCCCGGCCATTGTGTCGGCCCGCCCGACTTCTGCGTGCCCTTCTTCGGCTCGTAAACGCACGACGGGCACGCTGCCGCCGGCAGGGCGCCCGTCGCGTCGGTTGCGCGGCCGACACCGCGCGTTCATGCGTCCGGCAGCGTCACCTGGTAGCCATAGCGGCTCACCGTATCGATGCGGACGTCGGGCAGATGCCGCGCGAGCTTACGGCGTAGCCGCGACACCACGAGATTGACGCTCGACGGATCGACATCCTCCTTGTCCTGCCATACATACCGGATCAATTGGTCGCGCGGCACCGGCGCGTTCGGATGACGCATCAGGCATTCGAGCAACAGGAATTCCCGGCGCGTCACGGCGAGGCGCAGCTTGCCGTCCTTGAGCTCGCGCGCGAGTGTCCCGACCGCGGACGCACCCGCGATCGAACGGCCCGCATCGCGCGGCCCGGCCAGCCGCTGCAACGCCTCCAGGCGTTCGTGCAGCTCGATGAACGAATACGGTGCGCAGAAACATGCATCGGCGCCCGCGCGCAACATATGGATGCGTTCGCGCGCCGACGCCTCGCCGATCAGCACCACGAGCGCGGCGCCGCCGCCGTCGGCAACGAAACGCGGCAGCATCCCGAGCAACGCGGCATCGCTGCCGGGCTCGAACGCGGTCGCGACGATCGCGTCGAAAGCCTCCTGCGACGCGAGGAACAGGCCGTCGCGCAGATCGTCGGCGCGCTGCACGCTGTGCCCGCTTTCCAGCAGCGCCTTGTACAGCCACGACGCTTCCGGATGCGGCGAAGTCGCGAGCAGGATGCGCATCGTCAGCCGGCCTCGCGGTTGCAATATGCGATCGCGTGCAGCGTCGTCCGGACGGCCATCATCCCAGCGACCTCGGCCAGCATTCGATCGTCACGCGCGTGCCGGGTGCGGCATTGCCGATCCGCAGCGTGAAATCGTGCACGTTGACGACCGTCGACACGATGCTCAGGCCGAGGCCAGCCCCGCCGAGATGCCCGGTGCGACGGCTGCGGTAGCGATACCGCAGCACCGCGTCGCGCTCGTCGGCTGCGATGCCCGGGCCGTTGTCGATCACGTCGATGCGCGGACCGGACGGCGTGTCATGAAGCTCCAGGCGTACCGTATCGCCCGCCGTCGTGTACTTGAGCGCGTTGTCGAGCAAGTTGCTCAGCGCCTCGAACAACAGCGCGCGATCGCCGTGAATCCGCGCCACCGGCTCGACGGACTGCACGAACTGGATCGCGCGGCTATCCGCGAGCGGTTCGAACAACTGCCCGACGTCCACGACCAGATCCTCCAGCGACAGCTCCGCAAATCCGCCGCGCCGCTGCAAGGAGCCGATTTCGGCGATACGCAGCATCGCACGGAAACGATCGAGCAACACGTCGGTCTCGTTGCGTGCACGCGAGACGAGACGCTCCAGCACGGCATCGTCGAGCCGCTCCGCGCGCTGCGCCGCCTGCGCGAGCAGCGTGTGCACGTGTGCGAGCGGTGTCCGCAAGTCATGCGCGATGCCGTCGCAGACACCCTTTACCTCGTTCATGAGCCGCTCGATCTCCTCGAGCATATGGTTGACGAGATGGGACAGCAGATCGATCTCGTCGTGTCCGCCCACCGGCAGCCGCTGGCCGAGATCGCCCTGCGCAATGCACTGCGTGATGCGCCGGACTTCCTTCAGACGCCGCATTTGCCGCACGGTGAGCATCAAGCCGCCCACGACGCCCGTGCCAAGGCAGAGCAGCCCGCCGCCGACCAGCGCCTGGATGATCGCCGCGCGGATTCGCAGGATGTGCGTGAGGTCGCGTCCGAGCACCAGCACGTCGCCGTTTGCACGCCGCTCCGCCATCGTGCGGACGACCGGCGGCACCTGGTCTCCCGCGATCGGCATCGTGTGATCGAGCGTCACGCCGCTGCGGTTCGGCTGCAGGCCGGCGGGCAACGCCAGCACATCGCCGGCAATATGCCTGCCGTCCGCGGTAAAGAGCCCGTAGTAGTTGGTATGCATCCGCTCGTGCTCGATCCGGTGCAGGATCGCGGCAGCAAGCTGGCCGTCCTGTATCGAATCGAAATAGATCATCTGCCAATCGATCACCGTGTCGGTTTCCCGTTCCATGTCGTGCGTGATCACCGATGCGATGAAACCGAGCAGCAGCATGACCGACACGGAGAACGTGACGGCATAGACCGACACCAGGCGAAACGTACTCGAGTACCAGCGTCGCGCGGGTGCCGGCTGGACCTGTTGTGCGGCGCACGCCACGGTAGCCGGTTCAGCCAAGGCGATACCCCGCGCCGCGTACCGTCTGGATCATCTGCTTCGCATCGGGGGGATCGATCTTCTTGCGCAACCGGCCCATGTGCACTTCGATCAGGTTCGTGCCGGGATCGAAGTGATAGCCCCATACGGCCTCGAACAACATCGTCCGCGTAATGGTTTGCCCGGCATTGCGCATCATGTATTCGAGCACGCGATACTCGGTCGGCAACAGCACGATTTCTTCGCCGTCGCGAAACGCCTTGCGCGAGATCAGGTCGAGCTTGAGGGGGCCGACGACCAGCGTCGTGTCGAACGGAGCCGGCGCGGCCTGGCTCCGGCGCAGCAGCACCTCCAGGCGCGCGGCCATTTCCTCGGGATCGAACGGCTTGGTCAGGTAGTCGTCGCCCCCCGCACGCAGCCCGCGCACCCGTTCGTCGACATCGCCGAGCGCGCTCAGCATCAGCACGGGTGTGCGCACCCCGACGCTGCGCATCGTGGTCAGGATCGTGAGGCCATCGACGACCGGCAGCATCCGGTCTAGCGTGATCACGTCGAACTCGTTGCCGAGCGCGCGCGCCATGCCATCGCGCCCGTTCGCCACCCATTCGACCGTAAAGCCGCGCCCCTCCAGCTCCCTGACTATCTCGTTCGCGGTGATTTCGTCGTCTTCGATCGTGAGGACGTGCGCGATGGCCGTACGCTCCTCGGCCAGCGTGTCAGGCAAGTTGAGTTCGTTGCCCGGGGAAGCGGATGATGCCATGTACGATTCTCGTCTTCGTCGAAGGAACGTATGCGCGTCGATACCCGACGACCGAACGCGCTCGTGCAGAGCTTATGCGCGCACGCATAAAAGATGCACATCGGCTTCGTGAAGAAAGTTTCATATCCGGCAGCATGGCGCCCAGGCCGTCTTCGATCCTGGCCGATGCGTCGTCGCAACGGTGGCCGGGAACGACGCGGCATGCGGGCCTTTGCGACACGATGCCGTACCGCGACCATCAGTGCACACCGGCCGGCGCGACCGGCTACGAACCGAGCGACGCAACGCGCGATCAGCGCTGGTGAGATCGTGTGTCCGATCCGTCCGTACGATGCGACGCGAGATCGCGTGCGGCATCGATCGCGCGATCCGTCCGTTCGGCTTTCGCATGCGCGAGCGTCACGTCGGCGATCGCGAGCCCGGTTCCCTGCACCTTCGCGAACGCCGGCAGCGACGCACACATCAGCGCGACCAGTCCAGTCATCATGACCGTTGATTTCATTGCATTACCTCAGGCGTGTACCGCGCGGCGCACGGCATCGATCGATTCGTTGCTCGACGATACGCCGCAGCACCTAACCATCCGGAAACACGCACATGAAGGATTCTTTAAATTCCCATGCGACAGCCGATGCATGGACGGATCCGCGCTTGCCTAAAACATCTTTCATCATCGCGCTGCCGTTTAGATAGCCCACCGTGCCTAATCTTCGTCTCGCGGCCGACGCAGGCATTCTGCCGTTCGGCCTCTACCCAACGCTATCCAGGAGCCGAAGATGAATCATCCCGTCCGTTACCTCGTCTGCGCCGCCATGCTCGCATCGAGCGTCTGCGCGCATGCCGAGACGAAGCTCACGTCGGCGCAATGCCATGACTATCCGTTCGTGCATACGAAAGGCCCGGTCTCCCACCGGCAGCTCGTCAACGAACTGAACGAGCTGGAATCCGTCGGCTACAACCCGTCGTCCGGCGACGAGAGCAGCTATCCGGACGACATCGATTCGGCACAGGCGCGCCTGATGCAGAAGTATCAGCACGATTGCGCCGGTGCGGCCAACACCGTCGCGTCGAACGGCAACTGAATCGTCTGCGGCAACCGTTCTCCGAGTTTGCGCGCGAGCCTCGCGGCCGCGCGCGTTTTTTTTGGGTTGATGCGACTCGATCGTCGACGGCACACGCGACCGTTTCCTCGTGCGCTTTGCCCCGACATTCCGTTTCGATATGTCGACTTTTCACGCGAATAAAAACTTCATGTCAACCGGCGAAAAACAGAAAACAACACATCGCCAAGCGTTCGATATGCCAGGCGACTCCAGGGCACCCCATCTTTGCGCGTGAACGTCCATCGCCGCATGACACTTTCGAATACTGAAAGATAGTCTTTCCATGCACGTTGCGGCGCCCGCTTTTCCTCTGCCTACACTGCCTCGTCCGCCGAGATCGCATTTCGGGACGACATCGACGTCGGCGCCATCCGTCGCCGACTACCCAACCACACCATCAGAGCAACGAAATGAAACGTCAATCGATGAAACCGTGCTGGTTCGCATTCGCGCCGGCGCTCCTGCTCGCCGGTGCGGCGCACGCACAGCAGAGCATCACGCTATACGGGCTGATCGACGAAGGCCTCAACTTCACGAGCAACGCAGGCGGCCATCGCGCATGGCAGATGTCGAGCGGAGACACATTCGGCAGCCGATGGGGCTTGAAAGGCAGTGAAGACCTGGGCGGCGGCGACAAGGCCATCTTTCAGCTCGAAAACGGCTTCAACGTGAACAGCGGCAAGCTCGGTCAGGATTCGAGCATGTTCGGCCGCCAGGCGTTCGTGGGCCTGTCGTCTTCACGGTATGGCACGCTCACGCTCGGACGCCAGTACGACACCAGCGTCGACGCGCTCGGCTTCGGCGGTATCACGGCGGCCGGCAACTGGGCGGGTGACATCGCTACCCACCCGTTCGACAACGACAATACGGACTGGGATTTCCGCGTCGACAATGCCGTCAAGTATGTCACGCCGACATACCGCGGACTCACGGCGGAAGCGATGTACGGCTTCAGCAACCAGCCCGGCGGCTTCTCGAACAACCGCGTCTGGGGCGCCACGCTGAACTACCAGAACGGCAACCTGACGGCGGCGGCGTCCTACCTGAAGCTCGACAATCCGGGGCTCGCCGCGGGCGGCGCGGTCAGCAGTGGCGATCTCTTCAACGGGTCGTCGCAGCAGGACATCGGCGTAGCGGCTTCCTACCAGTTCACCCACGTACTCGTTGGCGCCGCGTGGTCCCATGTCGATGTCTACAACCCCGCCGGTAATGCATGGATCGACAATTCCACCCTGCAGAACGGTGCGACGTGGAATGCGTGGAAATTCGACAACTTCGAACTCAATGCTCAGTACTACTTTACTCATGCCCTATGGCTGGGAGCGTCCTATACGTTCACCATGGCGCATCTGTATACGTCCGACACGAAATATGTCCCCAAGTGGCACCAGATCGGCATGATGCTCGACTATGACCTGAGCAAGCGCACTTCGCTGTATCTGCAAGGTGCGTGGCAGCATGTCGTCAGCGCTCGTACCGGCACCGGCTTTGACGAAGCCCAGATCGTCGACGCATCGGCTGGTGCGTCGTCCGGGCCGAACCAGATGGTTTATCGCATCGGCATGTTGCATCGTTTCTAGCCCGCGAGACGCCCGCACCGGAACCCGCTCCCCGCGGCGTCGGTGCGGCGCCGGCATGTCGATCGGCATTCGATGCGAATCATCGTCATGAATTCGCTCGATTACACGCGGACACACGTGCTCAGTCTTCGTGCGGGATACCTTCGATCGGACACTCCGGCGTGCCCGGCGTAGCGCGCGTGAGCGTTTCGACACGGCGATGCCTGCGCATCGCCGGCCCGGCGTCCGCGTCGCATGAATGCCCGGTGGGGCTACCCGATGTCCATCACTGCCTTGCCCGACTGGCGGCGCTCCTCGAGCGCAGCATGCGCTTCTTCGACGTTCTCCAGCGTGTAGCGCCCGTTGATTTCCACATGCAACGCACCCTGTGCGACGGCGGCGAACACGTCGTCGGCGCGGCGCTGCACGGTGATCGCGTCGGCGAGATGATCGGCGAGCCGCGGGCGTGTCAGGAAAAGCGAGCCGGCTTCGCCGAGTTCGTAGGGATCGAGATCGCGGATCGGGCCGGTCACCGAGCCGTAGTTGACGACCAGCCCGCGCACCCGGGTCGCACGGAAGCTGTCGCGCAAAGTGGTCTTGCCGACGGCATCGAACACCACGTCCACGCCGCGACCGTCGGTCAGTTCGCGGATGCGGTCCGCGAAGCCGCCGTTCTCGTAGAACAGCACGTGATCCGCCCCGCGCGCACGCGCGATCGCGGCTTTGTCGGCCGTGCTCGTCGTGGCGAACACTTCGACGCCCCGCCGCTTCGCCAACTGCACCAGCAATTGGCCGATACCGCCCGAGGCCGCATGGACGAGGCAGGTCATACCGACTTCGAGCTTCCCGACGTCGTCGAGCAGATAATGCGCGGTCGAACCCTGAAAGATCGCTGCAGCGGCGAGATCGTACGCAATGTCGTCCGGGATGCGTGCGAGCCGCGCGGCGGGTACGACTGCATACTGGGCGTATGCCCCCCAGACGATGCACCACGCGACGCGATCGCCGGTGTGCACGGATGTGACGCCTGCCCCCACCTCGACGACCTCCCCTGCGCCTTCCATGCCGAGCGTGCACGGAATCCGCACGGGATAGGTACGCGAATCGCGGTACTTCCCCTGTCGCGTATGAACGTCCATGAAGTTGATGCCGGCCGCGACCACACGCACCAGCACTTCGCCCGCGCCCGGCTTCGGCACGTCGATATCCACTCGACGCAGCACGTCGGGGCCGCCGTATTCATGAATCTGAATGGCTCGCATGAGCATGTCTCCTTCGTTCGATCACGTTTGCACGACAGGCACGTCTTGTCGCGGCGCATCGACGAAACGGTGCGTCGACGTGGGGCGGCACGACATCGGCATCGACGTCGGCGACGACTGCGCGCACGGCATTCAGGCCTGCATCTCGTGTTCCCACCAGCCGCGCGTGTTCACGTCCGCAGCGTCGGCGAGCGCTTCCAGCCCGGCGATTTCGTCGGCGGCAAGCGCGATGCGGCTGGCTCGAACCAAGCCATCGACATGATCGGGCCTGGTCACGCCAACGATCGGCGTCGTTCCCTTGGCGATGGCCCAGGCCGTCGCGACATCGGACGCTGCTGCCCCGCGCGTCCGACCGATCGCGGCGAGTGCGTCCGTCAGCGCTTTCAGCCGGGGCAGCATGCGATTGTAGGTCTGCGCCCGGTTGCTGCCTTCCGGCAAAGGATGCGCCGGACCGTACTTGCCGCTCAACGCGCCCTGCTCGAGCACCATATAGGCGAAGAACGGGATGCCGCGATCGCGGCAATAGTCGAGGATGCCGGCGCGTTCGGAATCGCGATAGAGGAGACTGTAGTGGTTCTGGATGGCTTCGACCCGAAACCCGGCTTCGCCGAGAATCCGGTCGGCGTGTTCGATTTCGCTCAGGTCGTGATTCGAGACGCCGACGTGCCTGACCTTCCCGCTCTCGAGCAACGGAATCAGGTGCGGCGTCCATCGCGCCACATCGGCCGGATTGTGAATCCAGTAGAGGTCGATGTAATCCGTACCGAGGCGGGCCAGACTCTGCTCCAGCATGTCCGCCACCGGATCGGCGCCGGTTCCCGCGGCCTGCGGGGTGAATTTCGTGGAAAGCCGGTAGTCGCTGCGCGCGAAGCGCTTCAGCACTTCGCCGAGTAGGGTCTCCGAACGGCCCATGCCGTACACCATGGCGGTGTCCCAGAAGCCGAATCCGGCCGCATGGGCCTTGTCGGCGACTTCTTCCAGGCCAGCCCGGGTGAGGCTGCTGCCGAAGTAGCCATCGCCTGCCTCGCCGCTGTCGCCCCAGGCCCACGTGCCCAGCGCGATCGTGGGTGTCATCGTATTGTCGGTTGTCATGTCGGATCCCTGTTCGTCTGGCGACCGGGTTTGCCGTGCCCCGGCTGCCAGGAACACTATGCTGTACCGCGCCGCCGAACCGTGAGCCCGATACCCCGAAATAGCTGCACGATCCTCCGGAATCAGGTTCGCATTGCCGCCCTCCCGCGTGGCATGCGATAGTCGGACGCATGGAAACACTGACCGAAATCGCTTCCGTCATTGCCCGGCACATCTCGACGGATGGCTTCCAGGCCACCCCGATCGAGCGCGTGACGCTCGTTCGATCGTCCACGGTGACGATGCCGATGCCGAACGTCTACCGGCCGCAACTCTGCCTCGTCGCGCAGGGGCACAAGGAGGTCACGCTGGGCGAGCGCATCTTCAAATACGCACCGGGGCGCTACGGGGTCGTGACCTACGACCTGCCGGCAACGGGCCGCGTGGTCGACGCGACGCCCGACAAACCCTACCTGTGCCTGTACCTCGATTTCGATCCGGTCATGCTGGCGGATCTGGCACTGCGCGTGCCACCGCCGCCGGACGCGCCCTTCCCGCCGATCGGCAAGACGGTGTCCGACGCCGGCGCCGGCCTGCTCGACGCGGCGCTGCGCCTGTTGCGCCTGCTCGACGATCCGGCCGGGCTGCCCGTGCTCGGGCCGCTTGCCGAGCAGGAGATCCTCTATCACTTGCTCGCCGGCCCCGACGGCGCCAGGATGCGCCACATTACCGCCAGCCAGGGCCGGCTGGCTCAGGTCGGTCGCGCCATCGCATGGCTCGGCAAGCATTTCCGGGAACGGTTCAGCATCGAGCGGCTTGCCGCGGAAGCCGGCATGAGTCCGTCGAGCCTGCACGAGCATTTTCGCGCCGTGACGGCGATGACGCCGTTGCAGTTTCAAAAGCAACTCAGGCTGCAGCAAGCGCGCAGCCTGATGCTGGTGCACGACATCGACGTCACGACCGCCGCCTTCCGCGTGGGTTACGAGAGCACATCGCAGTTCAGCCGCGAATATCGCCGTCATTTTGGAGAATCGCCGGCACGCGACATCGCTCGCTTGCGCGCTTCGGCGGATTCGGCAGTGGTCACTTGAGTCGGGATGGCTTCGCACGCCGCGCACCGGGCAAGAATGGAAGCGGCGCGCCGCAACACGGGATGATCGCGCCGGCGAATTCGTGTGCCATACGCACGAATTGACAGCCCCGATCGGTGCACTGAAACTGAGCATCCCTTTCCATCGCGGCGATCACCGGAATGAATTTCGAGATATCGGACTTGCGGGCCTTCGTGGCGACGGCCGACCTCGGCAGCTTTCGCGCGGCGGCCGACACACTGCATCTGTCGGCGTCCGCGCTATCGCGCCGGATCGAAAAACTCGAGGAGGTGCTGGGCGTCAGGCTGTTCGAGCGAACGACGCGGAAGATGGACCTGACGATCGTCGGTCGCGGGTTTCTCGAGCGCGCTCACCGCATCCTCAACGAAGTCGACAACTCGATGCTCGAGTTCGACGATCTTGCACGCAAGATGACCGGCGAACTGACGGTCGCGTGCGTGCCGTCGGCGGTGCGCTACTTCCTTCCGGAAACCATTGCGACCTATCATCAGCGTTACCCGGGCATTCGCCTTCGTCTCATCGACGAGCCGTCGTCGATGGTTTTCCTCGCCGTCGCCCGTGGGGAAGCCGATTTCGGCCTGACTTACGTCGGCACCGAAGAGCCCGACATCGAATTCACGCCACTGCTCGACGACCCGTTCGTTCTCGCGTGCCCGCGCAGTCATCCGCTTGCAAAACGCAAATCCGTCGCCTGGGCGGAGCTCGCCAGCCTCGAGTATCTGGCCATCGCACAAGGCAGCGGCAATCGCGCGGTCATAGACGAAGCGCTGGCAGGCGTCGCCGACCGGCCCAAATGGTTCTGCGAGGTACGCCATGTACCCGCGCTCGTGAGCCTGATCGAAGCGGGGTGGGTGTCGGTGTCGTGCCTCGGCTCGCGATGCCCCGCGGCCCGCACAAGGTACTTGCCAGCGTCGCGCTCGTCGATCCACCGATCCGGCGAACGCTGGGTGTCATCCAGCGGCGCGGCCGCGGTCTGTCCTCCGCAGGCCGCTTCTTCCTTCAGCTGTTGACGGAGATGCGAGCGCCCGGTATGCCGCCCGCAAACGCTGCCGCATAGGCGAAGCGCCGGCCCCGACTCGAGACGGCCCGGCAAGGTCTTCGCGAGTAGGCCAGGGTTGGATTCGATTCGTGCGTACGACGCACCAATCGAACGAAAATATGCGTTTGTTGGGTGAACCGCTCCTGCACGATCATGTGCGAAACGCAAGCGTCGTGCCGTGCGCAGCCGCTTGAACCGCACAGCGTCCAAATCGAAGGAGACAACGCATTCCATGACCCAGCCCACTCCCACCCATGGCATCGTCAGCAAGGCCCATCTGACCGAGCTGACCGTCGAAGCACTCTGCGCGCTCGGCCTGACGCGCGCCGACGCGACGGACACCGCCACGATCCTCGTGCTTGCCGATCTGTTCGGTTTGCGCACGCACGGCACGAGCCGCATCGAGTCGTACGGCGCGCGACTGCGCATCGGCGGCATCAATCCCGCGCCTTCGATCACCGCCGAACAGGTGGCGCCGGCGCTTCACCGCCTCGACGGCGACAACGGCATCGGCCCGCTCGTCGGCTATCGCGCGCTCGATCTGGCGATGACCGCTGCACGCGAACATGGCATCGCCTGTGTGTTCGTGCGCGGCAGCAACCACTTCGGCCCCGTCTCTCCGTATTCGTACCTCGCCGCGATGCAGGGCTTCGCCAGCATCATCGGCAGTAACGCGACGACGACGATCGCGCCGTGGGGCGGCACCGACGCTCGCCTGGGCAACAGCCCCGTCGGCTTTGGCGTCCCGAACCCGAATGGCCGTCCGTTCATGCTCGACATGGCGATCAGCGTCGCGGCACGGGCGAAGATTCGCAACGCGCTCAAGCGCGGCGAACCGATTCCCGACGATTGGGCAACCGATGCACACGGCAAACCGACCACCGATCCGAAAGCCGCGCTCGATGGCTTTCTGCTGCCGATCGGCGGCCACAAGGGCTACGGCCTCGCGCTGGTGGTCGATCTGTTCGCGGGACTGCTTTCCGGCGCGGCCTATCTCACGCACGTCAAGTCGTGGGAAGACGATCCTGAACAACCGCAGAATCTCGGCCACTTCTTCATCCTCGTCGATACGGCCAAGCTCGGCAGCACCGAATGGCTCGCCACGCATATGGCCGACCATGCGGCGATCCTGCACGGCTCCAAACCCGCCGATCCGGACGCGCCCGTGATCGTGCCCGGCGAGATCGAACTCGGCCGCCTGGAGCGCCAGATGGCGGAGGGCATCGATATCGGCGCTGCCCAGCTCGCCATGCTGGAAGCGATCGCGCATCCGCGGCGCTGAACGCGTCGTTCGCGAGCGTGGCCCGCCACGCTCGCGCCGTTCCGAACACACGGCGCGGCGGCGAACCGACCAGGCGGCGGACCGGATGGCGCGTACGAGCGCCCGGCCGTCAAGCACATAACAAGCTCCAGGGAGCGACAGGTGACAAACATTCGATGGCGCATCGTCCTGCTGTTGTTCATCGCAGGCTTCATCAACTATCTCGACCGTGCGGCGCTGTCCGTCGCCGCGCCCGCCGTCATGCGGGAATTGCATATGTCGCCGAGCAGCCTCGGGCTGCTGTTTTCGACGTTCTTCATCGGCTATGCGGTATTCAATTTCATCGGCGGATGGGCGGCGGACCGCTGGGGCGGCAAACGGGTTTTCTCGGGCGCAGTCCTGACGTGGTCGTTGCTATGCGGCGCGACCGGCCTTGCCGGCGGCTTCGGATCGCTGCTGGCCGTGCGCACCCTGTTCGGCATGGCCGAAGGCCCGCTCGCGACGACGATCAACAAGATCGTGAACAACTGGTTCCCGCACAAGGAATCGGCGACCGCGTTCGGCTTCGCGAATTGCGGCCTGCCGCTGGGCGGCGCGGTGGCGGGGCCGGTAGTCGGCCTGCTGACGGCCGCTTACGGCTGGCGCGTCGCATTCGCCGGAATCGCGTGTTTCGGCCTGCTCTGGCTGGTGTTCTGGGTGTTCATGGCGACGGACAAGCCGTACCAGCATGCACGCGTCTCCGCTGAAGAACGCCGGCTGATCGAATCCGATCGAAGCGTCGCCGAAAGCCCTTCCGACCTGCGGCCCCTCGGCTTCTACCTCAGGCAGCCCGCCATTCTCGCGGCGATGATTTCGTACTTCGGTTACAGCTACATCCTGTTTTTCTTTCTCACGTGGTTCCCGACCTTTCTGACGATGGACCGTCACCTGAGCCTCAAAAGCATGAGTCTCGCGACGGTGCTGCCCTGGCTGCTGGGATTCGTCGGCTACGGACTGAGCGGCGTGCTGTCGGACCTGATCTTTCGCCGGACGGGCAATGCCCTGCTTGCGCGCAAGCGGGTATTGATCGCCTGTCTCGGCACGGCAGGCGTGTGCGTCACGCTGGCCGGCGCCGTGACCACGACGCTCGGTGCGCTGCTGTTGATGGCCGTTGCGGTGTTTGCCCTTTATCTGAGCGGCAGCGCCTATTGGGCGCTGATCCAGGACACGATCCCCGGCCCGAAACTCGGCAGTGTCGGCGGATGCGTACATGCGATTGCAAACTGCGCAGGCATCGTCGGCCCGGCTGCAACCGGCTTTCTCGTGCAGGAAAGCCATACGTTCCTCAGCGCGTTCTTTCTCGCGGGCGGTATCGCGCTGGCCAGCGTGCTCGCCGTGGCGATACTGCTGAGGCCTCGCGCGCCGGCGCCACGCGCATCGAGCGATGCGCGGGTCTGTGGTTGAAGGCCCCGCGCCCACCCATGAAAGTCAGTTCTTCTTACCATCGACATGAAACCCGATCCATCCGTCATTCGCGCATTCACCCCTGCCGGCAAGCTGCGGGCATCCATCAATCTTGGGAATCCCATTCTCGCGGGCAAGGACACCTCGGGCGCCCCGACCGGTGTGTCGGTCGACCTGGCGCGCGCCTTTGCCGCAACGCTCGGTGTCGCGCTCGAATTGGTGGTCTTCGATACGGCGGGCAAGTCCGTTCAGGCGGTCGGCGACGAGCGGGCAGACGTCGGCTTCTTCGCCATCGATCCACGGCGAGGAGAAACCATCGCGTTTACCGATCCGTACGTTCTGATCGAAGGCTATTACATGGTGCGCGATGCATCGCCGATTCGCACCAACGACGATGTCGACCGGCCGTCGATCCGCGTGGCCGTTGGCGAGGGAAGCGCTTACGACTTGTTCCTGACGCGCGAATTGAAGCATGCGCGGATCGTTCGTGCGCCGACGTCTCCGACCGTTGTCCGCACCTTCCTCGACCAGGGTCTGGAAGTCGCCGCCGGCGTCAAGCAGCAGCTCGAGGCAGACGCACGTCGAGCCCCCGGCCTGCGCTTGCTCGACGAGCGATTCATGGTGATCCGTCAGGCGATGGGCTTGCCGAAGCGCCGCGGTGCGGCGGCAGCCGAGACGTTGCACGCCTTCGTCGAGGAAGCGAAGACATCCGGGTTCGTCGCCGAGGCACTCGCGCGGCACGGGATTACCGGCGCGTCGGTTGCACCTGCCGCATAGGCCGATACGGCCCACGCGTCGCGGCCTGGCGTCAGTCCGGCACGCGCGCAGTCGATCGGGTTCGGACCACGCCGACGGCGACGAGCGCGCCGCCCAGTATCGCCATGCCGATCGACGTCAGCGTCACGACGAGTGCAACGCGCCCGTGATCGGAGAAGAGCCCGACGAGCAACCCGGCAAGCGGCTGTGTCGCGTTGTTCAGCAGGACGATGACGCCCGTCGTCTTGCCGTAGTCCCGAGCGGGGATGATCGCCTGCCGTGCGCTGCGGATATACACGTTGAACATCTTGTCGAAGCCGATGACCATCAGGAAACCGGCAACGTAAATCGCAATCGAACCCGACGTGCCCATCACGAGGCCGCCTGCCGCGATCGCAACGAAGGCGACGATGCCAAGCCGCACGCGCGATACCTCGATACGCGCGACGAACAACAGGATCGCGACCGTCGCGACGGCGCCCGCGACCTGCAGCCCGGCATAGAAACCGCCTGACTGCCGAAACGTACCGGTCACCATTGCGGCCGACGTCGCAAGTGTCGTCCCGATCACGAGGTTTTCCGCCGCCGCGAGCAGGACCAGCCGCAAGAGCCCCGGCAGCGTGACGACATGCGTCAGCGCCACGCCGAACGGCGCATACCATGGCCCCGTCGCGCGTTCGGGAGGCGCCACGCGCGCCGTGCTGGTCCGTTGCCATACGAACATCGCCATATCCGCCGCGACAAACAGCAACGCCGCGCAAGCGACGGCCCACTCCCAGGTGCGCCATCCCAGTAGCGCCGCCGCGACGATCGGCCCGAGCACGACACCCGACTGATCGGAGAGCTGCGTATGGGCCAGCACTTTCTCGAAACGCTGCCGCGGAAAAATCTGTGGCAGCAGCACCTCCCGGGCGACGAGACCTTGGCTCGTGAGTGCACCGCATACGGCGGACAGCGCGATCAACCAGCCGATTCCGCTCCAGGCGACATAGCCGGCGATGCCGATCAGGCAAGCGACGGCCCGGCTGGTCTGGCTCACTCGCAACACACGAATTGGCGACACGCGGTCGCTCAGTGCGCCGCAGATCGGAAAGGCGATGAATCGCGGAACCGTTTCGACGAAAAACGCGAGGCCGGACCATGTCGCTTTCTGAGTGACCTGAAAGACGACGAGCGGCACCAGAAAGAGCAGCATCTGGTCTGCCAGACGCGACAGAAAGAGAGAACCTAGAAAGGCCGGCTGCTCGACACGCATTGCGCGTATGCCTCTGCAAGATTGATCGGAAGGTGCCCGCTGGGTACGCCTGCTTCGCCGGACGCTCGGTACGTCGATCCGGACGCGCCGCCGATGTTGCGCGGCTCGGAGCGGACCCGCCGACAAGCACGAGATCCTCGCCCTTGCCGCCATTCAACCACGCGCTCCGTCCGGTTGCAAACCGCAACCGGACGGTCGACAGGCCGATCGACCTCAATTGCTGAAGATCAGACCGCGAGCGGCGCCATTGACGTAAATCCGGCCGTATGTGTTCCAGTCGCCAGCCATCACGCCGGAGTCGCCGAATTGGTGCGTGTCGTCGTTGAAGCGCGCCCACGTTGCGCCGCCGTCGTCGGAATGGTAAATGCCCCAGACACCGTTCAGCGTGCCTTCCACGTACACCGCGGCCGAGTACGGCGAACCGGTCGGCGCCTTGCCCAACGCGATCACCGTGGCGCCCGGCGTGCCGTTGGCCGACGCAAAGGCGCCGAGCTTCGCCCAGGTCGCCCCGGAGTCCACCGAGTGGTACACGGCCGTGCCGTCGGCCAGCCAAAGATCGCCCTCCGCGTTCGGATTGACCGCCATCGACGTATCCCGCCACGAATTCCAGGCCAGATTCGCGTTCACCGAGCCCTGGCTCAGCATGAACGTGTGGCCGCCATCGTTCGAGACGTAGATCTTGCCGCGCTGCCAGCTCCACGACGCACCGCCCGAATCGTACGCATAGACCTTGTTCGGGTTCTTGCGGTCCGCGGCCAGGCGATAGGCACGCGGGAAGCCGTACCAGGTGGCGCTGAACGCCGGCAGGTTGGTCGCCGTCCAGCTGGCGCCATTGTCGGTGGTGTACGACGGCACCGAGTCCGGCGGTGCCCAGGTCACGTTGTTGCGGGACGGGACCGCCAGGTTGCCCACGTTGCTCTGGCTTGCCGCGGCGCCGTTGGGCAGCGACGCGAACGTCGCCCAGCTATTGCCGCCGTTGCCCGACCAGAAGCCCTTGGTGGCATGGCCGTTGGCGTTGTCGACGCCCGCGGCAGCGATGTACGTCGGATCGGACCACGACATATCGGCCGAATTGCCGCTGCTCCACGTGTTCAACGGGCCTTTCGTCGGCCTCGTCGAGAGGTCCGTATTGACCCACGTGCCGATGTCGCCGGCGCTGTTGATGAAGTTGTACGACGCACCGGGCGGCGCCGTGACGAGTGCGAGCGTCACGGTTTCCTCGAGGTTGTCGACCTTGGGGCTCCAGGTTGGCGTGGGCGACGACGCGTTCATGGTTTCACAGATACCGCCGCCGTGGACGTGCATGATGTGATCGCGATTGGCGGGGTCGATGGTGACGCTTTCCACCCAGCCGGCGCAGCCATCCGAGGCCGTGCCCGTATGCGGCATGCCGGCCTCGATTTCGCGCCACGTGTTGCCGCCGTCGTCGGACAGCTGGATGGTCTTGCTGGTGTCGCTCCAGCCGGTCATGCCCAGTGCAATTCGGGCGGACGAGCCCAGACCGGAGACGGACAGGCCGCCGAAGCCGTTGCTGCTGGAACGGTTGAGCAGCGTCCAGTTGCCGTCGTTGCTGCCGCCGAACTTGTAGAGATAGCTCGGTCCGCCGATGCCCTGGCCGACGCCCGCGTTGAACACCACGTAGAAGTTGCCGTCGGACGTGCGCACGACGTGCGGGATGTAGTAGCCGGACACCGTCGGCGGGACGGACACCGGGGTCCACGAGAAGCCGCCGTTGGTGGACTTGTACAGCGTCGACGTCAGGCCCGCTGCGTTGGCGTAGTCCGGGGCGACGGTGGCCCACATGATCCAGGTCGGCTGGCCGCTGCCCTTGCCCGACGTATCGAAGATCACCTGTTCGACGCCGATCGGGGAATTGCCGCCGCCGATCGTGGTGGAGGACAGACCCGTGACCTGCGCCCACGTGCGGCCCGAATCGGTACTCTTCCACAGGCCGGCCGTGCGCGATCCGTAGAACAGCGTCGACGGATTGTTGGGGTCCACCTGCAGGCGCTCGCCGGTGGCCCGGCCGTTGTCGTTGCCGCCCACCGGGAACGGCAGATCGTAGTGCGTCCAGCTGTTGCCACGATCGCTGGAGATGTAGATGCGGCCGTTGTGACCTTGCGTCACGGTAATGCCGGCCATCATGTAGACGAGCTGGTCGTCGTTCGGGTCGAGTGCGAGGCTTTCGACGCCGTGGAAGTCGCCCTCGCCCGCGCCGAAACCGATGCCGTCGGTGATGGGTGCCCATGTCGAGTCGGTCGCGTTCCAGCGGTACGCGCCGCCGACGTCGGTGCGTGCGTACAGCAGGCTCGCGTTGGTCGGATGATAGATCAGGCCGGTGACGTAGCCGCCCCCGCCCCACTTGACGCTGGTCCAGCTGGCCGCCGGCAGGTTGCTGCCGCTGCCGTTTCCGCCGATCTGGTCAAGCTTGGCGGCGACATCGGCCCCCAGGCTGGACGTGCCTGTCGTGCTGTCGGATCCGCCACCACAGCCCCATAACGTACACGCCATCGCCGCGACTGCGATCCGTCGTCGAGAAAACACGGTCATCGGAGATATCCTTGAAGGAAGAGGTTCATCGCAGGGCCCGCCATGGGCCCGCGCAATCAATTCGCCATGAGCGATGCAATCTGCGCAGCGCCGAGCGCACCGCGATAGATGCGGAAATCGTCGATCAGGCCGTTGAACGTGGCGTCGGCACTGTATTGCGATTTGCCCAGCCAGTTCTGCGTGGTACCGCCAAGGCGGAACGGCGCCTGGAACATCGCCGTGTTGGTGCTGACGGGCGTACCGTCCACGTAGATCGTGCCGGTCGACCCCGACAGCGTGACGGCCACATGCACCCATCGCTTGCTCGGCAGCTCGGCGGGGGCGTCGATGACCTGTTCCGGAGGGCCGTCACCGGGGCCGTTGGCCGTCATGGCGAAGCGCATGCCGGCCCAGCCGTTGCGCGACTGCCCGCGCGGCGTGAACATCATGTAGCGGTGGAAGCCCGTGCCGAAGTCGAACAGGCGTGCCCACGTCTGCGAGCCGTTCCAGAACACCCAGCTGGCGATGGTGAAGTCCGACACATCGGTCAGCACATCGTCGGGCAACGCCACATACGCGCCCGAGCCGTTGAGCGAGACCGCGTTGCCGTTGCGCCCCGCTGCCCACGTTGCGCCGTTGAGCGTGCCATTGCGCCCGTTGCCCGAACGATCGGCGGCCGTGATGCCGCTGCCTTCATCGAAGGCGAGGTGCGCAAGCAGCTGCTGCGCCGTGATCACTTTCACTTCGTTGGAGTGCGCCGATTCGCCCGCAATCGTTTGCGCTGTCACGACATAAAAATACGTGCCGGCACCGGCTGGCATGTCGGTATAGGTCAGCAGATCGGTGATCCCGCTCTGGATGGTGCTGTACGGTCCGCCGGCAATGGTCGCGCGCTTGACGTCGTAGCTCGTGGCACTGCTGCTGCCCCACCACGACAGCACCACCTTGCCCGCGCTGGCGTAGCCGGTCAGGCCGGTCGGCGTGGCGGCAGCGGGGCCGGGGTCGAGCGTGCAGGTGAGCGTGCCGTAGCCGAGCTGGTCGAAGCCGCCACTGTTGGGGCCGTAGTTGCCGCCACCGCCTTCCGGTGCCACGAGTTCGGCTGCGCGCTTGGTGTAAGGCGCCGCCAGGCCCTTGCGGTTGATGTAGTGATTGGCCACCAGCGCCCAGCAGGGCCGCCCCAGCGCGCTGCCTTGCCCGCCGGCGGCGAACTGCGTCTGGATGACGCCGGCGCTGTTCTGGTACGTGACGAAAGGCACCGTGTAGAACGCGCCGTCTGCCTGCTTCAGGTTCGCCTTGGCCACGTATTCGGCGCCCGCCAGAAAGCGGTTGTTGTCGTAGCCGTACAGGTCGATGCCCTGATTCCACGCCATTTCGCAAATGGCGCCCGTCAGTGCAATGCCCAGCACACTGTGCCCCTGGTCCCGGCCGGCTTCCTGCCATTGCCCGAGGTTGCCGGGATGCATGTAGTACACGGCCTGGCGGATACAGCCGTTACTGCCACCGGTCTTGAAATGGGTGACGGCCTCGTCGACGAGCCCGGCATCGTCGCACAGCACGCCAATGGCGAGGACGCACGCGACGTTGGCCAGTCCCCAGTTGGCCCAGTAGTGCGTGTCCATCGCGGTGTCGATACGGGTCAGGAAAGCATGGCTGACCGGGTAGAAGACATTGCGCATCATCGCCTGAAACGCGGCGAGGCCGGCCGGGCTCCAACCGCTGTAGCTGCGCATGATTTCGGCTACGTTGGCGAACTCGTAGCCATAGATGCCGGCAGCGAGTGCCACGTCGCTGCCGCCGAGCGTCGTCAGCGTCGAGGCCCATCGGTCCAGATACTCCACTGCCTTGTCGGCGTAGCGCTTGTCGCCCGACACCTTCCAGCGCAGCGCGTCGCCGTAAGCGGCGGCGATGTCGTTGTAGAGGGCGCCGTAGTTCTGACCATGCGTCGGATCGTTGCCGCGATAGATGCCGACCTGCGGGTTAGGCTCGTTCGTCAGGCGCGTGTGACCGTTGGCAGCGAGCACGTTCCAGCTGTCGATCCACGGGGAAGCGTGCGCGCCGACTTTCGCGCGCATGCGTTCGAAATCCGCGTCGGTATGCAGCAAGCCAGGATGCGTGAAGGTGCGGGTTTGGGCAGTGCCTGCCGACGTCGCACCTGCGTCGATACCGTCCGAAGTCGGGGCCACGGCGGACGCTTGGCCGCCGCTGTTTGCCGATGCACGCTCACCGCCTGTAACCGCGTTCCCTCCGTCGCCGCCGCATCCGGCCAGAAGCGTTGCACCGAGCCCCATCACGAAATGGCGTCGTGCAACATTGTCGATGTCGCCAAGTGCGACGATTTCCCCGGATAGCATCGTCGATGCTCCCTTGTCTCGCATGTCTGGATCCCCTGTTTTTAGCTATCGTCAACGCGACGAAAATGTACTATCCGTTCCGTATCCATCAGGAACGGGGTGCATTCTATCCAGTGTGATAGGGATCCAATCAAGCGGAAAATAACAAATTCACCGATGACACGCACTTGTCACATCGGTGATGCAGGGATCGAGGAATGTGCGGAGCGGTCGGGTACAGCCGCAGAACTGGGCAAAGGTCGTCATCGCTTGCGAAGTACGAATGTCGCTTCATCATCCGACACCGACGCGAGACCTGAAAACTTTCACGGAATCCTTTCTATTCGTTAAACGAAATAAAATCGTCACCGGCCGTGATGTCGTGAAAAGCGGCGTCAACTCCCCTGCAGTGCCGGCACTGCCTCCCTACCGCCCCAAAACCCGCTCCACCAGCCTCACGAAATAACTCGCCCCCACCGACAGCAACGCATCGTTGAAGTCATAGCTGGCGTTATGCAGCAGGCAAGGCCAGCCGCCATGCCCGTGCACGCGATGATCGCTCGCCCCGTTCCGGAGAAACGCATAACAACCCGGCTTCTCACGCAGCATGAACGAGAAATCCTCCGCCGCCATAGTCGGCTCAACGGCTGCTCACCTGCGCGTCGCCCACCAGCTCACGTATCACCGTCACCGCCACCGCCGTCTGCTCGGCGTCGTTCACGGTCGCCGGATACTGGCGCTGGAAATCCACGTCGCTCTCGCAATCGAAGGCTGCGGCCGTCGCGGCCACCACGGCGCGCATGCGCGTCTCGATCAGATCGAGCGTCGCATGCCCTCATGGGCACATGACCCGAACCAGACGCCCTCACGCATCCGCATCCGGAATCCGCGCCGACTGAATCACCACCAGCGTATCGCCCGCCTCGATCCTGCACGGCGGATCCTCGTAAAACGAATGGATCTTCCCGCAGCGATCGAGCCCGACCACGATCGCGCCCGGCACGACGTTCGTCATGCAGCCGATTTCATGCGGCAACGCCTCGCGCTCCAGCAGCGTCGCGCGACCGCGCGTCGACAGCATGTCGTTCACGAACGGCACGATGTAGCGGCTATGGACCGCGTCCGCCAGCAACAGCGCGCCGATCTTCGTCGACGACACGATCACGTCCGCGCCGGCCTGCCGCAGTTGCCGCTGGTACAGGTTTTCCTGGATCCGCACGACGATCTTCGTATCGGGCGCGATGCTGCGCACCGACAGCGTCAGCAGGATCGCGGTCGGATCGTCGGTCACCGAGATGATCACGGCCTTCGCCGCGCGCACCTGCGCCTGCTGCAGCAGATCCTCGTGCGCCGGATCGCCGAGCAATCCCGTCACGCCGAGCGACGTCGCCGCTTCGAGGGCCTGCTGTTGCGAATCGATCACGATGATCGTGGCCGGATCGACGCCGCTCTCCAGCAACTCGCGCACCGCGATCGACCCCGACAGGCCATAACCGCACACGACGATGTGATCGGACAGTTGCTTCTGCAGGCGTTTCATGCGGAATTCCTCGACGACGCGCTGGATCACGAACTGATACGCCGTGCCCAGGAAAATGAACCAGATGCCGATGCGGATCGGCACGATGAAGAATGCATCGAGCAGGCGCGCCCGCGCCGTGACGGGCACGATATCGCCATAGCCGACCGTCGCGACCGTGACCATCGTGAAGTACACGAGATCGGCCACGGTCATCGGCGTGCTCTTGGTCGAATCGCGCAGGCCGTCGCGATCGAGATACAGCACGAGAAACGCAAGCGTGCACAACAGCACGACCGCGCCGAGGCGGAACAGCAGCGTGCGCCGCGGCGACGTCGCGGGACGCGTGAACAGCGTGCGTGCGCGCGGCGCCTGCCACGGATCGCGGGCGCGACGCAGACGCAAGCGCAACGAGCGGCGCTGATCGGATGGCGTTGCCAACGGGAAATCTCCTGAAGGATGCGGGCTCGATTCTACGACGGGAACGCGTGTGCGCGGCCGGTCACAGCATGCTGCGCGGCCGCACCATCGTCCCGTCGACGAAACGCCGCGCGCGAAACGCCGAGAGGTCGAGCGACGGCGCGCCCGTGTCGATCCATTCGGCGAGCAGCCGGCCGACGATCGGCCCCATCGCGAAACCATGCCCGCAGAACCCGGTCGCGATCGCGAGCCCCGCCGGCGTGCCGGGCGCATCGATCACCGGAATGCCGTCGGGCAGCACGTCGATCAGGCCGGCCCATGCCTCGACGACCTGCGCATCCTTCAGCGCGGGAAAGATCGCCTTGAGCTTCGCGAGCGCGCGCGGCGCATGTGCGCGATTCGGCTGGGGCTGCGGATCGCGCGGCTCGATCGGCCCGGTCGAGCCGTTGATGCGTGCGAGCACGTCGCGCCATGCGGACGCCCCCAGATGCAGCCGGAATTTGTCGCGCTGCGACCAGAATTCCGGCCAGAAGAGACTCAAGCCGCGCAGATGGCCGAGCGTCAGGTCGACGTCGACCTGCATGTCGTCGGCGAGATTGATCGCACCGTTCTTGCGCTGCCGGATGCCGAGACCATGGCCCCACACCGTCGCCGCGGACACCGGCGGAACCACGTTGGTGCGCATGCAGGTGCCTCGCACGGCCTGCTGCGGCAGCCGGATGCCGACGCCGTCGAGCAGCCGGAAACTGGTCGCGCCGGCCGCGCAGATCACGCGACGCGTGCGGATCGTGCCGCGCTCGGTCGCCACGCCGACGACCGCGCCGCCGGCCGTCTCGATCGCGGTCACACCGCAGCCTTCGAAGAAACGCGCGCCGGCCTCGGTCGCGCGCGCCGCGAATGCGGCGGCCACGCGACGCGGCTCGGCCTGCCCGTCGGTTGCCGTATACAAGCCGCCGAGGGTACGCGCGTGCGTCGACAGCCCTTGCACGCGCTCGTCGATCTGGGCGCGCGTCAGCGTGCGCGTGTCGAGCCCGTGCTCGCGCGCGACGGCGAGCCACGCCTGGAACGAGGCCCAGTCGTCTTCGTTGTCCGCCATGTAGAGGCAGCCGCCCTGCCGCCATTCGAGATCGAAGCCGAGCGCCTGCTCCAGGCCTTCCCATATCCGCATGCCGGCCATCATCAGCGGCACTTCGGCCGATTCGCGCCCCTGCTGTCGCACGAAGCCCCACGCGCGCGTCGATTGCTGCCCGGCGATGCGCGACTTGTCGAGCACGACGGCTTTCAGGCCGCGCAGGCCGAGGTAGTAGGCGGCCGCGCAGCCCATGATGCCGGCGCCGGCGACAACGACGTCGGCTTCGGATGGAAACGCCGTATCGGCGTGGCTCAATGCGTCGTGCAGCGGATAGGTGGTGGTCATTGTTTTCTGTCGGAGGTCGATGCATGCCCGGCGAAGCTTATCGCGGCGACGGCGTCACATGAAGCGATAAATTTCGGAAAACCGTCATTCGGCCATCCCTTCGGGTCCGTCATCGCATTGACGCCGACCGCGGTGGCGCGGCCTGCCGAAGCCATGGAGCCTGAGCCGGAGCCGCATGTTGCGCCGACGATTGCCATCGCTCGAGCGTCGATACCGGCACCGGTGGAATCGTCGGCCGATGCCGGCTCTCCGACACCCGGCGTCGTTGCGGAAATTCCATCCGACAATGCGGGGTCGCCGAGCGCAACGCGAACTGCTGCGTCGAGAGGAGCTCGGCGCCCGACGCGATCGCCTTCTCGCCCATCCGGATTTTTTATCGATAAGGACTACAAATGTAACGACAGGCAATACCCGATCAATGCCGGAGCTGTTCGCGCTGGATCAGCTTCGGCGGCTGCTGTCCGTCGAGCGGGACGACGGCGAGCCGTTCGCGTATATGCCGACGTAGCGCGAACGCGCAATCGATGTGCGTCGGCTCGGCGGCGTCGACGGCGACATGTCGAGCGCTCGATAAACCACGCGGCCGTTTCAATCGGGACTTAGCGGTCGGCGCGGCGGGAAGCCGCCGCCACGCCGGCGTCCTCAGTGCGAATAGCGCGTTTGAGTGCCTGCGGTGCGGTCGAACGGCTGCAGCCTCGCAAGCTGCTCGATCGACATCGTGACGACTTCGAGAACATGCCGCGCGATTTCGTCGTCGGCCATGCCCGCGTTGATGTACCGCTCGATGCTCATCGTGCGGGGCGGATAGCTGCCGGTTTCGTCATCGACGATGTCGATCCTGGCTGTACGCTGCTCGGGCGACAGCACGATCTGGACAGTTTTGCCGTGAACGACGGTCTGCATGCACAAAGTGGACATTCGCAGTCTCCGATTGCGTTGGCTTCGGACGATCGATACCTCACAACAGGAGTCGTCAATCTACAAATTTCCGGACGCATTCGCAATATTCAGGCACGAATTCCCCGTCGTTCGAGGCGCAGCACCGCCGGTCGACCCGATGCCCGCATTGCACGGGCATGCGCTGCGCTACGCATAGCGGCTCAGCCATTCTTCGGAGAATTGTCTCGCGTACGCGACCGCTTCGGCTTCGGTGTCGAATTCGCCCAGCTTGCGGAACGCAGCCTCACGGCTGAAACCCACTTTCGTGACCTCGACCTGCGCGGCGTATTTGCCGGCCTCCGTCATGCGCGGCTCGCAGTTCATTTCGTATCCGCGCATCAAGAATTTCTTCTGCATCGGTTCAACACGTTTTTTGAAACGGCGGAATCGTAGCACGCAGCTACGCCGGCCTGAAAAGTGTATCCGCGTCGGTCTCACTAGAGGAAACCGTCGATGGATCGCCTTCCACGAACTTCGACGATCCGTCGCGCGATATCCTGAAAAAATGGGGCGGATACGTCGGTCCGGCGCGTCCGCGCCCTGCGTTGGTGCATCGTGCGGCGATTACCTGCCGCCTCGTGTGGAATCGCATTGCGGCCGACAGGAATGCGGACCGAAAGGTGTCGAACGCGTCATCACAGGCATGCGCCGCGTCAAGCCTGGCGTAACTTCATGACACACCTTTCACACAAACGCACCTTTCACCGCACTGAATGACGACCATTTTGCGGTAAAGTTATCTTTTCCGTGCGTGGCCGGTCGGCTCGCCATTGGACGTCATGAAGACTGTCCGCCGAGACTGCCGCAAGGCGTCGTTCTGAACGTCACGATCCGTTCCCGTAGCATGACCACTGAAGCAATCACCACGGATTCCCTCGCGGTTGCCGAGCGCGTGCGCGAGCTGATGACCCGCAACGGCATCGGCAAGCGCCAGCAAACCACCGAGCTGTGCCGCATCCTCGATCTGAGTTTCTCGCAAGGCCACCGCAAACTGCGCGGCAGCAGCCCCTGGACGCTCGCGCAGATCAAGAAAGTCGCGGAAGCGTACGGCGAACCGGCCGCGCAGCTGTTCGGCGCGCAAACACTCGACCCCGGCATGGTCGGCGCCTATTCCCAGGAAGCCGTCCTGTATGCGGGCGTCGCCGAGATTCCGTGCACCGCCTGGATCGGCGCGCCGCTCGAAGCCGGTGCGCGCCCCGAGTTCGTCGCGTACGAACAGAACGGCCGCTGGCGCGTGCTGCGCCACACCGGCGTGCTGTACCAGAACGCGTACGACGTGCACAAGATAGAGATCTACCCGCGCCGCGCGGAGAGCGACAAGCTCGTCGTCGCGGTGATCGATCCCGATCGCGTCAGCGCGACCGAGCTGTGCCGCTATCTCGAACGGCAGGGTTTCGCGACGGCCGCGTTCGACGGGCTCGCAGCATTCGTCGACGCGCTGCAGGGCCAGGCCTTCGACGCGGTCCTGACCGAATGGCTGTTCGACGACGGGACGGCCGCGACCGCGATCAAGGCCGTGCGCACGTCCGACAATCCGGGCGCGCCGATTTTCGTGCTGACGGGCGACCTGCTCACCGGCCGCGCGAGCGAAGCCGACATCAGCGAAGTGATCCGCGCGTTCGACGTGGTGTGCTACGAAAAACCCGCACGCATGGCGATCCTCAGCGCCGATCTGGCGAAGCGCCTCGCGCGCGGCTGACGTCCGCCGGGCCGGCCGCCCGTCGAATGGCCAACGCATGCGCCGCGGGCATGAACCGGTTCCTCAGTACAATAGCCGCACCCGTTCACGCGCACGCCGGCATCCGCCGCCCGACTCCATGGCCCGCCTCATCCCCGACGACTGGAAAAGCCTCGCCGCGACCGGCGCGGCCGAACGCGAGCGCGAAACGCTCGCCGCGCTCGAACACGCGCTGCCCGACAGCTACACCGTGTATCACGGCGTCCACTGGACGCGCGCCGACCAGGCGTTCTCGGTGTTCGGCGAGGCCGCGTTCGTCGTCGTAAGTCCGGCCGGCCGCGTGCTGCTGATCGAGCAGAAGGCCGGCTTCCTGCGCGAAACGCCGAAAGGGCTCGTGAAGGTCTACCTGCAGAAGGAACGCAATGTCCCGATCCAGCTCGCGCGCACGCAGGAGACGCTGCACCGGCGCCTGACGGCCGCGCTCGGCGCGGGCGTCTACGGCGTCGAGGCGCTGCTGTACTGCCCGGACTATTCGATCCGCGATGCGTCGATCGCCGGCGTCGCGCCCGAGCGTATCGTCGATGCGTCGCGCAAGGCGCAGCTCGCGCAAGTGATCCTGCAGATCCTGCCCGAGGACGACGCGCCCTTTCCGAACGCGCCGAAGCTCCACCATTTCCTCGCGGACGAGCTCGCGCTCACGCCCGACACGAGCGCGCTCGTCGGACAGGCCGGCACGCTCGTCACCCGGCTGTCGGGCGGGCTCGCCGCATGGGCGCGCCAGCTCGCGTTCACGCCGTTCCGGCTGCGCGTCACCGGCACCGCGGGTTCGGGCAAGACACAGCTCGCGGTGCAGGTGATGCGCGATGCGGTCGCGGCCGGCCAGCGCGTGCTCTACGTATGCTTCAACCGGCCGCTCGCCGACTACATCGCGCGCATCGCGCCGCCCGGCGCGAAGATCGCGAACTACCACCAGCTGTGCGACTGGGTCGCGCGCGACGGCGGCTATACGCCCGACTTCCAGGTGCCCGGCGAATTCGAACGGCTCGAGGTGCGCTTCGCGCAAACGCCGATTCCCGAACGCTGGCGCTTCGACGTGCTGGTCGTCGACGAAGGGCAGGATTTCCACGCGCCGTGGGCGGCCGCGCTGGAGCGCCTGCTCGCGCCGGACGGCGCATGGTGGTGGCTGGAAGATCCGCTGCAGAACCTGTACATGCGCGAACCCGTCGCGCTGCCCGGCTGGGTCACGCTGAAGGCGCTCACGAATTACCGCAGCCCGCGCGACCTGCTCGAATTCGTGCGCGACGTCGTCGGCCGGGCCGAGCCGCTCGCGGCCGAACTGCGCTCGGGCAGCCCGTTCGACGGCTCCGATCCGTCGGTGTCGGCATACGGGGAAGATGGCGCGTCGGGCGACGCGTTGGCCCAAGCCTGCATCGATGCGACCAAGCGTGCGATCACGCATGCGCTGTCGCTCGGCTTTCGCAAGCAGGACATCGCGGTGCTGTCGTACCGCGGCCGCGAAAGCTCGGTGCTGGCATCCCTCGACCAGCTCGGCCCGCACCGGATCAAGCGCTTCACCGGCAAGTACGACCTGTTCGGCAACCCCGAGTATCGCGACGGCGACGTGCTGCTCGATTCGATCTACCGCTTCAAGGGCCAATCGGCGCCGTGCGTGATCCTGACCGAAGTCGATTTCGACACGCTCGACGCGCGTGCCGCGCGCAAGCTGTTCGTCGGCGCGACGCGTGCGACGATGAAGCTGCTGATCGTCGCGTCGTCGCGCGCGGCCGGGCAACTCGCGGCCGGTTGACGCGGCGCGCGGTGCGCCTGCCCGCCGCCGCGCCGCCGTCATTTCGCTTCAAGCGACCCGAAACGCCCCCACCGCGCGACGCAGCCCATCCGCCTGCTCCTCGAGCGACGCGGCAGCCGCGGCCGCCTGCTCGACCAGTGCCGCGTTCTGCTGCGACACCTGATCCATCTGCGACACTGCGCGGTTCACCTGCTCGATCCCGTCGCGCTGCTCGCTCGATGCGGCCGCGATCTCCGTCATGATGCCCGTCACGCGCCCGATTGCCTGCTGGATGTCCTGCATCGTCGCGCCGGCCGTACCGACGAGCCGCGAGCCGGTCGCGACACGCTCGACCGATTCGCCGATCAGCGTGCGAATTTCCTTCGCCGCGGACGCCGAGCGTTGCGCCAGCGTGCGCACCTCGCCCGCGACCACCGCGAAGCCGCGGCCCTGCTCGCCCGCACGCGCGGCTTCGACCGCCGCATTCAGCGCGAGGATGTTGGTCTGGAACGCGATGCCTTCGATCGTGCCGATGATGTCGGCGACCTTCTGCGAGCTCCGGTCGATCTCGTTCATCGTGCCGATCACCTCGCCGACGACCGTCGCGCCCCGCGTCGCGATCTCGCTCGCGCTGTCCGCGCAAGCCTGCGCCTCGAGCGCGTGGTCGGCGTTCTGCTTCACGGTCGCCGTCAATTGCTCCATGCTCGCGGCCGTCTCCTGCAGCGCCGACGCCTGTTCCTCGGTGCGCTGCGACAGGTCGGTGTTGCCGGCCGCGATCTGGTGCGTCGCCGTCGAAATCGCCTCGGAACCCTGGCTCACCTGGCGCACCGTATCCGCGAGGCTGCGCTGCATGCCGGTCACGCCCTTGACCAGTTCGGCCATCTCGTCGCGCGACGACCAGTGCACTTCCGACGTCAGGTCGCCGTCCGACAGCCGACGGAAATGCGACAGCAGGCGATTCACCGGCTGCGTGATCGCGAAATGCAGGCCGACCGCGCAACCGAGGCACGCGGCCAGGCCGAATGCGATGCCCGCGATCGCGCCCATGCGCATCCAGCCGTAATAGGTCTGCGCGGTGTCGTACACGTCCTTGCCGCGCGCGGCCTGGTATGCATCGAGCGCGTCGGTCGCCTGCGTGAGCGCGACCGACAGGGGCGGCGCGACCGTCATCAGCAACCGGTCGGCTTCGTCGCGCCGCCCTTCGCGAATCGCCTCGATCATCGGCTTCAGCGCCTGTCCGATCAGCGCCTGGCGCGCGGCATCGAGGCGGCTCGCCAGCGGGCCTTCGTCGTCGCCGTGCGGCATCGCCGCGTAGTTGCGCCACGCCGTGTCCGCCTTCGCGAGATAGCCCTCGGCCTTCTTCACGAGATCGGGCACCTCCGGCGCTTCCGGATGCAGCAGCGCACGGTCGAGCGTCGTACGCACGATCGTCAGGTTCAGGCTCGCCGCGGCCAGCGCGGTCTTCGCCGCCAGTTGCCGCGTATAGGCCTCGTCGAGGGCGCGGTTCGAGCTCTGCATGCCCGCGAGGCCGATCAGCCCCGACACGACGAGCAGCGCGGCGACGAGGCCGAGCGTGGAGAAAATCCGCGTACGGATCGAGAAACGGGAAAACAGGGCGTTCAGGTTCATGACGGCACGTGAGCGATGAAAAGCGCCGCGGCAATCGGTCCGCGGCAAGCTGTATTACGGTTTGCCTGCAAAAAACTTGAGTCCGTCCCTGCTTCGCGGCTGACCGCGATCAATTTTTCGGGCGGCAATTTCCTGTTACGACTGCAACATATCGAGTCTGGGCAGAAATTGACTAGGCAATCATCCATGGCTATATTTCGACTCAATTCCCTGCCATGGCAGATATTTCGATGACACCCCATACGCTCCTCACTTCCCCGTCCGCGGACGCGGCCCGCCGCAATGCGCCGACCGGGCTGATCGTCGCCGCGCTGCTGCTCGTGATGCTGCTGTCCGCGCTCGACCAGACGATCGTGTCGACCGCGCTGCCGACGATCGTCGGCGAACTCGGCGGGCTCGACCAGTTGTCGTGGGTCGTCACCGCGTACCTGCTGTCGTCGACCGTGGTGCTGCCGCTGTACGGCAAGCTCGGCGACCTGTACGGCCGCAAGATCGTGCTGCAGGTCGCGATCGTGCTGTTCCTCGCCGGCTCCGCGCTGTGCGGCATCGCGCAGGACATGACGCAACTGATCGTGCTGCGCGCGCTGCAGGGGCTCGGCGGCGGCGGCCTGATGGTCGTCACGATGGCCGCGATCGGCGATCTGGTCCCGCCCGATCGCCGGGCGCGCTACCAGGGGATGTTCGGCGGCGTCTACGGCCTCGCGACGATCGTCGGCCCGCTGCTCGGCGGCTTCCTGGTCGAACATCTTTCATGGCGCTGGATCTTCACGATCAACCTGCCGCTCGGTGCGCTCGCGCTCGCGGTGATCGGCATGGCGTTCCGGCCGCACACCGCGCACGTGAAGCACCGGATCGACTACATGGGCGCCGCGTTCCTCGCGACCGCCCTGACCTGCGTGATCCTGTTCACGAGCGAAGGCGGCTCGCTGCTGCCATGGACGTCGCCCCAGCTGTGGATGACGCTCGCGCTCGGTCTCGTCGCGATCGGCGGCTTCATTTACGAGGAGCGCATCGCGGCCGAGCCGATCATGCCGCTCGACCTGTTCCGCCATCGCACCTTCGTGCTGGTCAGCCTGATCGGCTTCGTGGTCGGCATCGCGTTGTTCGGCTCGGTCACGTTCATCCCGCTCTACCTGCAGGTCGTGAAGGGCTCGACGCCGTCGCAGGCCGGCATGCAACTGCTGCCGATGATGGGCGGCATGCTCGCGACGTCGATCGTCAGCGGGCGGCTGATCTCGCGGTTCGGCTCGTACCGGCTGTTCCCGATCGGGGGGACGCTGATGGGCGGCGTCGCGATGGCGTTGCTGTCGACGCTGGCGCTCGATACGCCGCTGCACACGATGTACGCGTACATGGCGCTGCTCGGGATCGGGCTCGGGATGGTGATGCCCGTGCTGACGCTCGCCGTGCAGAACACGGTCGAATTCCGGCACATGGGTGTGGCGACGTCGGGCGCGACGCTGTTCCGCTCGATCGGCGGCTCGCTCGGCGTCGCCGCATTCGGCGCGCTGTTTTCGCACGGGCTGCAGTCGCGGATGATGCACGCGCTGCCGGCCGGTACCGAGCTGCCGCCCGCGCTCGGCCCGGCCGCCGTGCACCAGTTGCCGGATGCCGTGCGCGACGCGTACCTGCACGCGTTCGCCGGTTCGCTGCACGTCGTCTATCTGTCGGCCGCTGCGGTGATCGCGATCGCGTTCGTGCTCGCATGGTTCGTCGAGGATGCACCGCTGCGCAAGCACCACTGAGCGCCTGCGGTTCGCGATGCGACCGCCGGGCCGCCGCGCGAGCCGCCCCCCACCGTCACGCCAGCAGCACGACCCCGCCCGTCGTCGCACGCGACTCCAGCAACCGGTGCGCGTCGGCCGCCTGTTCGAGCGGCAGCCGCGCGCCGATCTCGACGTGCATGCCGCCCGCCAGCCGGTCGAGCGTCGCACGCGCGGCGTCCCGATACGCGCCGACGTCGCGCGCGATGAAACCGAGCACGCTCGGCCGCGCGAGCGCGATCGAACGGGCCGGGCCCAATTCGTCGAGATCGAACGTCTGCCGCGCGCCGATCGCGGCCACCTGCCCGATGCTCGCGACCATGCCGAACGGACGAATCGCCCCGAGCGTGCGGGTCAGCACGTCGCCGCCGATGCCGTCGATCGCGTAGTCGACGCCCGCGCCGCCGCCGAACGTGCGCGCGGCCGCGACGAAATCCTCCTCGCGATAATCGACCACCGCTTGCGCGCCGTGCGCGCGCACGAGCGCGGCCTTCACGGCCGATCCGACCGTGCCGATCACCCGCGCGCCGAGCGCACGCGCCCACTGCGTCGCGAGCAGCCCGACGCCGCCGGCCGCCGCATGCACGAGCACCGTGTCGCCGGCGCCGACCTGCCGGACACGATGCAGCAGCATGTAGACGGTGATGCCCTTCAGCAGCCCGGCGGCAACGGCTTCGTCGCTCAGCCCGTCGGGAATCGGCAGCACGCGCTCGGCCGGCATCGTGCGCAGGCTCGCATAGCTGCCGGTCGGCAGGCCGGCATACGCGACGCGCTGCCCGGGCACGAGATCCGTCACGCCCGGCCCGACCGCGTCGATCACGCCGGCCGCCTCGACGCCGAGCGCTTCCGGCAGCGCGGGCAACGCGTGCGCGCCCGTTCGGAAATAGATGTCGACGAAATTCACGCCGATCGCGGTCTGGCGAATCCGCACTTCTCCGGCCCCGGGCGGCCCGACGGGCGCATCGACGCGGCGCAGCACGTCGGCGTCGCCGTAACGGTCGATCCCGATCCGGATGGCATGGGCGGTTTGGGTCATGGTGTTCCTCGCTATCGAATGAAGTGACACGATCATCTCATCGTGCATAATCGAACGGAATTCACGTTCAACGCCCATCTACTGTGCAAAATTCAACCGATCGAGATTCTGTGGCCGCGCCCATGCTGCCGATGAGCTGGGATGACATTCGCTATTTCCTGGCGGTGATGCGCGGCGGCAGCCTGTCGGCCGCCGCCCGGGCGCTGCAGGTCCAGCATTCGACGGTCGCGCGGCGGATCGACGCGCTGGAGTCGGCGCTCGGGATCCGGCTGTTCGACCGGCTGCCGCGCGGCTGGCCGCCGACCGACGAAGGGCTGCACGTCGCCGAGCATGCCGCGCGCCTCGAAGCCGACGCGCATGCGTTCGCGCGCGCGGCGCAGGGCGCGGCCGCGCTCGACGGCGTGGTGCGCGTATCGGCGTCGCCGGTATTCGCCAGCCATTTCCTCGCGCCGCGTCTGGCCCGCGCACAGCGCGCATGGCCGGCGTTGCGGATCGACCTGATGGGCGAGATGCATGCGGCGAACCTGTACACACGCGAAGCCGATCTCGCGGTGCGGCTGTCGCGGCCGAGCGAACCGGGGCTCGCCGCGCGCCGGCTCGGCACGATGCGCTTCGCGCTGTGCGCGGCCCGGGAATGGGCGGACGCGCCGCCCGATAGCTGGCCGTTCGTCGGCTACGACGATGCGCTCGCGCAAACGCCGCAGCAGCAATGGCTCGAACGCTTCGCAGCCGGGCGTCGTTTTGCGTTCATCGCCAACGACCTGGCCGCGCAGCATCGCGCCTGCGCAGCCGGGGCCGGCGTCGCGCTGCTGCCGCGGTTTCTCGTCGACGATCCGGCCGCGCACGCCGGCGCGCCGCTCGTCGAGCTGACGGCCGCGCCGCGCTGCGACATCGAGCGCGAGATCTGGCTCGTCGTTCACCCGGACGTGCGCCGGTCGCCCCGCGTGCAGCGCGTCGCCGACGCGATCGCCGATGCGGTTCACGCGGCGGACGGCAGGCTGTAAGCCGCCGAAACCGCAAACGGCTTTGCCACATTCGCCGGCGGCCGGCATAGTAGCGTTTTGATTTCATTCGCCCTAACGCCATGCCTGCCGCTCCCGCCTGCGTCGTTCGCGACGCGACCGACGCCGATCTCGATGCGATCCACGCGATCTATGCGCACCACGTTCACCACAGCGTCGCGTCGTTCGAGGAAACGCCGCCGGACCTCGCCGAACTGCGCGCACGCCGCGACGCAGTGCTGCGCCACGGGTTGCCGTATCTCGTCGCCGAATGCGACGGCCGCGTGGCCGGCTACGCCTACGCAACGCCGTACCGCACGCGCAGCGCGTACCGCTTCACGGTCGAGGATTCGATCTACATCGACGATGCGCAGCGTGGGCGCGGCATCGGCCGCGCGTTGCTCGCGGCGCTGATCGAGCACTGCGAACGCGGCCCGTGGCGACAGATGATCGCGGTGATCGCGGACGGCGGCACCGGCGGCTCGACGTCGCTGCATCGCGCGTTCGGCTTCGAGCCGGCCGGCCTGCTGAAAGCGGTCGGGTTCAAGCACGGCCGCTGGATCGACACGGCGCTGCTGCAGCGCCCGCTCGGCGACGGCGCGAACACGCGCCCCGCCTCGCCCGAGCCTGGCGCGGCGCGCTAGAATGGCCGCATGCCAAAACAGACTCATTCCACGCCCGACGAGGCCGCGCCGGATTCCCGCAACGAGTACACGGTCGACGAACTCGCGCGCGTGTCCGATACCACCGTGCGCAACGTCCGCGCCTATCAGGATCGCGGGCTGCTCGCGCCGCCGGAGAAACGCGGGCGCGTCGGCATCTACGACGACACGCACGTCGCGCGCCTGAAGCTGATCAACCATCTGCTCGCGCGCGGCTACACGCTGTCGAACATCCAGGACCTGATCAAGGCGATCGACGAAGGCCACGACCTGCGCTCGATCCTCGGCCTCGAAAACGCGATCGGCGGCCGCTGGTCGCACGAACTGCCGAAAACCTATTCGCTCGCCGCGCTCGCGCAGATGTTCGGCCCGCAGGCAACCACGCAACTGTCGCGCGTGACCGAGCTCGGGCTGTTGGAACGGCGCGGCCTGTCGTTCGTCGCGAAAAGCCCCGCGCTGCTCGAGGCGGCGGCCGCGATGACGAAGGAAGGGATTCCGCCGCGCGAGCTGCTCGACGTGATCAGCCTCGCGCGCCCGCATTTCGACGCGATCGCGCGGTTGCTCGTCGATCTCGTCGTGAAACGGCTCGACCGCTACGACGCCGGCACGCTGCCGCCGGCCACCGACGTGCCGGCACTGGTCGACGCGATCTGGCGCCTGCGCCCGCTCGCGGCCGTGTTCGTCGAGGCCGAGACGAACCGCGCACTCGAAACGGCCGCCAGCGCGTATCTCGGCGGACGGGTCGCGACGATCCTCGACAAGAAGCTCAGCGACGAAGCGGCACGGCAGGCCGGTACGAGCGAGACGCAAGGCGACGGCGACGACGCATAGGGCCGCCGCTTGCGTCGGCTCGTCGCTGACAACGCGCGCGTACCCGGTTCGCGGAAAGACCGGCGGCCGTTGCAGGCAGGAACCGCCGTTCTCATGGGTCGGCGAAAGGCCGGCAGCGCCGTTCGGCCCTCGTTCCCGCCGGACGGCACCGCATCGCTCCGCCTACGGTAACCCGCCGCGCCGCAACACAGTTACAAGTTATCGGTTGACGCTAACCCGCCCGGCGGTTACTGTATGCGTCGAAGTCCAAGAAGTCCGATTGCTGTTCATCAATTGCTCGCTCTCCCCCCAGCGGTATTCGTTGTCCTCTCCCTCCTTGACGCTTCAGGCGCTCTCCAACAGAGCAACTCCCCGTATATTTTTTCTCAAGGAATCTTCATGGATACCGGTATCGTCAAGTGGTTCAACGACAGCAAAGGCTTTGGCTTCATCACGCCGGACAAGGGCGGCGACGACCTGTTCGCTCACTTCTCCGAAATCCGCGCCGACGGCTTCAAGACGCTGGCCGAGAATCAAAAAGTGAGCTTCGAAACGAAGCAAGGCCCGAAGGGTCTGCAAGCGGCCAACATCAAGCCGCTGTAAAGTTTGAAGGGCCCGGCCTCCCGCGATGGACGCCGGGTCGCAGCGACATCCCCACGGAGCTTCGTCTCCCAAAGTTGGCGCGATCGGCTCGATCTGCATCTGTTCGGTCAGCAGCTTGCCCAGCGCCACACGTCTCGTTGCACTTCATCCCCCCTCCGGCCGCAACGCCTTATTTTCACTTTCCGACTGCGTCAGATTCCGCTCGCAATGGCGTTGAATCGGCGTACCCGTGCGTATGGCGCACGGCACGCGCGCACTCGGCCATCATTAAAATTAAAATGGACAACCAACGAATTCAACAGTACAACGGCTATGCCGTCCAACCCTCGGCGCATCGCCTGCCCGACGGGTGTTTTTCATCCAACCTGCTGCTCGAACGTACCGACAGCACGCACGACGAAGGCCGCTACCAGTTCTATTCGCTCGATTACTTCGCGAGCGAAGCGCAGGCGCTGGCGCATTCGGCACGCTGGGCACGCAACTGGGTCGATACGCGCGGCTGACGGCAGCGGCCCCAGTACCGGTGCTCATCGTGCATGAGCCGTCGGTGCGGTCGATTCGAACCTCCGGATCGTCCCTCCGACGTCGTCGTCATCGCTGCATCCTCTGCGCGCGGACGTCGACGACGTACTCGCGACATCAGTGCAGACGACCATCAAAAAACCGGCGGGCAATCTGCCCGCCGGCCTGCTGCATCACCCGTCCGTTCACCGACTTCACCGCCCCGCCACCTTCTTCTGCCGCCACAGACACAGCAGATCGCAAGCCACGTGCGCGGCCGCGATCGCCGTGATGTCCGCGTGATCGTACGCAGGCGCCACCTCCACCACATCCGCCCCGACCAGATTCACCGCCCCGAGCCCCCGCACGATCGCCAGCGCCTGCGCCGACGACAATCCGCCCGCGACCGGCGTCCCCGTTCCCGGCGCGAAGGCGGGATCGAGGCAATCGATATCGAACGTCAGATACGCAGGCCGCGCGCCGACGATCTCGACGACCCGCTCGACCGCCGCCCGCGCACCATGGTCATGCACCCACGCGGCATCGAGCCGCTCGATCCCGAGAAAGTCCTCGTTCCACGTGCGGATGCCGACCTGCACCGACGTCGCGGGATCGATGAGCCCTTCCTTCACCGCCTTGTAGAACATCGTCCCGTGATTGAGGCTGTCCGGATCGTCATCGGCCCACGTATCGCAGTGCGCGTCGAAATGGATCAGCGACAGCGGCTTGCCGTAGCGCTCCGCGTGCGCGACCAGCAGCGGATACGTGATGTAGTGGTCGCCGCCGAGCGTCAGCATCTTCGCGCCCGAGTGCAGGATCGTGCGCGCATGCTCGACGATCGCGGGCTTGATCGACAGCGGATTGTGCGCGTCGAACCAGCAGTCGCCATAGTCGACGGCCGCGAGGTCGTCGAACGGATCGAAGCCCCACGGGTACGGATGGAGCTCCGCGAGCTGCACGCTCGCCGCACGAATCGCGGCCGGCCCGAGCCGCGCACCGGAACGATAGGTCGTCGCGAGATCGAGCGGCACGCCGGAGATCGCGACGTCGATACCGTCGAGCGTGCGCGAGTAATTGCGGCGCATGAACGACAGCACGCCCGCATAGGTGTTTTCGATCGAGGAGCCGTACGGCGTCGTGCGACGGATCGCGCCGTCGCCGTGAAGAAGTTCGGTCATGGTCGGGTTCGGGTTCGTGGTGGCCGGGCCGCCCCGCTTCGAGCGAGCGCTCGGCCGGGCACGGCGTGGATACGTCATGCCTGCACCGGCTCGCGCATCCAGTCGCGAGGCGAGGCGGGACATCGACAGCGACAACGGCAATACCGCGGCGATCATAGCAAGCCGATCCGCCGCCGTTGCCCCGGTTCAGCCGGGGCAACGCGCGGAAAAATCCGCTGGCGGCGTCGCGGCCCGTCGCCGTCGTTTCCTAGAAGGATTCGCCGGTTTTCGCGCCCCCGTTCTTCCGGATAATGGCCGGCAGCCGCGCCATCGACCGCGCGCCGTCCGCCGCGGACGACAACGAACCGGAGACCCCCGCCTTGATCGCCACGCTTCCCGCCGCCTACCGCCGGCTCTGGCCGCTCGCCATCGCCGCGGCGCTGCTGTACGGGCTGTCGCTCGCCGCCGCGCCCTATCCGGGCCAGGCCGCCGCGAAAGCCGCGATGGGCATCCTGCTGCTCGCGGCGGGCAGCACCTGCGGCGCACCGCGCGAACGCACGTGGCTGTGCGCGGCGCTCGCGACCGCCGTGCTCGGCGACGTGCTCCTCGCACTGCCCGACTGGCCGCTGTCGTTCGTCCTCGGCCTCGGCGCGTTCCTGCTCACGCATCTGTGTTATTGCGCGATCTTCTTCCGGTGGCGCGCGCGGCCGCACGGCTGGCGCATCGTTGCGCTCGTCGGGCTGTGGATCGCCGCGCCGGCGTTTTACATGGCGTTCCTCCCGCATCTCGGCGAGCTGCTGGCGCCGGTCGCCGTCTACATGCTCGTGCTGTGCTCGATGGCGAGCTTCGCGCTCGCCGCCCGCACGCACGGCCCGCTGGTCGCAATCGGCAGCCTGGTCTTCGTCGGCTCCGACACGCTGATCGGCGTCGGTCGGTTCCTCGGCGGTTTTCCGGGTATCGACTATTGCATCTGGGGCCTCTATGCGCTCGCGCAGGTCACGATCGTGGCCGGGGTTTTCCATGAGACGGCCAACCGGCCGATCCGTCCCTGATACCGTTTCAAACAGGCCGCCGCGTGCCGGCGGCCCCACTTCTTCCGTGTCTCGCCCTGTCGACGGCCTTGTCCGCTCATCCCGCATCGCGGAAACCGGACCGTTCCAAACCGCGCTCAGCCTTTTCCCGCCTGGTTTTCGGCCCTTAGAGCGCCGCTTCTAGCCTCTTGCGGTTTCCGGGTTCACGCACTATCGTTACATCAACCAATGTAACATTAAAAAATGAGCCAAATCGGAGACACCCGGATGAATGCTCGCACGTTGCCTTTCGGTCCACCCGGCCATGACGGCCTGGACGAAACCATCGACATCGCCATCATCGGCACCGGCTTTGCCGGCCTCGGGATGGCGATCCGCCTGAAACAAACGGGCGTGACCGACTTCGTCGTCCTCGAGAAAGCCGCGTCGGTCGGCGGCACATGGCGCGACAATCATTACCCCGGGTGTGCATGCGACGTGCAATCGCACGTCTATTCGTTCTCGTTCGCGCCGAACCCGCGCTGGACGCGCATGTTCGCGCCGCAGCCGGAGATCCGCGCGTATCTGGAAGACTGCGTGCAGCGCTTCGGCGTCGGCCCGCACCTGCGGATGAATCACGAACTGCAGCGCGCCGAATACGACGAAGCCGCGCAACGCTGGCGCCTCACGTTCGCGAACGGCAAGCGACTATCCGCGCGCGTGCTGGTGTCGGGAATGGGCGGCCTGTCGCGCGCCGCGCTGCCGGCGATTCCCGGCGTCGAAACCTTCCAGGGCCGCGCATTCCATTCGCAGCAGTGGGATCACGATTACGCGCTCGAAGGCAAACGCGTCGCGGTGATCGGCACCGGCGCGAGCGCGATCCAGTTCGTGCCGCAGATCGCGCCGCGCGTGAAGTCGCTCGCGCTGTTCCAGCGCACGCCGCCGTGGATCATGCCGAAGCCCGACCGCAACCTGACCGGCTTCGAGAAATGGCTGTTCCGCACGCTTCCGTTCACGCAGAAGGTCGTGCGCAGCGGCATCTACTGGATGCTCGAATCGCGCGTGCTCGGCTTCGCGATCCATCCGTCGCTGATGAAGAACGTGCAGAAGCTCGCGCTGCGCCACATCCGCAAACAGATTCCCGACCCGGCGCTGCGCAAGACGGTCACGCCGAACTACACGCTCGGCTGCAAGCGCGTGCTGATCTCGAACGACTACTACCCGGCGCTGTCGCGCAAGAACGTCGACGTGATCACGACCGGCATCGATCGCATCGAAGCCGACGCGGTCGTGACGACCGACGGCAAGCGTCATGAAATCGACTGCCTGATCTACGGCACCGGCTTCCAGGTGGCCGACCCGTATCCGCGCGGGGCGATCGTCGGCCGCGGCGGCCTCGACATCGTCGACGCGTGGCGCGACGGCGCGCATGCGTATCTCGGCACGACGCTGCCGGGCTATCCGAACTTCTTCATGATCGTCGGCCCGAACACGGGCCTCGGCCACAACTCGATGGTGTTCATGATCGAATCGCAGATCGAGTACATCCTCGGCGCGCTGCAGGCGATGCACCGCGAACGCGCGGATGCGATCGAGGTGCGCCCGCTCGTCGAGGCGCAGTTCAACCGCGACCTGCAGGGCAAGCTGAAAAAGGCGATCTGGTCGACGGGCGGCTGCAAGAGCTGGTACCTCGACCCGCGCACCGGCAAGAACACGACGCTGTGGCCGGGCTTCACGTGGCGCTTCCGCCAGGCGACCGCGCACTTCTCGATCGCCGATTACCACACGTATCGCGCGCCGCAGCACGACACGACCGCGCGGCCCGTCGCCGCGCCGGCCGCTTCCGCTTCCACGTCCGCCGAAGCGGCCTGAGCCAGACAAGGAGCCATCGACATGAAAGATTTTGCCAACAAGGTCGCCGCGATCACGGGCGCCGGCTCGGGCATGGGTCGCGCGCTCGCGATCCAGCTCGCGCAGGCCGGCTGCCACGTGTCGCTCGCCGACAAGAACGGCGTCGGCCTCGCCGAGACCGAACGGATCGTCCGCGCGATCGCACCGAACGTGCGCGTGTCGACACGCGTACTCGACGTCGGCGATCGCGACGCGATGTTCGCGTGGGCCGACGACACCGCGAAGGAGCACGGCAAGGTCAACCTGATCTTCAACAATGCGGGCGTCGCGCTGTCGAGCACGATCGAAGGCATGGAATACGGCGATCTCGAGTGGATCGTGAACATCAACTTCTGGGGCGTCGTGCACGGCACGAAGGCGTTCCTGCCGCACCTGAAGGCATCGGGCGACGGCCACGTGATCAACACGTCGAGCATCTTCGGGATCTTCGCGCAGCCGGGCATGAGCGGCTACAACGCGACCAAGTTCGCGGTGCGCGGCTTCACCGAATCGCTGCGCCAGGAGCTCGACATGATGAAGTGCGGCGTGTCGGCCACCTGCGTGCATCCGGGCGGCATCCGCACGAACATCGCGCAGTCGAGCCGCGTCGCGAAGAACATGGTCGGCTTCATCGTCGAGAGCGAACAGCAAGGCAAGGACAGCTTCGAGAAGTTCTTCATCACGACCGCCGACGAAGCTGCGCGCACGATCCTCGCCGGCGTGCGCAAGAACAAGCGCCGCGTGCTGATCGGCCGCGACGCGAAGGGCGCCGACTGGATGGCACGCATCCTGCCGGCCGCCTACCAGGCGCTCGTCGTGCTCGCGACGCGCCGCGAGGCCGCGAAGGCCCGGCGCCATGCCGCGCGCGGCACGCCGGCGCCGGTGCACGCCACCTACAACAATGCAGGCAACCAGGGAGAACAATCATGACGACACCGAACATGATGCCCGTGCGGCGCGACATCCGTTTCGCGCTGCCGCCCGAACGCGCGAAGGACTGGCATGTGCAGGGCGTGCCGGTCACGCACTTCATGAACGCACTGTCGCTGCTGTTCCCGGCCGGCGAACGCTTCTTCATGGATTCGGTGCGCCACTACCGCGACCGGATCGAGGATCCCGAGCTGAAAAAGCAGGTGCTCGGCTTCATCGGCCAGGAAGCGATGCACACGCGCGAGCACATCGAGTACAACGACCTGCTGCAGGCGTCCGGCCTGCCCGCGCACAAGCTCGACAAGCGCCTGTGGACGATCCTCGGCTGGTTCAAGAAGGTGCTGCCGCACTCGATGCAACTGGCGATCACGATCGCGCTCGAGCACTACACGGCGATCCTCGCGAACCAGTTGCTGTCGGGCCACGAGCACCGGATCGACGGCTCGGTCGAAGGCTACCGGCAGATGTGGATGTGGCACGCGATGGAGGAAACCGAGCACAAGGCGGTGTCCTACGACGTGTGGCGCACCGTGATGAAGCCGGGCCTCGGCAGCTACCTGCTGCGCACCGGCACGATGCTGACGACGACCGTGTTCTTCTGGGCCATCGTGTTCGACTTCCACGTGCGGCTGATGCGCGCCCACCGTCGCGAACACGGCAAGTTCGGCGGCATGTGGCGCCTCGTGAAGTATCTGTACAGCCCGAAGAACGGCGTGTTCCCGAGCATCGCGCGCGAATGGCTCGACTACTTCCGCCCGGGCTTCCACCCGTGGGATCACGATAACCATCAGTACTTGCAGGAGCTCGACGCGCTGCTCGAGAACATCGACGCGACCAACGCGCGCTATGCGGCGCAAGCCGCCCCGCGCCGCGTGCCGCTGCATTCGGTGGCGCAGGCATGACGCCATGGCGCGCGCTCCCGAGATGCTGACCGTCCAGTCGGGCGACGTGAAACTCGCCGTCTACGCAAGCGGCTCGCGTCGCGCGCCGCCGCTGATCCTCGTGCACGGCTATCCCGACTCGGCGGCCGTGTGGGCGCCGATCCGCGCGCGGCTCGCGAAACGCTACCGCGTGATCGCATACGACGTGCGCGGCGCCGGTGCATCGGATGCGCCGCGCCGCCGTGCCGACTACACGCTCGAACGGCTCGCCGGCGACCTGAAGGCGGTGGCCGATGCGACCTGCGGCGGCCGGCCGTTCCACCTGGTCGGCCACGACTGGGGCTCGATCCAGTGCTGGGAAGCCGTGACCGATCCGGCGTTCCGCGGCCGCATCGCGTCGTACACGTCGATCTCCGGCCCGTGCCTCGATCACGTGTTCCGCGCGAAGATGCGCGTCAAGCAGAGCCTGAAGTCGTGGTACATCGCGTTCTTCCACCTGCCGCTCGTGCCGTCGCTGGTGTGGCGGCTCGGCGGTGCCGCGCTGTGGCCGCGCTGGCTCCAGCTCACCGAACGCGTGCGCGCCGAGCGCGATCCCGCGCAACTGAAGAACGCGCTGAACGGGATGCAGATGTACCGCGCGAATTTCCTCGCACGAGCCCGCAGGCCGCGCGAACGGTACGCGCAGGCGCCGGTGCAGATCCTGGTTCCAGTGCGCGACCGCTACGTGACGCCCGAAATGTCGGTCGACCTCGATCGCTGGCTCGGCGACCACGTGCGCGAGGAAATCGACGGCACGCACTGGATCGTGCTGCGTCACCCGGACATGATCGCGTCGCGGATCGACCGCTTCGCATCCGCGCAGGAGCGGCCGGCGGCGACGCACGCCGCGGTTCAGCGTGCCGTCGGCGGCGCCGGCAGGCGTCTGAACAGCGTCTCGTAATCGACGACGAGCCCGTCGTCGTCGATGTCCATTTCCGCGGTGAAATTCCGGAAGATCCCTTCGTAGCGATAGCGACGGCCCGGTTCGATGCACGCATAAGCCTGCTTGACCGGCTTGACGGTCAGGTCCGGCGTCGAGATGTAGGCGACGTCGATCGGCCGTCGCTCGCCGCGCGCGAGCCCAAGACGGCCGATCGGCAGCGAATTCGTGAACGGCGTCGCCGCGATGTCGATGTCGATGCAACCCTCCAGTTCCGGCAGTGCACGGCATGAACCGTCGCGCCAATGCCCGGCCCCGTCGCCGCGCAATTCGAGCGTGCCGCCGCCCATTACCTTGAGCACTGCGTAAGTCACGCGCCATTGCGCATCGCACTCGACGCGATACGCAAGCCCATACGCGCGACCGTACCGCTGGCCGACCACCGCGCTTTCGACGACGAGCGCGCCGCCGCTCCGGTCGAACGTCAGATGTTCGACCCCGTCGCCTTCGAGCGACGCCCACCGCACTTCACGCATCGTTCCGCCTCCCGGTTTCCCATTGCAGGGCATCGTCGCACAAATCCCGACTATCCAGAATTCCCTATTCCGGTGCATGGGATTGTGTCCTATGCTCGCGGCTCATCCTGTTCCGCCGTCATCATGCCTACCGCCCGCCCTGCCTCGCCGCCGATCGACCTGCGCATTCTGCTGCGCGGCATCGGGCAGGTCGTGCTGCAGGCGAACGCGCTCACCGGCACGCTGCTGCTCGCCGCGCTCGCGCTGACCGACCTGCGGCTCGCGTGCGCGGCGCTGGTCGGCACCGCCGCCGCCAGCATGACGGCCGTGCTGACGGGCGCCGAGCGCCGCGACGTCGAACAGGGGCTGCACGGCTTCAACGGCGCGCTGGCCGCGCTGATCGCCGTGCTGTTCGCGCCCCATCAACTCGCCGCCGTCGCGCTGGCGCCGCTGGTGGCGATCGGCGCGGCGCTCGTGCAACGCACGATGCGGGGATCGCTCGCCCGCTGGCGCCAGTGCCCGTATTCGAGCCCGTGCCTGGCCGTCACCGCGCTGTGGTTCCCGTTTATCGCACTGCAACAGGCGGACGGCGTAACCGCCGGCCCGCTGCTGACGCCGGCTTGCGCCACCGACGCGCTGCTGTCCGGGATCGCCCAGACCACCTTCGCGCAGGGCGCATGGGCCGGCGCGCTGGTCGTCGCCGGCCTCGCCGTCGCGTCCCGCCGCGCCGCCGCGTTCGCGCTTGGCGGCGCGGCCGTCTCGACCGTGCTGCTGGTCGCACTCGGCGCAAGCGGCGCGTCGTTCGCCGGCGGCCTGCTCGGCTTCAACGGCGCGCTCGCCGCCCTTGCGCTGATGTCGCGCGGGCCGCGTGCGGCGTTCGCGGCCGCCGCACTCGCCGCGCTGATTCAATGGCTCGCGATGCGCGCGGGCATCCCGGTGTTCACGGCCCCGTTCGCGCTCGCGTCGTGGGCAACCGTAGCAGTCGCGCGCCGCCTCACCCTCGGAGAACCCGATGTCGTTCGCACACCGTCCTGATGCCGTGAAGCCCGGCGGCCCGATCTCGGACGCCGAGCGCCGATTGCGCGTCGACCTCGCCGCCGCATACCGGCTCGTCGCACTGAACGGCTGGGACGACCTGATCTACACGCATCTGTCCGCGACCGTGCCCGGCGAGCCCGGCCACTTCCTGATCAACCCGTTCGGCCTCACGTTCGACGAGGTTCGCGCATCGAACCTCGTGAAGATCGATCTGGCCGGCCAGCGGATCGGCGACGGCGAGCACGCCGTCAACGTGACCGGCTTCGCGCTGCATGCGGCCGTGCACGCCGCGCGCGCCGACGCCGTCTGCGTGATGCACCTGCACAATACGGCCGGCATCGCCGTGTCGATCCAGCGCGACGGGCTGCTGCCGGCGTCGCAGCACGCGTTACGCTTTCATGGCGATCTCGCGTACCACGACTACGAAGCGCTCGCGTTCTCGCCGGCCGAAGGCATGCGGCTGACCGCGAGTCTCGGCGCGAAATCCGCGATGCTGCTGCGCAACCACGGCACGCTGACGGTCGGCCGCACCGTCGCCGAAGCCTATGTGCTGATGGATACGCTGATCAAGGCGTGCGACATCCAGGTGCGCGCGCAGGCCGGCGGCGGGCCGCTCGTGCTGCCGGAGCCGGCCGTCGCCGAGCGCACCGCCGAACAACTGCGCGACGGCGGCGCGATCGAAGGCGAACTGGAATGGCCGGCGCTGCTGCGCCGGCTCGACCGGATCGATCCGTCGTATCGCGACTGACGCCGCCTCCACACCCGACCGAATCGTTCGTCGTCAATCGTTCAATCCCAACCGGAGCATCTGTCATGCCGACTTTCAATATCCAGCTCTTCGAAGGCCGCACCGTCGAGCAAAAGCGCGCATTCGTCGAAGCAATCACGCGCGTCACGTGCGAAACGCTCGGCTGCACGCCGGGCTCGGTCGATATCATCCTGACCGACGTGAAGAAGGAGAACTGGGCGACGGCCGGGAAGCTGTGGAGTGACGAGCGCTGAAAGCGCGTCGCACCAAAACGGCGCGCTTCCGAAACACGGGAGCGCGTCGTCATCGTCCGATCGCGACGCGGTTCCGATCCGACCGCCCCCTCAGTCGACATCCCGCAGCGTCTTCAAATATCCGATCGCATCAGCTATCTCGAAATATCGCCGTTGACAACGATTCTCGCTACCACTAACTTTCGGGAACATCGCGGCGTCCAGCGAGCATTCCGATCCAACTGCGAAGTGAATCAAAGGCTTTTCTCAGATTTTTGTGAAAATACCTTCGCATAACGAATCATTGCTTCTGCCTTGGCACGCGAAGCAGCGTTGTTGTTTTCGTCGGCAACCCGACCATCGGCAACGCACTTGGGCCCCTACCGCAGCCCCGAATGCGGAGAGAAATATGCGAGCAAATACTCGCCAATGACCGTACCGACAGGCAATACATGATCTCGGACCAACACGTCGCACGTGCGCTGAACGATCTGATCCTGCAAATGGGCGCCGATCTGGACCGCTCCTTGCTAACAGTGAAAGCGTCGTGTCCCGACGCCGAGTTCGTGATCTATCGCAAATTCGTTTCGTCGCTGTTGACCACGATGCTGGTCGACTTCATGAGTCCGCTCCATGCACGGCACCCCGACCTGAAGCCTCCCGAACTCTCGTGATCCCGGCCCACGCCGCCCGTCACGGGCGGTGCGGGCGGCTTTCGCGGCGCGGGCCCTCGCCCATTGTGCGCCCGCACATCGCTTTGTCACGCAATCGGCGCATAATGCCGGACAGACGCAGCAGCCAATGGCCACCCGACGGAGACCGCCATGGAAGCGAAGAACGAGGAAGTCGTCGCACACCTGCTCTCCGACGTCGTCGAATTCGCGCGCGCTCGGCTGCCCGAAGCCACGTTCCGGATCGTCGAACCCTTCCTGCGTCACTACTACGATTTCGTCGACGCCGACGATCTGCAGAACCGCAGCATCGCCGACCTGTACGGCGCCGCGATGGCGCACTGGCAAACCGCCCAGAAATTCGTGCCCGGCAGCGAACGCCTGCGCGTGTACAACCCGATCCTCGAACAGCACGGCTGGCATTCCGACCACACGGTGATCGAGATCGTCAACGACGACATGCCGTTCCTGGTCGACTCGGTGACGATGGCCGTCAACCGTCTCGGGCTCGCGCTGCACTCGGCGCTGCACCCGGTGTTCCGCATCTGGCGCGGTGCCGGCGGCGGCATCGAGCGGGTCGACGCGGGCGGCGCGACGTCCGCCGACGGCCAGTCGCAACTCGCGTCGTTCATCCATTTCGAAGTCGACCGCTGCGGCGACGCCGCGTTGCTCGACACGCTGCGCGAGGACATCGCGCGCGTGCTCGGCGACGTGCGCGCGTCGGTCGAGGACTGGCCGAAGATCGTCGACATCGCCCGCGCGACGATCAAGGAGATGAAGGCGCGCGAATCGACCGCGGAGGACATCGAGGCGCGCGCGTTCCTCGAATGGATGGCCGCCGATCACTTCACGTTCCTCGGTCAGCGCGACTACGCGCTCGTATCGGACGGCACGGGCTTCGGCCTGCGCGGCATCGAGGGCTCGGGCTTCGGCATCCTGCGCGAATCGCTGCGCACGTCCGATGCGCCCGACGTGACGCCGCTGCCGCAGGCCGCCGCCGACATCATCACCGGCGCATGGCCGATCTTCCTGACCAAGGCGAATTCGCGCGCGACCGTGCACCGCCCCGGCTATCTCGACTACGTCGGCGTGAAGCTCGTCGGCGCCGACGGCAAGGTCACCGGCGAGCGCCGCTTCATCGGGCTCTACACGTCGACCGCGTACATGGTGTCGAGCGCCGAGATCCCGATCGTGCGCCGCAAATGCGCGAACATCGTGCGGCGCGCGGGCTTCTTGCCGAAGGGGCATCTCGGCAAGTCGCTGGTGACGGTGCTCGAAACCTATCCGCGCGACGAACTGTTCCAGGCCGACGAAGACCAGCTCTACGACATCGCGCTCGGCATCCTGCGCCTGCAGGAACACCAGCGCACGCGCCTGTTCGTGCGCCGCGACCGCTTCGACCGCTTCGTGTCGTGCCTCGTGTTCGTGCCGCGCGACAAGTACAACACCGACCTGCGCCGCCGCATCGCGAAGCTGCTCGTCGATGCGTACAACGGCGTGAACGTCGAATTCACGCCGCTGCTGTCGGAATCGGCGATCGCACGGATTCATTTCGTCGTGCATGCCGAACCGGGCACGATGCCCGACGTCGACACGCGCGAACTCGAAACGCGGCTCGTGCAGGTCACGCGCCGCTGGCAGGACGACCTCGCCGACGCGCTGCTCGACGCATTCGGCGAAGAGCAAGGCAACCGTCTGCTGCAGCGCTACGCGGAATCGTTCCCGGCCGGCTATCGCGACGACTATCCGGCGCGTACGGCCGTGCGCGACATCGAGCTGATCGAGCGCGTGAAGGATTCGGGCCAGCTCGCGATGAACCTGTACCGGCCGATCGAGGCCGAGCCGCGCGCGTTCCGCTTCAAGGTCTATCGCGCGGGCGACCCGATCGCGCTGTCGCGCAGCCTGCCGATGCTCGAACACCTCGGCGTGCGCGTCGACGAGGAGCGGCCGTACCGGATCCAGACGCAGGACGGCACGCATGCGTGGGTACACGATTTCGGGCTGGAGCTCGCCGACGATACCGAATTCGACATCGAGCGCGTGAAAGGCCTGTTCGAGGATGCATTCGACCGGATCTGGAGCGGCCGGATCGAGAACGACGACTTCAACCGCCTCGTGCTGCGCGCACACCTGAGCGCACGGGAAGTGACGATCCTGCGCGCATATGCGAAATACCTGCGGCAGGTAGGCTCGACCTTCAGCGATGCCTATATCGAACGCGCGCTGACCGGCAATCCGGCGATCGCGCGGCAACTCGTCGAGCTGTTCCTGCTGCGCTTCGACCCGCACATCGGCAACACGCGCGACGTGCAGGCCGAACGGCTGCTGAAGGCGATCGAAGGCGCGCTCGACCAGGTGCCGAATCTCGACGAAGACCGCATCCTGCGCCAGTTCCTCGGCGTGATCAACGCGACCGAGCGCACGAACTACTTCCTCGCCGACGCGAACGGCGAATCGAAGCCGTACCTGTCGTTCAAGTTCGATCCGGCGAAGGTGCCCGGGCTGCCCGAACCGAAGCCGATGTTCGAGATCTGGGTGTATTCGCCGCGTGTCGAGGGCGTGCACCTGCGCGGCGGCCGCGTCGCGCGCGGCGGCCTGCGCTGGTCGGATCGCCGCGAGGATTTCCGCACCGAGGTGCTCGGGCTGATGAAGGCGCAGATGGTGAAGAACGTCGTGATCGTGCCGGTCGGCTCGAAAGGCGGCTTCGTCGTGAAGAACCCGCCGCCGCCGAGCGATCGCGAAGCATGGATGCGCGAAGGCATCGCGTGCTACCAGACGTTCCTGCGCGGGCTGCTCGACCTGACCGACAACCTCGCCGGCAACGCGATCGTGCCGCCGCCCGACGTCGTGCGTCACGACCCCGACGATCCGTACCTGGTCGTCGCCGCCGACAAGGGCACGGCCACCTTCTCCGACTATGCGAACGCGATCTCGCACGAATACGGCTTCTGGCTCGACGACGCGTTCGCATCCGGCGGCTCGGTCGGCTACGACCACAAGAAGATGGCGATCACCGCGCGCGGCGCGTGGGAATCGGTGAAGCGGCACTTCCGCGAGATGGGCGTCGACACGCAGACCACCGACTTCACCGTGGTCGGCATCGGCGACATGTCGGGCGACGTGTTCGGCAACGGGATGCTGCTGTCGCCGCATATCCGGCTCGTCGCCGCGTTCGATCACCGGCACGTGTTCCTCGACCCGAACCCCGACCCGGCGACGAGCTTCGCGGAGCGCCAGCGCATGTTCGCGCTCGAACGCTCGAGCTGGGCCGACTACGACACGGCCGCGATTTCGCCGGGCGGCGGCGTGTATCCGCGCACCGCGAAGACGATCCCGCTGTCGCCGGCCGTGCAGGCCGTGCTCGGCATCGACGCGCACGCACTGCCGCCGACCGAGCTGATCCGCGCGATCCTCCAGGCGCCGGTCGACCTGCTGTACAACGGCGGCATCGGCACCTACGTGAAGGCGACGCGCGAAACTCATGCGCAGGTCGGCGACCGCGCGAACGACGCGGTGCGCGTGAACGGCGCGGACCTGCGCTGCAAGGTCGTCGGCGAAGGCGGCAATCTCGGCTGCACGCAGTTCGGCCGCATCGAGTTCGCGCAGCGCGGCGGCCGCATCAACACCGATGCGATCGACAACTCGGCCGGCGTCGATTGTTCGGATCACGAAGTCAACATCAAGATCCTGCTCGGACTCGTCGTCTCCGACGGCGAGATGACCGAGAAGCAGCGCAACGCGCTGCTCGCCGAGATGACCGACGAAGTCGGGCTGCTCGTGCTGCGCGACAACTACTACCAGACGCAGGCGCTGTCGATCGCGGGCCGCCATGCGGTCGAACTGCTCGACGCCGAGGCGCGCCTGATGCGCTGGCTCGAACGCGCGGGCCGCCTGAACCGCGTGATCGAATTCCTGCCGACCGACGACGAAGTCGCCGAGCGGCAGGCCGCGAAGCTCGGCCTCACGTCGCCGGAGCGCGCGGTACTGCTCGCGTACAGCAAGATGTGGCTCTACGACGCGCTGCTCGAATCCGACGTGCCCGAGGATCCGCTGGTGGCCGCGATGCTCGTCGACTACTTCCCGAAGCCGCTGCAACAGCGCTTCAGCGAGCCGATGCGCCGCCATCCGCTGCGCCGTGAAATTCTCGCGACGCACCTGACCAACGCGCTCGTGAACCGCGTCGGCTGCGCATTCGTGCACCGGCTGATGGAGGAGACCGACGCGAAGCCCGGCGACATCGTACGCGCGTGCATCATGGCGCGCGACGTGTTCGACCTCGATGCGGTATGGCGCGACATCGACGCGCTCGACAACCGCGTCGCCGACGACGTGCAGGCGCGCATGTTCGTCGACGTCGCGCGGCTGCTGGAGCGCGCGGCGCTGTGGTTCCTGCGGCATCTGCAGTCGGGTGCGGTGGCCGACGGCGGCGTCGCCGGATTGATCGCGCGCTGCCGCGACGCGGTGCAGCGCATCGCGCCGCAACTGCCGTCGCTGCTGCCGGCCGACGATCTCGATGCGCTGTCCGAGCGGCAACGCGTGCTGGTCGACGCCGGCGTCGACGCCGCGCTCGCCGGGCGCGTCGCGAGCGGCGACATCTCGGCCGCGCTGCTCGACATCGCCGAAGTGGCGGCGACCTGCCATCGCAGCCTCGAACTGGTCGCGGGCGTCTACTTCTCGCTCGGCACGCTGCTCAACTACGGGTGGATCGGCGAACGCGCGGCCACGCTGCCGACGCCGACGCACTGGGACATGCTGGCGCGCGCGGCCGCGCTCGCGGAAGTCGCGCGGCTCAAGCGCACGCTTGCCACCAGCGCGCTGGCGGAATCGCCCGATTCGACCACGCCGGACACGATCGTCGGCGCGTGGCGCGCGCGCCGCGAGACCGCGCTCGCGCGCTACGAGCACCTGCTCGCCGATCTGCGCGCGTCGGGCGGCGCGAGCCTCGCGGTGCTGCTCGTGGTCGTGCGGGAGATGGCCGTGCTCGAACGGGCGTGAAGCTCACACGCGCGGCACGCCGCGGTCACACCGTCGCGACGAGCAGTTCCTCCGCGCGATTCGGCGGGCGCAACCCGTCGGTACGATCGGCGAAATAGCGGCGCGTGAGGTCCGCCGCCGACACGTGCTCGGCCCGCGTGAAGCCGGCTTGCGTCGCGAGCGCGCAAATCTGCGCCGGCGTGAAGAAACTGATGAACGGCGTGCCGCTCTCGCGCGCGCCCTTGGCGGCCATTTCGAGGCCCGGGCGCACGTCGGGATCGGCATGCTCGAGCGGCAGCAGGAAGGTCATCGCGAACGTCGAGCCCGGCGCGAGCGACGCCACATCGCGCAACGCCGCCACGTTCGCTTCGTGCGTCAGGTACATGCTCACGCCGGTGGACACCACGACTGCCGGTTTGTCCGCATCGAAGCCCGCCCGCACGAGCGCGTCGTGCCACGATTGCTTCGCTTCGAAATCGACCGGCACGAAGCGCAGCCAGTCCGGCACGCCGAAGCCGAGTTCGATCAGGCGGCGGCGTTTCCACGCCTGAGGCGCGGGCGGATCGACCTCGAAGACGGTCAGTTGCGACGCCATCTCGGGCCGGCGCTGCACGAAACTGTCGAGGCCCGCGCCCAGGATCACGTACTGGTTCACGCCCCGCGCGGCCTCGTCGACGACGAGATCCTCGATGAAGCGCGCCCGCGCGACGATCGACGCGCGAAACGGCCGCGTGAAGCGCTGATCCATGTCGCCACGCCGCTGCCAGCCGGGCGGCGGCGCGAGCAGACGCAGGCCGACTTCATCGGCGAGCACGTGCGGCGGCTCATCGAGTTCGACGTGAAGCGCGCGCCACAGCGCGACGCGCTCGGCGGTGCTGTCGGGCCCATCCTGATGGCGGTCGGTCATCGTCATCACCTCATGCACCGGACTTGCCCGGCGCCTGCAGGCGCCACACGCGCCCGTCCGGATCGCGCACGGTCATGTCGCGCGTGCCCCAGTGCGTATCCTCGAACGGCGTGACCACGTCGACGATCGGTTGCGGCCGCACGGCCTGCTCGTCGGGCACCTTCAGCACGACCTGCATGTCGGGCTTCTCGCTCGCCGGCACCTCGGCGATGAACAGGAACGGGCCGTCGCCGCACCTGAGCTGGCCCGAGTGATGATCGGTTTCGAATTCCAGCGTGAAGCCCAGCGACTGGAAAAACTTCGCCGACTTGCCCCAGTTGTGCGTCGTCAGGTACACGGCTTCGATTCGCTCGGATGACATGTCACTCCTCCTTGTCGGATGGGCCGGCCCCCGGTTGCGGAGCGGCCAGATACGCGCGCAATGCGTCGGCCACCAGCGCGGACAGCGATTGCTCCGTCTCGATGGCGCGATGCTTGACCTGCCGGATCAGGCTCAGCGGCAGGTACACGTTGAATTGCTTCACTTCTTCGTCGGTCATGGTTACTAGTATGCTAGCAAACTAGCAAAAGTCAACCGAAGACGATGGCGGGACGGTCACGGCCCGCGTGCGAGCCGCCGGCGATGTCGTGTATCCGTGTTACGTCGCGCGCGCCGCGAGCCGCGCGAACAGCGCGTCGAGATCGAATCCCGCCGTATCGATGCCGATCGTGTCGCGCAGGCACGCCGCCCAGTCGGCCGCATCGTCGAACGTGACCGTGCGCCCGGCTCCCGCCGCGTCGCGCAGCGTCAGCACGGTGTTGAGCAACGCCGCGCGGCCGTCCGGCAGCACACGGCACGCGATCAGGTCGTTCACGAAGATCGATTCGGGATACGTCGACGTAAACCAGTTCGCGGCTTCGTAATCGATCCACTCGGCCGGCTTCAGCGAGAAGCGGTAGGTCGTCTGCCAGCCGTCGGGGATCTCGAACTGCATGTCGAATTCGCCATCGACCGGTGCATCGATCACGCGAAACGCGCCGTGCGGCGTCAGTTGCCGCTCGCCCGGCACGAAGCGCAGCGGCGCGGTCAGCGTCGCGCTGCCGAAGCCGATGTCCGCGAGCCACGCCGCGCCGTCGAGATCGATGCGCAGCAGCATGTGCGTCTGCGCGGTGACGATCTCGGGCGGCCGCATCCAGCGCACGCGCGCGATCAGCGGCGTCACGCGAAAGCCGATCGTCGTGAGCGCGGTGTAGAACAGCTTGTTGAGTTCGAAGCAGTAGCCGCCGCGGCGGCGTTCGATCACCTTGTCGACGAGCGCGGGCAGGTCGAGCGCGACCCGCGCGCCGGTCAGCGGATTGAGGTTTTCGAACGGGATTGCCTGCGGATGCAGCAGATGCAGCCGGCGCAGCACGTCCAGCGTCGGTTCGGCCGGGCCGTCGTAGCCGATGCGGGAGAAATAGCGCGAGAGGTCGAACGAGTCAGTCATGAACCGGCACCGATGGGAGGAACACGCCACGATAGCATCGCGCGAAATCCCCATGTTGTGCGGGGCCATGGCGCGTCACCGGCGCGCACGATGCCGGCCACAGCATCGCGCACGCCACCGCGCGGCGTTACGGCAGCAGCTTCAGCGCGGACGACGCGACCGACGGCACCGAAATGCCCTGGCTCGTCGCGAACTGCACGGCCTGGCCGAGCGTCGCGGCAAGCGACTGCAACTGGCCCGGCGCGCTTTGCGCGATATACGTCGCGGCCTGCATGTTCTGCGGATTCAGGCCAGATTGCAGCAACGACGCGGCGCTCGTCGAGCCGAGATTGCCGAGCCCCGACTGCAGTTGCGAATACTGCGTGAGGCCCTGCCCCAACGACGCGAGGCCGTTGCTGAACGCCTGCTTGTCGATCGGGCCGTGCGTGGCGCCCCCGCTCGCGAATGCCTGGCCGAGCGCCTGCGACACCGATTGTTGCGCGCCGCCCATCTGCGACAGCGTGGCCGGCGACAGCGCATCGCCGCCGGACAACTGGCTCGCGGCCTGCTGCGCTTGCCCGGCCGCCCCCGTCAGCCCCATCGCCGACGCGAGCGACGACTGGCCGTTCAGCACCTGCTGGTTCGCACCGACATAGGCCTGCAGCAACTGCGCGACACCGCCCTGCGCAGGCGCCGCCTGCTGCTGCCCGCCGCCGAACAGCGACGCGCCGATCGACTGCAGGTCGAGCTGCGCGTGCGCGGCGCCGCTCACCAGGATGCCGAACGCGATGCCTGCCGAGGCCAGATGCCGGCCCGTCGCGCGAATGTGCTTCATGTGTTTCCCTCGTGCCCGAATGGTCGAGGCGATATTGTCGAAGCGCGTCGCGCGCCGCCGCAACGACTGAAACACATCGAAACGAAATCGGGCCGCGCCGCCGCTTGCAATCCGGCGGCCGACAGGACCCGTCGCGCAGATTCCCGTGCGGTTGCCGCGCGATGTCGCACACGTACCGCGATTCTTTCTCCGGTTGCATCAATGGATGCCGGCTTCGACCTGCGCCGGCGACGCGACGCAATGCATCCGCCACGCGCTTCGCGTCGAGCGATGGACAACGAAACGGGCAGCCCGTCGCCGCCCGTTTCGTCGCCCGGCTTACCGGCTGCCTGCCGGCCGCGGTATTACGCTGCCGTTCTTACGCTGCCATCCACGCCGGCACTCGCCGGGCCACCCAGCCGGCCGCCTGCTCGTAGCCGCGCGCAAGCTGCAGCACGGCGAGATCGGCGCGCGGACGACCGATCAGTTGCATCCCCATCGGCAAGCCGGCGTCGTTGAAACCGACCGGCACGTTGATCACCGGGCAGCCGGCCAGCGTCCACGGCACGACCGTTTCCATCCAGCGGTGATAGGTGTCCATCGCGCGGCCCGCGATCTCCTTCGGCCAGCGCTGGTCGACGTCGAACGGGAACACCTGCGCGGTCGGCGCCGCGATGAAGTCGTAACGGTCGAAGAAGCTCAGCGCCGCCTGATGCCACGCGGTCCGTTCGACGCTCGCGTCGAACACCGCCGCGCCCTGCATCGCGAGCAGCCCCTCGACCTCGTAGATCGCCTCGGGCTTCAGCAGCGCGCGCCGCGCCGGGTCGCGATAGTGCGCGAGCAGCCCGCCGCCCGACAACAGGTGCCGGTGCGCGAGCCACAGGCGCCAGATCCGGTCGGGCGCGAACGCCGGCAGCGCCGCATCGACGTCGCAGCCGATCTCGCGCAGCGTCGCCAGCCCGCGCTCGCACTGCGCGAGCACGCCGGCCTCGGTCGCGAGATAGCCGTTCCAGTCGCCGACCCACGCGACGCGCTTGCCGCGCAGGTCCGCGTCGAGCGGCTGCGCGAACGCCGCCGGATCGTCCGCGAGCGACAGCGGATCGTTGCGATCGTAGCCGGCCTGGATTGCGAGCAGTTGCGCGACGTCGCCGACCGTGCGGCCCATCGGCCCTTCGGTGCCGAGCTGCTGCATGAACACGTCGACGCCCGGCCAGCGCGGCACGCGGCCCTGCGACGGACGGAAGCCGTAGATGTTGCAGAACGCGGCCGGATTACGCAGCGAACCGCCGAAATCGCTGCCGTCCGCCACCGGCAGCATCCGCGACGCGAGCGCCGCCGCCGTGCCGCCGCTGCTGCCGCCCGCGCTCTTCGTCAGGTCGTACGGGTTGCGCGTCGCGCCGTAGACCTCGTTGAACGTGTGCGAACCGAGCCCGAACTCGGGCGTATTGGTCTTGCCGATGAAGATCGCGCCGGCCGCGCGCATCCGCGCGACGCCGACGGAGTCGGCCTGCGGCACGTTCTCGCGGAAGATCGGCGAGCCGTAAGTCGTGCGCAGCCCCTTCGTCATCGCCAGATCCTTCGGCGCTTGCGGCATCCCGTGCAGCCAGCCGCGGTACTCGCCGCGCGCCAGCTCCGCATCCTTTTCCGCGGCTTCCGCCAGCAGCGCATCGCGCTCGCGCAGCGCGACGATCGCGTTGACCGCGCCATTCACGCGCTCGATGTGATCGAGATACGCACGCATCGTCTCGACGCACGAAACCGCCTTGCCGCGGATCGCCAACGCAAGCTCGCCGGCCGACAGGCGCACGATCGGATCGACGGAAATGGAAGCGGGAGCGAGAAACTGCGGGGCGCCGTGCGGCATGCGGGTCTCCTGGGATGCGGTATCGGATGGCGCGCCGCCGGGCGGCGGCCGACGCTCTACTCTACGCGACGCGCCCCGGGCGACCTCCGATATTTTGCGGCGCAATTCATTGCGGATCCGACTGAATCGCGCTCGCGGCGAGAGTCCGCACCGACCGGCCGGGGCCGGCGCTACCGCTCGCTGCCGTTTATGCGCATAAACTTAAATTTCTTATATTTTTAATCGGTGCGTCACGGGGCTGCGTGCGTTAACGACATTTTTATGCGGCCGGCCGATCTCTTTAGATCGTTTCGTCCGGCCGCCCGCTACGCTGGAAGCACTTCGTTTCCGGGTTCATCATCCATGCTCAAGCTGCTGGTTCCGGTCGGCCATTCGCCGCGCTCGCTTCAAGCCGTCCGGCACGCGACTTTTCTGTATCGCGAGCGCTGCGCGTCGGAGGTCGTGCTGGTCAACGTGCAGGCACCGCTCGAATCGACGCGGCTCGAGGCCTATCACCCGCTGTCGCGGTTGCGCGCGATCGAGACACGATTCGCGACCGACGATCTCGCGATGGCCGAGCGGCTCCTGCGCGATGCGGACGTGAAATACAGCGTCGTGATGAAGGTCGGGCCGGTGGCCGATACGATCGCGGCCACGGCAGCCGAAACCGGGTGCGACGAGATCGTCGTGGCCGTGCCGGGACGCGATCCGCTGCACGCGTTGATGTCGGTGTTTCGGCGCAGCGTGATGGCCCAGCTGTTGCGGATTTCGAATGTGCCGGTAACGGCGGTGCAATGACGGGAACGGCGCGTCACGCGTGCGCACCGTGCGCACGCGGTCGCGCGCGGCGCTCACTGGATGACCTTGCGCCAGAACACGAAATAGGCGGCTGCCGAAGACGCCAGCAGCAGGATGGCCCACATCGGAGCAAGACTGATCAGGACGGACGAGACGTTCAACATTTGGATTCCTCACTATTTCGACAGCGATCTTCAACACCTGCCTGCTTGCCGGACCCGATGCGTCGACCTTGCATCGCGTTCCGTCAAATCATGCATTCATGCTATCGCTTTGAACGGCCGTGCGACCGCCGCCGCCAGCCCGCACCCTGACATTCGTCAAACTCGCGTGCATTACCCGGCCATCGCACGGCGACGGAAAAACAGGACAGGATCGTCCTGCCTCGCCACCGCTTTCAGCAGACGTTTACCGGGGGAAGCCCCAAGTGCTTCGTCGAACGTGTCCGCGTTACGCTTGAGCAACGAGGAGACGAACCATGAGACGAGCCGTACATATCGCCGTTTTCGCCCTGCTGGCCTATCTCATCGGCGATCGCGCGATCCTGCACGCGCAGGGCCGCGACGCCAGCCCGCTCGCGTGCGAGCAAGGCGCCGCGCAGGTGAGGGCCGATGCGCTCGGTCGCGGCTTCGGCGAAACCGCCGCCGGCAGCCAGAGCGAGGCCTTCATGTCGGGCTGCCTGGTGACGGGACGGAGCGATCAGGCCGTCGCGATGGCCGCCCGCTGACGCGTATCATCCGGCAGCGAGCCGGCTACGCCCGACGTCGCGAGCACGGGCGTCGGTTCACGCTGCCTCCCACTGTCCCGATACGGACGCCACCGTCCACCCTCCCTGCACCGTTAGCCCCGACATGACCGATCCGAACACCGCGTTGATCCAGCGCTTCTACACGGCCTTCCAGCAGCGCGACATCGACGCGATGCTCGCGTGCTATGCCGACGACGTCGTATTCAGCGATCCCGCATTCGGCGAACTGCGCGGCGAACTCGCACACGACATGTGGCGGATGCTGGTCGCGCGGGCGCAGGAATTCTCGCTGACGTTCGGCGAAGTTGCCGCGGACAACCAGGCCGGGCGCGCGAAGTGGAGCGCACACTACCGGTTCGCCGCGACCGGACGGAGAGTGGTCAACCGGATCGATGCGCGATTCCGATTTCGCGACGGACGCATCGTCGAGCATCGCGACCATTTCGACCTGTGGCGCTGGGCGCGTCAGGCGCTCGGGACGAAAGGCGCCCTGCTCGGCTGGACGCCTTTCATGCAGCGCGCGATCCGCGCGCAGGCACGGAAAAATCTCGACGCGTATCGCGCCAAGCACAAGTAAACCGCGCCCCTGCGCTACGGCTTCATCGTCGCATCGATCGGGCCGCTGGCCATGTCGGCAACGCGTCAGTCGTCCGGATGCTCGAGGCCGTTCCGGCGATGCCCGCTTTCATCGGCCTACGGATGCGGGCTCGCGAGCCCGCCGCGCCCCTTGCCGTAGCGGTGCGTGGCGGCTGCGATGTCCGGCCGTCGCTGGCCGGGAGCATCGCACCGTCCCGATAGCAGATCCAGCGCCTTTTCCTGCACCATACGACCGGCAACACGGCCTCGTTCCATGCATTCGTGCCCCTCGTCTTCCGCGCCTCAACTCTTATATAAGACATAAGACATTTGACGTTGCACCCCGTTGAGATTAGAATTCCGCTCAAAGCAGTGCCTGGAATCGCCCCGGAGTGCCGGCAAGGCCTTCCCCTCAAACGCAATATCAGCAGGTCTCCCCATGCTTGAAAACTTTCGTGCTCACGTGGCCGCCCGCGCCGCGCTCGGTATTCCTCCCCTGCCGCTGACGGCTCAGCAGACCGCCGAACTGGTCGAATTGCTGACGAACCCGCCCGCCGGCGAAGAGCAGACGCTGCTCGAGCTGATCACCCATCGCGTGCCCGCGGGCGTCGACGAAGCCGCCCGCGTGAAGGCCGGCTTCCTGGCCGCCGTGGCCAAGGGCGAGACCGCCTGCCCGCTGATCTCGCGTGCGCGCGCCACCGAGCTGCTCGGCACGATGCTCGGCGGCTACAACATCCAGCCGCTGATCGAACTGCTGTCCGACGAAGCCGTCGCCGCAGTGGCCGCCGACGCGCTGAAGAAAACCCTGCTGATGTTCGACCAGTTCCATGACGTGAAGGAACTCGCCGACAAGGGCAACGCGCACGCGAAGTCCGTGCTGCAAAGCTGGGCGGATGCCGAATGGTTCACGAGCCGCCCGGAAGTGCCGGAAAGCCTGACCATCACCGTGTTCAAGGTCACGGGCGAAACCAACACCGACGACCTGTCGCCGGCGCCGGACGCCACCACCCGCCCGGACATCCCGATGCACGCGCTGGCGATGCTGAAGAACGCGCGCCCGGGCATCACGCCGGAAGAAGACGGCAAGCGCGGGCCGGTCAAGTTCATCGAATCGCTGAAGGAAAAGGGCCACCTGGTCGCCTACGTCGGCGACGTGGTCGGCACCGGCTCCTCGCGCAAGTCGGCCACCAACTCGGTGCTGTGGTTCACCGGCGAAGACATCCCGTTCGTCCCGAACAAGCGCTTCGGCGGCGTATGCCTCGGCGGCAAGATCGCCCCGATCTTCTACAACACGATGGAAGACGCCGGCGCGCTGCCGATCGAGCTCGACGTGTCGCAAATGAACATGGGCGACGTGGTCGAACTGCGCCCGTACGAAGGCAAGGCGCTGAAGGACGGCAAGGTCATCGCCGAATTCCAGGTGAAGTCCGACGTGCTGTTCGACGAAGTGCGCGCCGGCGGCCGCATTCCGCTGATCATCGGCCGCGGCCTGACCGCGAAGGCGCGCGAAGCGCTGGGCCTGCCGCCGTCGACGCTGTTCCGCCTGCCGCACCAGCCGGCCGACAGCGGCAAGGGCTTCTCGCTCGCGCAGAAGATGGTCGGCCGCGCATGCGGCCTGCCGGAAGGCCAGGGTGTGCGCCCGGGCACGTACTGCGAACCGAAGATGACCTCGGTGGGCTCGCAGGACACCACGGGCCCGATGACCCGCGACGAACTGAAGGACCTCGCGTGCCTCGGCTTCTCGGCCGATCTCGTGATGCAGTCGTTCTGCCATACCGCCGCGTATCCGAAGCCGGTCGACGTGAAGACGCACCAGACGCTGCCGAACTTCATCAGCACGCGCGGCGGCATCGCGCTGCGCCCGGGCGACGGCGTGATCCACTCGTGGCTGAACCGCATGCTGCTGCCCGACACCGTCGGCACCGGCGGCGATTCGCACACGCGCTTCCCGATCGGCATCAGCTTCCCGGCTGGCTCGGGCCTCGTCGCGTTCGCGGCCGCCACCGGCACGATGCCGCTGGACATGCCGGAATCGGTGCTGGTCCGCTTCAAGGGCAAGATGCAGCCGGGCGTCACGCTGCGCGACCTCGTCAACGCGATTCCGCTGTACGCGATCAAGCAAGGCATGCTGACGGTCGCCAAGCAAGGCAAGAAGAACATCTTCTCGGGCCGCATTCTCGAAATCGAAGGCCTGCCCGACCTGAAGGTCGAGCAAGCGTTCGAGCTGTCGGATGCGTCCGCCGAGCGTTCGGCCGCCGGCTGCACGGTGCGCCTGAACAAGGAACCGATCATCGAGTACCTGAACAGCAACATCACGCTGCTCAAGTGGATGATCGCGCAGGGCTACCAGGATCCGCGCAGCCTGCAGCGCCGCATCGCGGCGATGGAACAGTGGCTGGCCGACCCGCAACTGCTCGCGCCGGATGCCGACGCCGAATACGCGGCCGTCATCGAGATCGACCTTGCCGACATCCACGAGCCGATCGTCGCGTGCCCGAACGATCCGGACGACGTGAAGACGCTGTCCGACGTCGCAGGCGCGAAGATCGACGAAGTGTTCATCGGCTCGTGCATGACCAACATCGGTCACTTCCGTGCCGCGTCGAAGCTGCTGGAAGGCAAGCGCGACATTCCGGTCAAGCTGTGGGTCGCGCCGCCGACCAAGATGGACCAGAAGCAACTGACGGAAGAAGGTCACTACGGCGTGTTCGGCACGGCTGGCGCACGCACCGAAATGCCGGGCTGCTCGCTGTGCATGGGTAACCAGGCACAGGTGCGCGAAGGCGCGACGGTGATGTCGACGTCGACCCGCAATTTCCCGAACCGTCTGGGCAAGAACACGAACGTGTATCTCGGCTCGGCGGAACTGGCGGCGATCTGCTCGCGTCTGGGCAAGATCCCGACCAAGGAAGAGTACATGGCCGACATGGGCGTGCTCACCGCGAACGGCGACAAGATCTACCAGTACATGAACTTCGACCAGATCGAGGACTTCAAGGAAGTGGCCGACACCGTGCAGTTGTAAGCACGCAGTCGGGCTGCGGCGGGTGGTCGACGTCGCAGCGCACCGAAAGGCGCCGCGGGCCGACAGGCCGCGGCGCTTTTTTTCATGGATTGCGTCTTGCGGAATGAGCGGTAACGGGACGCGCTTCGATGACCGGCGATTCTAGCGCCGCGTCGCGACACTCATGCGGCGGCGCCGCCCGGCTCGCGACGAATCGCCAGTTCGTTGAAGCCGGTGCCCGCATCGGGCTCGCGCGAGAAACGATGCGCGGGCAGCAGCGCGAGCAGGATCTCGGCCGTCGTGCGCACCACGCAGCCGGGCGCAACATGGCCGCCCGTCACGCGGCCGTCCGCGTCCGAGACCGACATATGCAGATGCGCGCCGTCCGGCGACACCGAGCCGGCCAGCGTCAGGATTTCGAGGTCGCCGCGCAGCTCGGCCGGCTGGTCGGCGCCGGCGAAGCGCAACTGCGCGACGCTCAGGCTGCCGATGCCCTGGATCACGAAGGCCGCGTGCGATTCCTGCCGATGCAACGCTGCTTCGATGGCGCCGCGCAGATCGTCGCCGGGGGAAAGGCGTAGAGGATGGGCTTGCATGGTCAATACCTGCGTTCGGGCCGTGGATTCGACCAAGGGTACGTTCGGGCGAGAAATCCGGCAAGCCGGCCACTTACGCACCGCGATCGCTCGCCAGCAACCCGTACAGTGCGCTGTCCGACACTTCGTCGCCGACGATCCATCGTTCGCGCAGCAGACCTTCCCGGACGAAACCCAACCGTTCGAGCAACCCCGCCGACGCGACGTTGCGCGGATCGATATCGGCCTCGAGCCGGTTCAGCCGCAGCGTGCCGAACGCATGATCAATCATCGCCGACGCCGCTTCGCGCATGTATCCGCCGCGCCAGAATGCGCGCCGCAGGCAAAAGCCGATCTCGGCGCGCCGGCATTGCGCGTTCGCATGGAACAGCGCGCATTCGCCGAGCGCTTCGCCGGTTTCCCGCAGTTCGAGCACGCAGACCAGGCTCTCCCCGCTCGCGGACGTCTGCACGTTGCGCGCGACGCGCGCCTCGGCCTGCTCGATCTCCGTCATCGGCGAGAACGAGAAGTAGCGCATCGCTTGCGCATCGGACCAGATCTCGAAGAAAGTCGGTGCGTCGGCGTCGCGAAGCGGCCGCAGGACGAGGCGGGAAGTATGCAGCGTGACGGGTTCGAACAGGGGCATGGCGACGGTCTGATGAAAATCGTGACCGTGAATTAGAACACGCGAGCCGTGTGGCAGCCGTGGCGCCCGTTCGCGGCGCCCGACATGAAACGACCGGATCGCCGTGAAATGAAGCGGCCCGGGCAACATCCGCCGGGCCTATGCACATCATCCGTGACTACCGGCCGCGCTTACGCTTCGAGCGCCTCCAGCACCTTCCCCTTCGTCTCGATCCCGACGAAGTGCACGGTCAGCGCCGCGATCAGCGGCACCACGCCGATCAGATAGAACGCCGGCGCGAGGTTCCCGCCGATGATCGCGTGCGGCACGACCATCGGCGCGACGAACGACGCGATCTTCAGCCACGCGCTGCCGAGCCCGCAGCCCGACGCGCGGATGCTCGTCGGATACTGCTCGGGCGTATAGACGTACGCGGTGATGAACCCCGACGCCATCAGCCCGAGCGACAGCGAACAGAAGACCGCGACCACATACACCGACGACGCGTGATAGATGCCGGCGAGCGCCAGCGACAGCGCGCACAGCACGAACGACCACACGATCACCGGCTTGCGGCCGAGCTTGTCGACCAGCAGCGCGGAGGCCAGCGACCCGAGCACGCCCATCACCGAGCCGATCACCGCGAGGTTCAGCGCGAGCTGCAGCGGTGCGTGATAGAAGTTCTTGTAGATCGTCGGCAGCCACGTCGACAGCCCGTACTGGATGAACCCGCAGGTCGCCCACAATGTCGCCACCGCGAGCGTGCGCTTGCGATACGCGGCGCTGAACAGGTCGCTCATCCTGCGCTTCGGATGCTGGCGCACCATCTCGTCGAACGCGGCCGCTTGCGTGACCGGCGGCAGCTCGCCGCGCACCGATCCTTCGAACATGCCGACCGCGCGCCCGGCCTCCGCGAGCCGCCCGCGCGACGCGAGCCAGCGCGGCGATTCCGGCACGAGGCGCGTGAGCACGAGCGACAGGATCACCGGCAGCCCGCCGACGAAATACATGATTTCCCAGCCGAAGCGCGGCACGAGCCACGCGCCGAGCGCCATCGACACGAGCAGGCCGATCGGGAACACGATCTCGTACAGCAGCACGAAGCGGCCGCGGCCATGCGCGCGCGTGATTTCGTTGATGTACGTGGCCGCGACCGGCAACTCGCCGCCGAGCCCGAGCCCCTGCAGGATCCGCAGCAGCACGAACACCTCGAACGTAGGCGCGAAGCCGCACGCGATACTCGTGATGCCGATCACGGCCGAACTCCACGCGATGGCCTTCACGCGGCCATGCTTTTCCGCGAGCGCGGGAAAGAGGAATGCGCCGATCAGCTGGCCGATCGCGCCGGACGCGATCAGCATGCCGATCTGCGTCGGCGACAGCCCCCATTTGTGAATCAGCAGCGGCAGCGTCGCCGCGATCGTGATCACGTCGAAGCCGTCGAAGAACGTCGCGGTGCCGATCAGCACGCGTGCGCGGATCTGCATCGCGTTGGCCGGAAGCCGCTCGAGCCGCGCGATGATCGCGCCGGGCGTGGAGGCGGCAGCTTCCATCGTGGCCCTGCCGGCCACGACGTTGTCGAAAGTGCTCATGCGGGGTGTCTCCTGGGTCTCTTTCCGGTTGGGCCGGTCAGGCAAGCGCTTGGGTCGTGTCTGCCAGGGCTTCCGTATCCACTGCCCGGCCCTGGTTCATCCACTTGCGCGCGAGCTTCAGCTCGCGTGCGTTGTTCACGGCGACGACACCTCTCACATGTCCGTCGCCCACGAAAAACAGCGTCGCACGATGCGCGGCGAGATCGCCGCGCACGACGAGCTGCGCATCGGCCGGCAGATCGCCGAGGATCTGCAGGTTCACGTCGTACTGATCGGACCAGAACCACGGAATCTCCGCGTACGGTACGCGCACGCCGAGCACGGCTTTCGCGGCCGCGATCGCCTGGTTCTGCGCGTTCGCCCACGATTCGAGCCGCACGCGCCGCTTCAGCCAGCCGTTGTGATGGTTCGCGACGTCGCCGCACGCGAAGATCGCGGGGTCGCTGGTCGCGCCGTATTCGTCGACGACGATGCCGTCGTCGACCGCGAGCCCCGCGTCGCTCGCCAGCGACGCATTCAGCGCGAGACCGATGCCGGCCACCGCGAAATCGGCGTCGATCGTCGTGCCGTCGGCGAGCGTCGCGCGTACCTTCGACGCGTCGTCCGGCTGCGGGTCGAGCGACGCGAGCGCCGCGCCCATGCGCACGTCGACGCCGTTCGAACGATGCAGGTCGAGCAGGAAGTCGGACACGATCTGCGGCACCGAACGCCCGCACAGCCGCGGCGCGCCTTCGACCACGACGGCGTCTACGCCGAGCTTGCGCGCGGTCGCCGCGACTTCGAGGCCGATCCAGCCGCCGCCGATCACGAGCACGCGCCGGCTCGCCCGCAGCTTCTCGCCGAGCGCGGCCGCTTCGTCGAGCGTGCGCAGGTAATGCAGGTTCGGCGTGTTGACGAGCGCATCGGGCAAGCGGCGCGACGTGCCGCCGGTCGCAATCACGAGCCGGTCGTATTCGATCTCGCGGCCGCTTTCGGTCCTCACCACGCGCCGCGTGCGGTCGATCGACGCCGCGCGTTCCGGCTGCCATGCCTCGACGTTCAGCGCGTCGAATTCGTCGGGACGCACGACGCGCACGGTCTCGATGTCGGCGTCGCCGGCCAGCACGGCCTTCGACAGCGGCGGGCGCTCGTACGGCAGGTGCGGCTCGTCGGCGATCATCACGAGACGGCCCGCATACCCTTGCGCGCGCAACGTCTTCAACACCCAGCCGGCGGCCTGGCCGCCGCCGATCACGACCACCGTGCCCGGCGCGGGCTGCGCGGGCGTATTCGCTTCGGGCATCATTTGCGCTCCGTCATGAACTTGCCTTCCGGCGCCTTCGCGTTCTTCTGCCGGCGCGTGTTGCCGTCCAGGCCGCCGTCGACCGCCCACTCGGCGAACACGGTCGGCCCCGGTTCGAATTCGCGCGGTTGCCAGTCCGGCGTCAGCACGTCCTCGTCCGCGTAGTACTCGATCAGCCCGCCGGCCGGATTCTGGAAGTACCAGAAGTACGCGGACGACACCGGGTGACGCCCCGGGCCGAGTTGCGTTTCCCAGCCGCAGCGGTCGATGTGCATGCCGCCGCCGAATACTTCGTGGATGTCGCGCACGGTGAATGCGACGTGGTTCAGGCCGCGTTTGCCGTTCGGCAGCGCGAGCAGGAACAGGTCGTGATGGCCGCCGTGCGGCGCGCAGCGCATGAACGCGCCGCGGCCCGGATACCGGTCCGACGTCTCGAAGCCGAGCAACTCGTGATAGAACCTTTCCTGCGCGTCGAGGCAGTTCGTGAAGAACACGACATGTCCGACCTCCACCGGCTCCGCACGCGCATAGATCGGGCTCGGCTGGTCCACGCGCAGCGTCCGGCCCCAAACGTTCGACGGCGAGCCCGCGATGTCGAGTGCGCGTTTGCGCGTGACTTCGACGCGAATCGCCATCCCGTTCGGGTCGATGCAGCCGAGCGCATCGTCCTGCGCGTAATAGCCAGGCTGGCCGGCCAGCTTCGTGCGCAATGCGTCGAGTTCGCCCTGCGTCGCGACGCCCCACGTGACTTCCCGCAGCGTCGGGCCCGCTTCGAACGCGGGCGGCAGCGACGGATCGTCGGCTTTCACGACCAGCACGGTGCAACCGTTCAGCGTCTCGAAGCGTGCACGCGTGTCGTCGTGCGCGACTTCCTTCAACCCCCAGTCGGCGAAAAAGTGCCGGCAGGTGGCGAGGTCGTCGACGCCGTACGTGATCTGCTCGATTCCCAAAATGCTCATTGCGTCATTCCCCTTCGCTCAGTTCGCCCACGGCAGCGGCGCGTCGTTCAAGCCCCAGTAGAGGCTCTTCTGCTGCATGTATTCGCGGATGCCGAGACGCCCCTTCTCGCGCCCCATCCCGCTCTCCTTCCAGCCCGAGAACGGCGTGGAGATCGAGAACAGCTTGTACGTGTTGATCCAGACGGTGCCCGTCTCCAGCGCGCGCGCGATGCGCCACGCGCGCTTGTAGTCGCGGGTCCAGATGCCCGCAGCCAGCCCGAACACACTGTCGTTCGCCTGTGCGATCAACGACGCTTCGTCGTCGAACGGCATCGCGACCAGCACCGGCCCGAAGATTTCCTCCTTGCAGATGCGCGCGCTGTTCGGCAAGCCTTCGAGAATCGTCGGCTGATAGAAGAAGCCGTTCTCGCGCCCGTCGCCCGCCGGCCGCTCGCCGCCGCACAGCAGGCGGCCGCCTTCTTCCAGCCCGAGCGCCACGTAGCGTTCGACCGATTCGCGATGCTTCGCGGTGATCAGCGGGCCCATCTGCGTGTCGGGTCGCGTCGGGTCGCCCACGCGCAGCTTGCGTGCACCGGCCACCAGGCGCTTCATGAATTCGTCGTATATCGCGCGCTGCACGAACAGTCGCGAACCCGCGATGCACGCTTCGCCCGACGAGCTGAAGATGCCGTACAGCACGCCGTTGATCGCGTGGTCGAGATCGGCGTCGTCGCATACGATCGTCGGCGACTTGCCGCCGAGTTCGAGCGACACGGGCATCAGCTTCTCGGCCGCGATGCGCGCGATACCGCGACCCACTTCGGTGCCGCCGGTAAACGACACCTTCTTCACGAGCGGATGACGCACGAGCACGTCGCCGATCACCGAGCCCTTGCCCGGCAGCACGCTCAGCACGCCCTTCGGCACGCCCGCTTCCTCGCAGATGCGCGCCAGCGCGAGCGAGACGAGCGGCGTGACCTCGGCCGGCTTGAGCACCACCGAGTTGCCGCCGGCCAGCGCCGGCGCGAGCTTCTGCGCGTCGGACGCGATCGGCGAATTCCACGGCGTGATCGCTGCGATCACGCCGATCGGCTCGTACACGCTCATCGTCAGGTAGTCGCCGCGCGACGGCGTCAACTCCTCGTCGAGCGTTTCGAGGCAGGCCGCGAAATAGCGGAACGTGTTCGCGGCGCTGGCCACCAGCACGCGCGTCTCGCCGATCGGCTTGCCGTTGTCGCGGCGCTGCAGGTTCGCGAGCGCCTCGTGGCGCTGCATGATGAGATCGGCGATACGGTACAGCACCTGCGCGCGCTGGTGCGGCTTCAGCCCGGCCCAGTCGGCGCGGCGCCATGCGGCGTCGGCCGCCACGACGGCGTCGGCCGCGTCTTCCGCGTTCGCCGTCGATACTTCCATGTTCGGCGACTGGTCGGCCGGATAGATGCTCGTGTAAGGCGCACCGCGGCCGCGCCGCCACTCGCCGCCGATCAGGATGTCGCCGTCGGGTACGAGGCTCGTATCGAAAGGAGTCATGTCACAAGTCCCACAAATCTGTCTCTGCACATCCGCCCTCGCCGTGGCGCGGGCGGACGCTCGATGGTCCGGTCAGATCACGCAGCGGGCCGCGCGGTTGCGCAGCGCACGAATCGCGCTGTACGCCGTCAGCGCGGACGTCTTAGGGTTGTCGGGCAGCGGCTTGCCGCTCATTTCCAGCGACATCTCGCCGAATGCGCCGCGCGCGGTGATCCGGTGCACGTTGCGCGCGACCGCCGGATCGGCGATCAGGCGCACGTGCGTCGCGTCGAGGCCGAGGCCCGCGAGCGCGACCGTCGCCGCGACGTTCGCATTCTTCGGGTACAGCCGCGCGGCGTCGCGCGCGGTGCCTTCGAAGATCACCTTTTCCTCGGTCATCGCGCGCAGATCGCACAGTTCCTCGGCCGGCGTGCCGAGCCAGCCGAGCGGCGGCTTACGGCCGACGTACAGCACTTCGTCGAGGCCGCCCTGCTTCGCGGACGCCAGCGCGTCGATGCCGCCGATCGCGCCGGACAGCAGCGTCACCGTCGTGCCGCCTTCGTCGGCCGCTTGCGACAGCGCGTCGAGCAGCGCGAGATCGGACAGCGCGCCGATCGACGCGACCGCGCAATCGGTGCCGGCCTTCAGCAGCGGCACGACGTGGTCGACGAGCGCGCTGTGGCCCGCGCATTCGAGCGCGAACTCGGGGCGGCGGGCCAGCGCGTCGACCGACGACACGACTTCCACCGCGCCGCCGAGCGCGTCCTGCACCGCCGCGCGCTGGTGTTCCGGCACGATCACGTGCGCGACGCGCAGCGACGCATCGTGCTCGACCGCGTGGTACACGGCCGCGCCGATCGCGCCGAAGCCGATCATCGCGACGTCGACGGGGGCATGCGTCCGCTGTTGCCCGTTACGCATACTGGCGCTCCGTCGGCGCTTCCTTCTTCACCGGCGGGCCCGCGAATGCCGATGCGAACGAGCCGACCGACAGCATGTCGACCTCGACCATCACCGGCCCTTCCTTCGCGAGCCCTTCGCGCACGATCGCGTCGGCCTGGTCGAGCGACGTGATCCGGTAGTGCGTGAGGCCGAAGCTCGCGCAGAACTGCGCGAAATCGGGCTGGTGCAGTTGCACGAAACAGCGGCGGCCGCCGTAGTGCGCGTCCTGGATGTTGCGGATCACGCCATAGCACTGGTCGTTCATCAGCACGATCATCACGTTCGCGTTTTCCTGCACGGCCGTCACGAGCTCGCCGACGTTGACCATCAGGCCGCCGTCGCCGACGAGGCAGACCGTCTTCGCCGCCGCGCCCGCGAGCGCCGCGCCGATGCCCATCTGGATGCCCTGGCCGATGCCGCCGCCGAGTGCATGCACGCCCGAGCGCGGCTCGAAGATCTTCAGCAGGCGGTTGCCCCACGTGCTGTTCGAGATCGTCACGTCGCGCACCCAGTTGTAGTCGCGGCCGACGGCGCCCTGCAGCGTGTCGACGAGCTTCTTGTACGGCCCCAGGCCCTTCGCCACGTCGGCCACTGCCGCCTCGCGGGCCGCCGCGAGATCGGCCGCGAATTGCGGATCGACCGACAGGCGACCTTCGAGGCGATCGGCCAGCTCGGCCAGCACGCGCTTCGAATCGCCATGCACGAACAACGCGTTGCGATAGCCGCGATTGTCGGCGAGCGCATCGGCATCGATGCGGAACAGCGGCTGCGGCAGCGCGAGCTTGTACTTCAGCGTTTCGTTGCCGCGCAGGCGCGAGCCGACCACGACGAGTGCGTCGCAGGTCTTGTAGAACGCTTCGACCGACGCGTGCACGTTGAACGCGCCGAGCGTCGCCGGATGATCCTCGGGCAGCACGCCGCGGCCCTGCACGCTCGTCACGACGCCGAAGCCGAGCTTCACGAGGCGTTCGACTTCCGCACGTGCGTGACGCGCGCCGCCGCCGAGCCACAGCAGCGGGCGGCGCTTGGCCGCGAGGGCGTCGGCGAGCTTCGCGACGCGGGCTTCGTCGTGCTCGCGCACCGCGACGTGCGCGGGGGCGAGATCTTCCGGCCATTCGATCTCGGCCGCCTGGATGTCGATCGGGATCTCGACGGACACGGGGCCCGTAGGCGCGGTCTGCGCGATGCGCACGGCTTCGCGGATCGTCGGCAGCACGGTTTCGACGGTGCGCACGCGGAACGCGGCCTTCGAGATCGAGTCGAGCATCGACAACTGGTCCGGCGCTTCGTGGATGTACGCGAGATCCTGGTCGAGGTACGGCGTCTCGATCTGCCCGGTCACGTGCAGCAGCGCGGTGCCGGCCGTCAGCGCCTCGACCATCGCGCCGGCCGCGTTGCCCGCCGCCGTGCCCGTGCTCGTGAATGCGACGCCGAGGCCGCCCGACACGCGGGCCAGCCCGTCGGCCATGTTCAACGCCCCCGCTTCGCCGCGCGCACCGACATACCGGATGTTGCCGCGCGAGTGGATCGCGTCGAGGATCGGCATGTTGTGGATCGAGATGACACCGAATGCGGTCTTCACGCCGCACTGCTCGAGAAAGGCGGCAATCAGCTCGCCAACCGTGGTTTTTTCAGACATGGCGTGCAAAGCCTCCAGAAACGTCGATATGGCTGCCCGTCGTGTAGGACGACAGATGCGTTGCGAGATAAAAAAGTGCCCAGGCGGCCTCGTCGGGCTTGCCGAAGCGATTCAGCGGAATGTTCTTCTTGCGGGCGAGCGCGCCCGTCCAGTCCTCCCAGCTTTCGCCGGGCTGCGCCTGCGTGTCGTAGCGGCGGCGCCACTGCCCCGACTCGACGATGCCGATCAGGATCGAGTTCACGCGGATCCGCTGCGGCGCCAGCTCGGCTGCGAGCGACTTCACGAGGCTCAGCACGCCGGCACGCGCCGACGACGTCGCGACCATGTGCGGCTCCGGCTGCAACGCGAGCAGCGAATTCACGCAGGTGATCGTCGGCGCCTGCGCGTCGCGCAGCAGCGGCAGGAACGCGCGCGTCGGGCGGATGATGCTGAAGTACTTCAGTTCGAGTTCTTCGCGCCACGCGTCGTCGGTCGTGTCGGCGAAGGTCGATACGCGGCCCTGGCCGGCATTGTTGACGAGCATGTCGGCGCGGCCGAAACGCGCGGACACCGCTTGCGCGAAGCCGGCCACGTCGGTTTCGTCGAGCACGTTGCAGCGCGTGGCCAGCAGTTGCGCATCGGCGTACTTGTCGCGCAGCATCGCCTCGGCGCGTGCGAGGCGGTCGCCGTCGCGGCCGCAAATCGCGACCGACGCGCCCGCCTGCAAGAACCGTTCGGCCGTCGCGAGGCCGATGCCGGACGAACCGCCCGTCACCACCGCCACCTGCCCGGTGAGATCGATCTGAATCATCGGAGTCCTAAAGCCTTGAGAAACGTGTGCTCGTCATCCGAGCGGTAATTGAGCCGACGCGACAATTCCGCCGCCGCGCGCTGCACCTTGTCGATCAGCCCGTCGGCGATCAGCGCCGCGTCGATCTCCGGACGCGGCACCGTCACCGTGATGCACGCGACGATCCGCTGCGTCTCGTTGCGCACCGGCGCCGTGACGACCGAGATCCCGCGCTCGAACGACGAATTGCTGACGCCGTAGCCGCGCAGCGCATCCTCGCGGATCACTTCGTACAATGCATCGACCGTTTCCGGCGTCGCGCTCGTCATCCGGCTCAGCGCGCCTTCCGGATACAGCGCACGCAGCTCCTTCAGCGACAGGTCGCCCATCAGCACGTGGCCATGCGTCGTCGCGTGCGCGGGCAGCCGCGTGCCGACGTTCACGCGGATCGAGCTGAACACCGGCGACTGGCTCTGCGCCTTCGCGACGAACACCACGTCGCGGCCGTCGCGGATCACGATGTGCGTCGTGAAGCCGGTCGCATCGCGCAGGCTCTCGATCACCGGCAGGCCGAGATCGGTCAGCTCCAGCGAGCTCAGATATTCGAAGCCGAGCCGCAGCACGGCGACGCCGAGCCTGTAGTTGCGATCCTTGTCCGCGCGTTCGAGAAAGCCGAGCGATTCGAGCGTCTGCAGCAGACGGAACACCGTCGTGCGCGGAATGCCGAGCCGCTTCGACAACTCGGGCGCGCCGAGCACCGGCTCGCGCGGCGAGAATTCGGCGAGAATGCGCAGCCCGCGCTCGAGGCCCGGCACCACGTAGCTGGCTTCGGCCTTCGCGTTTTCGGATGCGTTTCGTTGCAGCGGTTCGCTCATGATGCCTCCCGCCGGGCCGCCCCAAGCTTAGATGGACATGCTCTCTGGGGATGGGGGGGCTGCGCCCCCCCAAGCGAACGAATGTGAGCGTGGGGGCAATTCATGCCAGCCCCCGCTGCGTATCGCACTGACGGCAGAACGTATCGATCAGCGCCGAATAGGCGGCCGGCGCCTCCACATAACCCGCATGCCCGGCCCGCGGAATCACCTGCAGCCCGACATGCGCGGCCGCGGCAATCCGCTCGCACGCGGCGGGCGGCGTGATCGCGTCGTTCGCACCGACGGCCACGGCCGTGCGGCCGCGGAAGCCGGCGAGATCGGCCGCGAGATCGGCGTTCGCGAGCAGATGCGTGGCCTGCGCATAGCCGGCCGGCACGATGCGCGCCATGTTCCAGCGCACCCATGCCCGTGCCTCCTCGTTCGCGAAACCGGACAGCATGTTGCCGCTGCGCTGCTCGGCGAGCCCGGCCGGGCCGAGTTCCGCAAGCATCGCGAGCCGCGCGTCGCGGCGCGATTCGCGCGTTTCGGCCGGTGCGCTGCCGTAACCGCCCGCGGGCGAGATCAGCAGCAGGCCGGCAATGCGCGCGGGCATCACGCGGGCCAACCCGCCCGCGACGATCGCGCCGAGCGAATGACCGACCAGCACGCAGCGTTCGATGCCGAGTGCCTCGAGCCACGCGTTCAGCGATGCCGCGTAATCGGCGGCGGCCGGCGACGCGCCGTGCACGGGCGTCGACACGCCGTAACCGGGCGCATCCCATGCAAGCACGCGTCGTGACGCGCCGAGCGTGTCGAGCTGGCGGACCCACGACGCGGCGCCCGAGCCGATCCCGTGCAGCAGCACGACGGGCAGCGCGCGGCCCGCATGCTGCGCGCCGGCCTCGCGGTAGCCGATCGTGCCCGCCGCGCCGGCTGCGCAACGCTGTTCGGGAAACTGCCCGAGCAGCGCGGCGAACGCCGCGGTGCGGTCGCGTTCACGTTTGTCGATGACACTCATTGCTTCACCCACTCCGTCTCAACGCTTGATCTTCGCGAGCGGCGAATCGGGCGGATACGTCGGCGTGATCGGCTTCGGCGAACCGAGCATCACGCACATCAGCGCATCTTCCTCGCCGATGTTGATTTCCGTGCGATACACGCCCGGCGGCACCGAGATCAGGTCGCGCTCGCCGAGGATCGCTTCCCACGTCTCGCCGTCGCGCTCGCAGATCACCTTCATCTTGCCGCGCAGCACGAAGAAGATTTCCTCGACGTCGACATGGATGTGGCTCGGCCCGATGTTGCCGGCCGGGATGACCATCGTCGAGAACGTGAAGTTGCCGGCCGGCACCGTGTTGACGTCCTTCGCGACGCCCGTGCCGCCCGTGCCGACATAGCGCATCTGCGCACGGCGGTACTTCGGGTCGTAGTCGGCCTGGAACTTCAGTGCGTCCCAGTCGTAGCGTCGCGTCGCGTAGCGCGCGACGCGCCCTTCCATCCAGTCGTTGAAGCTTGCGCCTTCCGGCTGGTCCCACGACTTGCGTTCGAGATCGGCGTCCGCCATCGTCCTCTCCTTCATTCCGAGTGAAAACTTCGATTCAATTCATTACGAAGCCGCCGTTCACCGGCAGCAGTTGCCCCGTCACGAAGCGCGCGCCGTCCGACAGCAGGAACAGCACGGGGCCCGTCACGTCGTCGGGCACCTGCGTGCGTGCGAGCGCGCGGCCCTGCAGGTAGAACGCGTGGCGTTCCGCCGGCACGTACGCGGTCGCCTCGACTTCGGTCAGCCCCGGCGCGATCGCGTTGACCGTCACGCCGTGCGCGCCGAACTCGCGTGCCTGCGCGTGCGTCATCGCGATCACCGCGCCCTTGCTGGCGACGTACGCGAGCAGCTTCGGCGCCCCCCACAGCGCGGTGTCCGACGCCAGGTTCACGATCGCGCCGCGCCCCGACTGCGCAAGGTGCGGCAACGCCGCATTGCTGACGAGCCACACGCCGCGCACGTTCACGTTCATCACGGCGTCCCACGTCGACACGTCCAGCTCCGTGGACAGCCTGCCGCCCGAGTTCGTGATCGCCGCGTTGTTGATCAGCGCGTCGATACCGCCGAGCGCCGCCGCGCCCTGCGCGACGAAGGCGTCGATGCTGGCCGGGTCGGCGAGATCGAGCGCGAAGAAATGCGCGGTGTGGCCGGCGCGTGCGAGCTGCGCGGCCAGCGCGCGGCCCTCTTCCGCCAGCACGTCGCCGAACGCGACCTGCGCGCCCGCTTCGACCAGCGCCTTCACGAACGCGGCGCCGAGACCGCGCGCGCCGCCCGTGACGAGCACGCGGCGACCGGGCAGCGCCACGACCGGAGCGAACTCAGCCATTCGCCGGCTCCGAAGCGGCGTGTGCCGCGCGATGCGCGTCGAGCGCGGACAGATGCTCCTGCGCCCGCTGGCGCAGCATCCGGCGCACGCGCGTGATGCCGACGTCGTGCTGATACAGGTATTCGTGATCGCGCGCATGCGGCGCGAGGCTTTCGAGAACGTAGCGATCCTGTTCGAGCACGTCCCAGTGCAAGCCTTCGAGACGGTTGCGGTACATGAAACGCCACACGTCGCGCTGCCAGCCGCTGACCTTGCGGGTACGCCAGAAATAGACCTGGCAGTGGTCGCCGTCGACCGGCGTCGCGAAGCCGATGATCCCGAAGTTGCCGCCGGGGCCGAACTTCTGCTTGTACGGAATCGCGAGACGCATCCACAGGCAGCCGGTTTCGCCGAGCTCGACCCAGTCGAAGTTCACGTCGCGCTGGCCGATCTTCTCGAACATCAGGCCCGTATCGGTCTTGCGCACGCGCATGTCGGCCTGCTTGTCGCCTTCGGCCATCGAGTGCGACGTCGCGTGCAGGTACGCGCCGTGCATCGGGTCCATCACGTTGTCGATCGCGTACTGGTAATTGCACTTCCAGTTCGACACGCACAGGAAATGGCCGTACTCGTCGGCCACAAGCTCTTCCGGCAGGTTAAGCGGCGCCGGCTCGCCGTGCGCTTCGTCGCCGAACCACAGGAAGATCGCGCCGGCCTTCTCCTCGACCGGATACGACTTCACGCACTTCGTGCCTTCGAGCGGGCAGTTCGACACGGCCGGCACGCGGTTGACCGTGCCGCCGCCGTCGACTTCGATGCCGTGATACCAGCATGCGATGTTGCCGCCGAGGTTCCAGCCGAGCGACAGGCGTGCGCCGCGGTGCGGGCAGCGATCTTCCAGCGCATGGACTTTTCCTTCGTGATCGCGCCACAGCACGATCTGCTCGGACAGGCGCGTGAGGCCGACGGGTGCGTTCGACACCTGCCAGCTCGGCGCGACGGGATACCAGTAGTTCTTGATGCCGCGGTCGAGATAGTCGCGGACCGGGTCGCGTTGGGCTTCGTATTGTGCGGGGGACGTCATCGATGTGCTCCGGATGCGGTTGTCGTCGGGTCGGCGGTCACGCAGCGCGCGCGCTCATTCCGCCAGCGAGGCCATTTCGGCGCGGAAGCGCTCCGCGGTCCACGCAGTGCCGTCCGGCGCGCGGAAACCGATGCGGTTCAGGCCCGCGACGACATCGTCCAGCTCGGTCGCGCCGCTCTCGAATACGCGTTCGAGCGCATCGCCGAGGTCGTTCTCGTACTGGGTCGGTTCGGCCTTGCGGTTCTGCCAGACCTGGTTCTCGACCTGGCCGGGAATCTCGATCTGCCCCTTGCCCGCGACGTTGTTCGGCTGCGGCGCCAGCCACGGCTTCAGGAAGGGATTGAAGTTGACGGTCGCTTCTTTCATGTCATTCCACCTTGATCTGGATTTCCTCGCCGGCAAGACGCACCGCGTACTGCTTCAGCGCACGTCCGCCCGGCCCCTTCAGGCATTCGCCCGTCTTGATGTCGAACACCGCCTCGTGCAGCGGGCATTCGACCGTGCCTTCGTCGACGAACCCCTGCGTCAGCAGCGCGTACGCATGCGGGCATACGTTCTCGAGCGCATACACGTCGTCGCCGACGCGGTAGATCCCGATTTCCACGCCGTCGGTCCGCTTGAACTCGATCGGCGTGTCTTCCGACAGCGCGCCGGCGTGACCGGCGCAAATCCATTGCTCAGACATCTCGCACCCTTCCTTCTGATCGACTCTCGGTTTGTTCCATATCAGGAACAACAGTTTATGGATGGTGATTATAGGAGCGACCTTCCGCGAGTAAAACAAAAAGCTGCATGTCCTAGGGAAAACACCGACCGGCGGGTCGAAGATCGCCACGGCCTATCTCGTCAAATGTGATTTTTTGTTTTGTTGCGGGGATTTAGGTCCGTTTTTCCGGATTCTCGAACCCATGTTGCAGATCAGCGCCCACCCGATCCGGCCCGATAAATTTATTTTTGACCACCCGTCGGACACCTCTATACTTCATTCCATTAGAGGCACATTGTTCCTTATATGGAACATAAAAATACCCACTCGACGATGAACATGCGCGACGGCCGGCCGTCCCTGCGCAGCCCCGTCACAACACGTTTTCATCAGGTTGGAGAGTCAGGAGACAAAATGGTCAAGCATGCGGTAGCAGCGGCAGTCATCGGAATGGGCGCCGCGTCGGGCGCATGGGCGCAGAGCAGCGTGGTGCTGTACGGCAGCCTGGATGCGGGTGTCGCGTACGTGAACAACGTCGGCGGACACGCGAAGTGGGCGATGATCCAGGGCAATACGCAGCCCGATCGCTGGGGCCTGAAAGGCAAGGAAGATCTCGGCGGCGGGCTGTCGGCGATCTTCCAGCTGGAGAACGGCTTCTATACGAACAACGGCCAGTTCGCGACCGCGAACACGATCTGGAACCGCGCGGCGTTCGTCGGCCTCAGCGCCGAGCGCTACGGCACGCTGACGCTCGGCCGCCAGACGCCGCTGGCGTTCGACTATCTCGATCCGCTCAGCACCGCGTACCTCGCGATGAGCTGGTACGCGTTCCACCCGGGCAACATCGACGGGCTCGCCGCGACCGGCAACGTGCCGTACAACAACGCGATCAAGTACCGTTCGCCGAGCTTCGCGGGCTTCTCGGCCGCGGCGACGCTCGCGCTCGGCAACACGACGAACTTCTCGACCGGCAAATCGGTCGGCGTCGCGCTGAACTATGCGAACGGGCCGTTCAAGGCGTCGGCCGTCTACTCGAACGAGCACGATCGCTCGATCCTGATCGGCCAGACGGGCATCGCGTCGTTCCAGGGGCAGAACACCGCGAACGGCTACCTCGCGAACAAGGTCGAGAACATCGGCGCGGGCGCGTCGTACCAGATCGGCGACTTCCTCGTGCACGGGCTCTACACGCGCGTGAAGATGCAGTCGAACGGGTTTTCCGACACGTTCCAGAGCTACGACGCGGGCGTGAACTACCGCAGCAGCGCGTTCAACACGATCGCGGGCGGCGCGGCGACCACGACGCTGGCCGGTCGCCGCTGGACTCAGGTCGAACTCGGCGACATCTACGCGTTATCGAAGCGCACGCAGTTGTATGCGAACGTGCTTTACGAACACGGTTCGGGTGGCGCAAAAGCCGCGTTCTTCACGGCCGGCGCGTCGAGCACCGCGAACCAGGTGATCGTGCTGACCGGCATCCACCACTCGTTCTGAGCGACGGCGGACGCGCTTGCCCGATGCCGGAAACGAAAAGAGCAGCCCGCGGGCTGCTCTTTTCTCGTTGGCGACGGGTTGCCGGCGAACGGCGCAGCCGCGCGATGCGGCGCGTTCGGTGGATCAGAACATCGCGACCTTGTGGCGCGCATGCGCGAACGTCGGGTCGCTTTCGAGCGGTCGATAGTTCAGCCGTTGCGACAGATCGACCGCCGCGCCGCACACGGCTTCGACGAGCCGCTCCTTCTCGCCGGCGTCGCCGATCTCCGAGCGCGGCACCGTCGCGGTGATCGCCGCGACGATGGAACCCGAGTGATCGCGCACGGGCGCGGTCACGGCCGAAATGCCGCTCTCGAACGCCGCCTCGCTGACCGCGTAGCCGAGCCGTGCGTAATGACGCACGCGTTCGTACAGTTCGTCCACGGTGCCGGGCGTGCGCTCGGTGAACTGTTCGAGTTTCTTCTCCGGATAGAGCTGCCGCAACGCGTCGCGCGTCAGGTCGCCCATCAGCACGTGGCCGTGCACGGTCGCATGCGCGGGCAGGCGCGTGCCGACGTGCACCTTCACCGAACCGAACATCGACGCATTGCTCTGCGCCTTCGCGACGAACACCACGTCACGCTGGTCGCGGATCAGCAGGTGCGTCGACAGGCCGGTGGAATCGCGCAGCCGTTCGAGCACGGGCGCACCGAGATCGGTCAGTTCGAGCGAATTCAGGTATTCGAAGCCGAGCCGCAGCACGCCGACGCCGAGCCGGAAATAACGATCGCCGTTCACGCGTTCGAGAAAACCGAGCGCTTCGAGCGTCTGCAGCAGGCGGAACGTGGTCGTGCGCGGAATGCCGATGCGCTTCGACAGCTCGGGCGCGCCGAGCACCGGCTCGCGCGCGGAGAATTCGGCGAGGATACGCAGCCCGCGTTCGAGGCCGGGCACCAGATACGACGACGCGCCGCCGGACGGCTCGTCGTCGCCGGGCGCTGCCGGATCGGGTGCATCGCTCATCGTTGTCTTGACCATGTGGACATGGACGGAAGGAAGTCGGTCACGAAACAGGTCATGGATCGTCGTGGATATTCGGTCATGCTACCTCAGTGCGCGCATGGCTCGCACCGGTGCGCGGCGCCGCGAGGCGGCATGCGCGCCCACGCCGCCATGACGCGTCATTCAAGGTCGAGAGGATAGCAGCGTTGGACGGCGCGACGCCATGCGGATATCGCCGAACGGCGGGAAAGCGGCCGCGCGGCGCCGGCGCGCGGCCGCCAACGGGTAATGACGGAAACGGCGCGAGATTCGACGCCGGACAGCCTACAGGCGCGACAGATAAACGCGAATGGTCGTGCGATCGTACGTAAAGCCGCCGGCCGGATCCGGCTGCAGCACCCGTGCCAGATCGACCGGATGCAGCCATCCGGCGCCCAGCAGGCCGCCGTTGATCCCGCGGATCCGGGTGCCGCCCACGGCGATCGCGGCGTGAAAGACATTGGCGCCGCGGGCGAAGCCGATCGCTGTGCCCGCCGGAATGCTCGCGCGCCCGTCCCATTGATCGCCGGTCTCGAAGTTGAAGCGCGTCCTCCACTGCTGACCGTTCGTGTCGAGCAGCGCACCGGGCGCGATCATCGCGTCGGCGCGCAGCAGATACCGGACATACGCCGCAGCGTCGTAGCAAACGCCGCCGGACACGTACTCGTCGATGTTCGCCATCCCGAACATCAGCGCTTGCGCGTGTTTTTGCCGCTCGGCGATGCCGGATTGGGCGACATGCCCGCCTAACTGGGTCAGTTGCACGGATAGCTCCTCTCAGGAAAGCGGGGCATCATTGTCCCGCCGATGCAATATCGTCATATCTTATTACGATATCCGCCAGCGTCTACCCGGTCCGGAACGTCATGGCATGCGCGCCGCCGACGCCGGTGCGGCGGCCGCCGCGTCGGGATTGGGTGCGAGCCGCAGGCGCACGCGCAGCGGCTGCAGCATGTCGGGCGGCGGCGGCTCGCTCAGCGGGCCGGCCGTCAGCAGTTGTCGCAGCGTCGCGTCCGCATCCGGATCGCCGAGCGACGCGAACTCGACGCGCGTGACGACGCCGTTCGCGCCGATCCACGCACGCACGACGATCGCGGGCGGCGGCGCATCGGCGCGCGCGTTCAGCACGCGCGTCTCGAGATAGCGGTGGAGCCGGTCGGCCGCGTCGCCGTCCGCTTCGAGCCACGTCTGGAACTGCTGCCCGGCGAGCTGTCCGTAGCGGATCCACGCTTGCGGCACGTCGGCCGTCTGCGCGACGGCCGGGGCCGGGGCCGCGCCCGCGGCCAGCGCCGACGCGACGACGATCGCACCCAGCCATCCCGATGCGCGCTGCTTGCGCATTCGCTTCATCCCGCCTCCCGTTTCGACGACGAATCCGCCCGGCCGATCTCGATCGGCACATACAGCCGCGTGCCGCCACGCTGCACCAGCAGCGCGACGTTGCCGTGCGCGGCATCGATCCCGGCCATCAGCGCGCCGATGCTCGCGACCGGCACGCCATTGACCGACAGCACGGCATCGCCGGGCTGCAACCCCGCGCGCGCCGCCTGGCCGGTCGCCTGTTCGACGACGAGCGCCTGGCCGACGCCGAGCCGCCGGCGCTCCTGCTCCGTCGCGGCCCGCAGCGCGAGCCCGAACCGCGCGGGCCCCTGTTCGCCGCCGGCAGATGCCGTGCCGCTGTCGAACGCGCCGACCGTCGCGATCGCGTGCATCGCCCGGCCCGCACGCCACACGAGCAGATCGGCTTGCCGGCCCGCCCGCATGGCCGCAACCATGCCGAGCAAATCCGCCGATTCCGCGACCGGCTTGCCGTCGACCGCGAGCACGACGTCGCCCGCCTTCAGGCCCGCGCGCGCGGCCGGGCCGTCCGGCTCGACCATCGTGATCAGCGCGCCGTCCGGGCTCGCGAGACCGAACGAACGCGCGAGCGCCTGGCTCACTTCCTGCAGGGCCACGCCGAGCCGGCCGCGCGTGACCTTGCCGGTGCGCAGCAACTGATCCTTCACGTCGAGTGCGATGTCGATCGGAATCGCGAACGCGAGCCCCTGGTAGCCGCCCGTCTTCGAGAAGATCATCGAGTTGATCGCGATCACGCGGCCGCTCAGATCGAACAGCGGGCCGCCCGAATTGCCGGGATTGATCGGCACGTCGGTCTGGATGAACGGAATCGCCTGTTCGCCGGGCAGGGAGCGCGATTTCGCGCTGACGATGCCCTGCGTGACGGTATTCGCGAACCCGTACGGCGACCCGATGGCCATCACCCAGTCGCCGACCTCGGTGCGCGCCGGATCGCCGGTCGCGACGACCGGCAGGTCGTGCGCATCGATGCGGATCACCGCGACGTCGGATACGGGATCGCTGCCGATCACCCGCCCCTTGAACTGGCGCTTGTCGGTCAGCTTCACGTCGATGGCGACCGCGTCGCCGACCACGTGCCGGTTGGTCAGGATCACGCCGTCCGCGCTCACGATGAAGCCGGAGCCGAGGCTCACCTCCTCGCGGTTGCCGATCACGCGCCGCGCGAGAAACGGCGCGAGCGGATGATCGGGCGCGATGCCGGGCGGCAACTGGATCCCCATCTGCGTGACTTCGCGCGTGACGCTGATGTTGACGACCGCCGGCCCGACGCGCCGCACGAGCGCCGCGAAGTTCGGCAGCGCAACCGTGGGCGCGCCGGCCCCCTGCACCGCGCGCTCGGCGCCCGTGGCCGCGCCGCATGCGCAGGCGAGCGTCACTGCGAGCCCGGCCGCAAGCGCCGCCACGCTGCCGATGTGCTTGCCCGATTTCACGTTGCTGCTCCTCGTCGGTTCGCGCCGGTGCGCCACCGGCCCGTGCCTGTTCCCAAACCGTTGGTCCGCCGCACCGTTCGCGCGCCGCGGCTGCGCAAGCGCTTCACTTCGGCGGCACGGCAACCGGCGCATTCGGCCGTTGCGGCGTAACGGATTTGCCCCAGTTCGACCCGAAGCGGTTCCGCTCGGTCGACAGGTTGAACGTGCCGAGACGGTTCGACGGTTGCTTGGACAACCGCTCCGAATCCGTCTGCGACGCGCCCGCCTGAGGCTCGGCCTTCGGCTTCAGTTGTTCGCTCAGGCAGTCGTACGACAGCGCGCGCTTGCCGTCGACTTCCGCGTCGACGCACACCGGCTTCGCGGCCGAGCCGGGCTCGGCCGCCGCCGCGCGGCCGCCCTGCGCGTGCGCGCCGGCCGCCAGCAGCACGCAGGCGATCGCCGCGATGCCGTTTCGTCGCCTCTTCATCCGCGCCTCCCTCGGTAACGACGCCATCGCGCGCATGCCTTCATGCTCCCGCACCCGACCCCGGCGCGCGGGCCAGAAAGCGCCCGAACGCCGCGCGATCGGCTGCGTCGACGGCCGGTTCGCCCGCATCGACATATCGCGCCCACGCATCGCGCATGCCGTCGACCGGTTGCCATGCGTGCACCTGCGCGCCGGTCGGATACGGCGTGACGAGCGGCTCCCGGTAGTCGACGCGAAACAGCGGCGACGCGTCGTTGCCGGCCGTCCACAAATCGCCGACGTCGCGCACGCTCGCGTCGAACCAGAAGCGCACCCAGCGAACGGCCGGCGTACCGGCAGCGGGCATATGGGTACCCGGCATACCGGCTTCGGGCGTACCGGCTCCGGGCGTACGGGCTTCGGGCATACGGGCACCCGGCGCAGCGGTGCCCGACACATCCGGCACGCGCAGGAAACCGGCCAGTACGAGCAGCACGGCGGCGAGATCGTCTTCGCGCAACGTCCGGTACGACCAGAGATCCGCGACATCCGCGCACGAGATCACCGCGATGAAGCGCCCGATCGTGAGCGCGGGCCACGCGCGTCGCATCAGCGCGTAATGGCGCGGCCACTGCGCAATGAAGCGGTCCCGATGACGGGCCGCGACCTGCACGTCGCGCGAGCCGCGAATCGTCGGCTCCTCCGGTTGATACTGGCGTGTGGTGAGTACGCACTGCGCGGAACAGCGCGCGCTCCGGTGCCGCGCATAGCCGCCCGCGCCGGGCAGCGGCTCCAGCGCGCCGAAGCAAAGCGGGCAATGCGTCGGCCACTCGCCGGGCCGGCCCGGCCACGGGTTCGCCTTCGGCATGCGCGGACGATCGGAGGCGGCGGAGCGACGACGCGCCGGCGTACGCGCGTCGGGCGCCTCGACGCGCGGCGTCGAACGGAGCGTGGCCATGAGCGCGCCTACCGAGCCGACGCGAGCGCTTTCTTCAGCGCGTCTTCGTTGATCGGTGCGTTCGCGGCCAGCTTCGCGAGATACGCCTGTGTATTTTGCTGCGTGCGCTGGGCGCGCAGCATCGCGCGCAGCTGCTCCTTCACGTCGGCCAGCGGACGCGGCGCGGCCGCGCGTATCTCGATCAGCTTCACGACGTGAAAACCGGCCGGCGTCTGGATCGGCGCGGATACCTGGCCCGGCTTCAACGCGTCGGCTGCCTGACGGACCGCCGGCACCATCAACTGCTCGGGCACGAAACCGAGATCGCCGCCGTTCGCGGCGCTCGCCTTGTCCTGCGAGTTCGCCTTCGCCAGCGCCGCGAAATCGCCGTTGCGCGCGCGGCTCGCGAGATCGGCGGCCTGCTTGCGCGCCTTGTCGAGCGTCGCGGCATCCGCGTTCGGCGGCACCGCGACATAGATCTGTGCGACATGCAGCGCGCGCGGCGCCGTGAACGCCGCGCGGTTCTTGTCGTAGGCGGACTGGAGTTCCGCGTCCGACGGGTAGTCGGCCGGCGGCGCATTCACCGACGCGAGATAGCTGCGCACGACGATTTCGCGCTGCGCCTGCTCGACGGCTGCCTGCACCTGCGGCTGCCGGTCCCAGCCTTTCGACTTCGCCTCGGCCAGCACGGCCTTCTGCGCGAGCGTCGAACGCACGACCTGGTCCAGCGCCGCGGGATCGGCCGCGAGACGCTCGCGTCCTTCCGCGCTCACGGTCTTCAACAGCCCGGCGATGTCGGCCTGCGTGACCGACGCCTGTGCGGCATTCGCGATCACGTCGTCCTGCGCGCATGCCACGAGCGGCGCGCCCAGCACGAGACCGCCTGCCACCATCGCCAGCATCTTCATCTTCGTCATCATCGTTCGACTGCCCTCTGGATTGCTTCTTTTCAAATACGGACGCCGTATCAGCGTGCGCCCGTCAGCGCCACACGCAGGACGAGCGGTTGCGCCATCCCGCGTGGCGGCGCCGTGCCGATCTCCCTGCCGACAAACGCTGCGTGCAGTGCGACGTCGAGCGCCGCCTGCCCGGCCGCCGCACTGTCGACCCGCGTCACCCGCCCGCGCCGGTCGAGCCACGCTCGCACCGGCAGTACGGGCCCGTCGTCGCCGGCATCGGCCCGCGCGTCAGCCCAGCGCTCGATGTCCGCGCGCAGGCGGCCCGCGGCCGCATCGTCGCCATCGAGCGCCGTCTGCAGCCATTGCGCGACGTGTTGCGCGTACGTGCCCCACGCGGCAGGCGTGTCACCCACGGCCGTCGCCCCGGCTCGCGTGCGGCCCGGCAGCAACGCGCGCAGCGCGGCACCGAGCCGGTGCGCGACGATCACGATTGCGCGGCCGCTTCGACGGATGCGGCCGTGGCGTGCGGTTCACCGGCCGCCGCCCGCGCCGCCGCTTCCTGCTCGGCCATCGCGGGGCGGTTGCGCAGGTGCAGCAGGAATTCCTGGATCAGCCGATCCCACAGCTCGACCGTCGAACGCAGATAGCGCTCGGACACGCCGCCCGCGACGACGACGTCCATCTCCAGCGCGAGAAACTGCCCGTGGCTCGCGAGACGCGCGAAGCGCTTGGTGCGGTTCCAGTCCGCGACGAGTTCGGCCGGCAATTCGCCCTGCACTTGCAGCACGCACGACATCGTGTAATCGATGTACGGCAGCGCGGCGAGCGGTGTGTCGGCGCCCTGCGGCGCGAGCGGCGCCGCCGGGTTGCCGAAGCGCACCGCGAAGCCGATGCCCTGGCTCGCGCTCATCAGTTGCACCGAGCCGTTCTGCTCGGCGGCCGTCACGCGGTAGCCCGCACGGCGCAGCACGTCGGCCAGGTGGTCCGCGCTGATCGCTTCGATCGGCGCGTCGTGTGCCGCGCGTTCGGCGCCGGCGTTCGGTTGCTTGTCCTGCATGTCGAGGTTCCCCCTGTTCGACGGATCGATGGATTCCAATGCGGTATCGGGCGACACGCTCACGGCGCGCTCGCCGCCGATGCCGGCGCCGCGGCGGCCGCACGCGCGGCCGGATCGTACTTTCCCGCATACAGCGCATCGCCGTAGCGCTGCGCGAGATCGTCGTACTTCACGCGGGCCGACTGGGCGAACGGCTGCCTCGACGAGAGGAACGTGCCGATCCCGACATGCTCGTACGCGTCGAGAATCTCGTGCCCGACGCGATACAGCTCCGCATTGTGTGCCTGGCAGGTTTTCAGTTGCGTGTCACGCGCGGCAACGTCCTTCTGCAGTTGCGCGTGCTGCGCATCGCGGGCGCGCGACACGGCGAGCAGGTCCTCATAGGACGCCTTGTATTTCGCGAGCGACTTCGCGTCCTGCTCGCGGCCGGCCCGCTCCTGCGCGAGCGCGCGCTTCGCGGCCGCCTCGGCGCCCGAGTCGCCGCGCGCCGCCGCAAGCTGCCCCTGCATCGCCTTCAGTTGCGCGAGCGCATCGTCGCGCTGCTTCTCGGCCGCCGCCTTGTCGCTCTGCAACTGCGCCTGGCTGTCCTGCAACTGGCGCAGCTCCTGCACGGTCGAGCGCAGCTGGCTGCGCAGCTTGTCCTCGATGCTCTGCGCGTGCGCGCCGACGGTTGCGAACAACAGCGCGGCGGCGACGGCGACCGCCGGCATCGTGCGAGTGATCGTATTCATGCGCGGCTCCGGTCAGAAGCGAGCATTGAGCTCGATCTGCAGCACGTCGATCGATACCGGCGGCCCGTACACTTCCTTCGAGCTCAGGTAGCGGGCCGACACCCACGTGTCGCGCGCGACCGCATAGGCTGCGCCGATCACGTAGCCGCGTGCGTTGGTGCCGCCGAGATGGAAATCGGGATCGTTGAACGCGTCGAGCACGGCGTCCGGCTGCAGGTACTTGTACGCGATCGAGAAATTCCACTGGCCCTTCTCGCGCGGCTCCGGCTCGCCGACCGTCGCCTTCGCGAGGAAGCCGTTCGGGCCGCTGCGATAGTCGGCGCGCGTCGCGTTCACCGACGTCGCTTCGTAGTTGTTGACCGGCAGCGACGCCGCCGCGAACGCCTTGTTGTCGTTGTACGCGAGGTTGCGCACGTATTCGCCGTCCAGGCGCAGCTTGAAGCGATCGGCCACGACGGTATCCCACTGCGCCTTCAGGTCGAGCAGCCGATAGTTGTATGCGAGCCCGAAGAGCTGCGGCTGCGGCGTCATCCCCGGCGCGAGGTTCGGGTTCTGCACGATGTTGCGCAGCGCGATCAGCGTGTTGCCGCCCTGCATGAACGCGGGCGCCTCGTTGTCGGTGCTGCAGTTGGTCGCGCCGAGATACAGCGCGCACGGCGACGACAGCGTGCCGCGCATGTTCTGGAAGTCGTAGTACGCGACCGCGCCGCGCAGCCGGTTCTTCGCGTCGATCTTCCAGTCGGCGCCGAACTGCGCGCCGAACATCCACTTCGTGTCGCTGCCGGCCTTGTCGGTGCTGTTCGACGGGAAGTTCTCGCTCGTGTACTGGATCGGGAACACGCCGAGCGTGCCGAACAGCGTGACGTCCGGATTCCACGGCAACGCGTGGCGCAGGTTCGCGGCGAGCCCGTCCATCATCAGGTCGTCGGAGAACACGAGGTCCGACTTGAAGAACGGATTGTCGAAGCGGCCGGCCGTCAGGTTCAGCCACGGCGCCGGCTTGTACGCGAAGAACGCCTTGTTCAGCCAGATGTTCTTTTTCGCGAAGCCGCCGCCGGCGGTGGCCGTGGTCGACACCGGCCCGTTGTCGTTGCCGCTCGCGAGCTGGATGCCGGCCGTCATTTCGTCGGACAACGTCGCGGTCACGCCGAGCCGCGCACGGTAGCGCAGCAGGTTGTTGCGGTTCTGCGTGGTGTTCTGCGTCGGCAACTGCGTCGTGTTGGTGTTCGGGTTGATGTCGAACCCGTTGCCCTGGTTGATCGCCGCGAAATTCGTGACGTTGTTCGCGTTGCGGCTGCCGTAGAAGTGATACTCGTCGCGCACGCGCAGGTCGCCGTCGAGCTTGATCCGCGATACCCAGTCGGGGAACGTGTTCGGCTGCGCCCAGTTCTCGGCCTTCGCCTGTGCGATCACTTCCTGCTTCACCTGGTCGCGGATCTGATCGCGCACGAGTTGCGGCACGTACGGCACCGCGACGTCGCCCGGCTGGGTCGGCGGATTGACCACGCCGCCCGCGACGACCGGTGCGCCCGACCCGCGCGCGGCCCGCGCCTGCACGGCCTCGGTGCGCGCCTCGCTGATCAGCTCGTTCGCGTTCTGCTGCGTGAGCACGCCGCGCTTGACGAGCAGGTTGATCAGGTTGATCACCACGCTTTCCGTCGGCGCGGCCTTCCCCGATGCCGCCTGCGCCTCGAGCGATTGCGCCTGTGCGACGGACGCGCACGTCAGCCCCAGCGTCAGCACCGCCGCGCCGACGCGCGACAGGCGCGCGGGCGGCGCGCCGTTGCAGGGCACCCCGCCCCGTCCGTTCATCTTCCGAATCATCGAAGCACTCCGAACAATTTTCGTTTCTTTTCCGGCAGGATCCGTGCGACGGACCTGCCCCATGATTCTTTCGTGGTCCCTCTCGCGCATCGTCATGCCGGCTTGCGGCCCTGGAGCTTGACGAGCACCGGGTACGACGTCGCCGGCGGCGGCGCTTCGTCGACCTTGCCGAGCGTCTCGACCGCCGCAACGACGGCCGCGTCGATCTTCGCGTCGCCGGTCGACTGCGCGACCGTCACCTTCGTGATCCGCCCCGACGCATCCATCCACAGGTTCAGGCTGCCGGCGAACCGCGCGCCGCCGGCCTCCTGCACGCCCTTGTCCTGTTCGATCGCACGCTGCAGCACGTACACCATGTACTGCGCGTAGCTCGCGTTGCCGAACTTGCCGCCCCCGCCGCTGCCGACCATTCCCGAGCCGTCGCCCGCGCCGATGTTGAAGCTGTCGGTGCCGGCCTGTGCGGGCGCATTCATCGTCATCTGCTTCGGCTGGTTGTCCGACGGCTTCGGCGCCTCGGACGGCTTCGGCGCGACGGTCGGCTTGTCGACCGGCGTCTTGACCTCTTCCTTCACCTTCTCGGGCGGCGGCTTCTGTTTCGGCGGCGGCGGGGGCGGCGGCAACGGGATCACCGTCGTCACCTGCGGCGCGCTCGCGCGCTTCACGCCCGCGGTGTCCCCCGCGAAATGCCAGATCAGCGCGGCGAGCCCGGCGAGCACGAGCGCGATCGCAACCGGCTTCACGAAGCGGCCGGGGCCTTTCTGCGGCGGGCCGCCGTTGTAGGTCATTTCCATCGCTAGCCGCCCTGCTTCGCCTTGCCGGTCACGAGCCCGACCTGCGACAGGTCGAGCCGGCGCAGCAGGTCGAGCACGTCCATGACCTTCTGGTACTGCACGGCCGCGTCGCCCTTCAGCACGATCGGGAATTCCGGATTGGTCGCCTTCTCGGTGCGCAACCGGCTTTCGAGTTCGTCCATCGTCACGGGATACGCGTCGAGGAACACCTGCCCCGAATCGGCGACCGTGATTGCCTTCGTCTTCGGCTTCGCGAGGCTCGCGGACGAGCTCGCCTTCGGCAGGTCGACCTTGATGCCCTGCACCGACGCGGTCGTCATGATGATGAAGATGATCAGCAGCACGTACGCGAGGTCGAGCATCGGCGTGATGTTGATGTCGTCGTACGGCTTGTCGTCGTCCTGAACCTGCATGGTGGTCTCCTGCGTGCGTTCAGTCGGCCAGCACCGCGTGGTCGGGCGCGCGGTGCGCTTCGGCCAGGCGCGTGACGAATTCGTCGACGAACACCTGCATGTTCGCGGTCACGTTCTTGTTGCGGATCAGCAGGTAGTTGTAGCCGAACAGCGCGGGAATCGCGACGAACAGGCCCGTGACGGTGGCGAGCAGCGCGGCCGCGATACCCGGTGCGATCGCGTTCACGTTCACGTCGCCGGCCGCCGCGATCGCCGCGAACGTGATCATCACGCCGACCACCGTGCCGAGCAGGCCGAGGAACGGGCCGCCCGAGATCGCGATCGTCAGCAGCACCATCGATTTCGACAGTCGCTGGTTCTCGCGCACGAGCGTCGCATCCATCGACGCGCGGATCGCCTCGATCGATTCGGACGTGATCACCGTGCGGCCGTTGCCGTCCACGCGGCTGTGAATTTCATGCACGCCGGCCTTGTACAGCCGGTACAGCGACGACTGGTACAGGCGCCGCCCTTCCGCGCTGCCTTCGTCGACGTGTGCGAGGCCGACCAGATGGCGGCCGGCCACTTCGCGGAAACGCTGCACGAAATACTGGTTCGCCTTGTCGACGGTGCCGACGTAGCGTGCCTTCGTCCACATCACGATCCACGACACGAGCGCCATCCCGAGCAGGATCGTGATCACGACCCACGCATCAACGGTCACCGACTGCACGATCACGCCGAAGTAGCCGAAGCCGAAGCCCGACTGCTTCTCGTCGGCGCCGTACGCGACCAGCTTCGATTCCGAGCCCTGCGCGAGCGCGTCGACCGCGAGCGCGGCGGGCGAACGCGCGATCTTCGAAAGGCGCAGTTCGTCGAGCGCGCCCGCATACGCGGCGAACCCGGCCGGTGCGCCGGCGACGTCCGCGCCCACGACCGCCGCGCCGGTCAGCGCGGGCAGCGTCGCCGCGACCTGCGCGGCCTGCTTGCCGTTCACGTAGACGGTCAGGTTCTTGCCATCGGCCGTGACCGCGAGATGGGTCCACTGGTTCGCGGCGACGGGCGGCGCGGCAGGCGTGCGCACCGGCGCGGGAGTGCCGGCCGCACCGTCCACTTCCGCGAACGGCACGCCGTTGTCGAGGCCGATCAGCAACGCATTCGCGCCGTCGCGGCGGCCGTACAGCAACGTGTTCGGCGCGAGCGCCGACGGCTTGACCCACGCGCTGAACGTGAAGCTGCCGCCGGCCAGCACGTTCAGCGACGGGCTCGCCGGCAACGTCAGCGACCCCGTGCCGTCGAACCGCGCGCCCTTGCCGACGATGCCGTCCTCGATCGTGCGGAACGACGCGTTCTGCGCGTGGTTGCCGTACGCGGTCGCGTCCTTCGGCGGGGCGCCGGCCGCACCGTTGAAGTGATAGACGAGCGTGTAATCGGCATCGAACGTCTCGGCCGGCTTGCCGCCGTCCGGCGCCTTCTTGTTGCCGTAGTACATCCAGATCGACTCCGCGGCGCCCGCCGGCATCTTCGGCACATCGACCCAGATCAGCGCGACGCCGAGCACCGGATCGTATTGCTCGACATGGAAATTCAGCGGCGTCTTGTCGTCGGCCGCGACGAAGCGGATGTCGGCGCCGTTGTCGGCCAGCCCGTCGAACTGGAAGTTGCCCGAATGCAGGCGAATCAGCAGCGGCACGCGGCCGGCCGATTCCGCGAGGTTCGCGCCCTTCGGGCTCGCGTCGATCGTGATCGCCTTTCGGTACGACCAGTCGTTCTGCCACCATGCGTTCGCGATGCCGGGCAGCACGCCGAGCATCACCGCCAACAGGAAAAACAAGACTCGCTTCACGATCCACTCCCCGAATGGGCGGGCGCCGCGCTCGTCGCATCGCCCCGCCACGATCAAAAAATCCGTCAGAAACCCAGCCTTACGTAGAAATCGAACCGCGGGCTGTACTGCCGCGTGTAGACGCCGGCCTTCAACGGCCAGCCGGCCTCGAAATCCGCGCTCGCGTATTTCATGAGCTGCAGCCGCGTGCCGACGCCGACGCTCATCAGGTTGAAGCGCGACGTCTGCTCCGGCAGCGGGCTCAGCAGCCACAGGTGCGCCGCGTCGAAGAACGCATGGAAGCGCCATTCGTTCACCCGGCTGCCGACCGCGCCGCCCAGCCACTTCGACAGCGACGGGCTGCGCAACTCCAGCGACGCGATCACGCCGCTGTCGGCCGTGTCTTCCGCCTGCATGTAGCCGCGCACGCTGTTCATCCCGCCGGCGGCAAACTGCTCGCTCGACACGAGCGGCGAGTTCGAGATCTGGGCGCTCACGTGCGCATTGGCCTGCATGTCGTTCGCGAAGCGCTGCGTGTGATTCACGTCGAACTTGCCGTACACGAAATCGGGCGTCGCGTTGTAGCGCTTGTTGTCCCATGCGCCCCAGTCGCTGCCGAGGCCGCGGATGTTCGTCGTCAGCGATGCGGAGAACGACGTCTGAGAACTCTTCAGGCTCAGCTGGCCGTTGTACGACAGCGTCACCGGCACGTAAGTGAGTGGCGCCGTCGAGCCGCCCTGGCCCGGCAGCGACACGTCTTCGTCGTAGTGCTTGCGGTCGATCTCGATGCTGACCGTATGCGCGTAGGTCTCCGTCGCCGGCAGCGAATAGATCGCGGTGAAGCCGTACGTGGTGCCCTTGCCGAGCACGTTGGTGTTGCCGACCGACGCGACGTTGCTGTCCGAATGCACGACCGTCGCCAGAAAGCTCCAGCGCGAATCCTTGATCGGCGCGAGATACGAGAACGCGTAGACGCGCGCATCGTTCGGATGCTGCGGCGCGATCACGTAGGTGCCGGAAATCACGTGGCCGAGCTGCCACAGATTCGAATAGCTGAGGCTCGCGGTCGTGCGCAGCGTCGACGTGCCGGGGCTGTTGTCGTTGTTCAGTTCGAGCGAGCCGTGCAGCGGGCTGTGATCGTCGACCTTCAGGTCGACGTCGACCGTCTGCGGCAGCGTGCCCGGCTTCAGCACCGGAATCACCTGGCGGTCCGCCGAGCGGTTCAGGTCGGTGAGCTGCTGCTGGGCCTGGTTGAAATCGGGTACCTTGCCTTCGGCCAGCGCGGGCACCGCGTCGCGGATGTTCTGCGGCGAGTTGTATTGCGCGCCGTCCACGCGCAGACGCCCGACCTTCGCCTCGGTCACCTGCAGCAGGATCACGCCGTTCTTCACCTGCTGCTGCGGCAACTCGACGACGACCGACTGGTAGCCGCGATCCTGGTACGCCTTCTGCAACGCATCGCGGGCCGCGTTCACGTCGGCGAGCGTGCGGCCCGGCCCTTCGAACGGATACACGGCCTTCTCGATTTCGAGGGTCGGCAACGTCGTGTTGCCGCGCACCACGAAGGCATTCACGTCGAACGACTGCGGCGCGGCGGGCGCCGCCTTCGCGGCCGGCGCGGCAGCGTCCTGCGCATGAACGCCCGGCGCGACGCTCAAGCCTCCGGCCAGCACGGCACCGGCCAGGCATCGGCCATTCAGCCGCCATCGTTCGCGTGACTTGCGGTCTACTCTCGGCGGCATGCGCCATTCCCCTTTGTTGTTCCGGACCGCAGCGAAGCTGTCGCGACCCCGTCGCTCGCCCCGCTATCAGTTGCCTGTTTCACTTTGATGACGATTGATTCGCCATCCTTATCATGAACCGCGCAATGCTCTTTATGCCGTCGAACCGAACTCAGCCGTGATGTGTCGGCACCGCCTGCGCATCCGCATGAAAGCCGAACTGCGTCACGGCGAACTGCAACAGCGTATCGACGCACGTCGCGAGCGATGCGCGGCCGGTATCGAGCGTGAGATCGGCTTTCACCGGCGGTTCGTACGGCGCCGACACACCCGTGAATTCCGGCAGCGCGCCGCGCCGCGCCTTCGCATACAACCCCTTCGGATCCCGCGCCTCGCAGCACACCAGCGGCGTGCTCACGTACACTTCGCGGAACGCCGGCCCCACGATCGCTCTCGCCGCATCGCGCATCGCCGCGAGCGGCGAAATGACCGCGACGATCGCCAGCGCGCCGGATTCGCTCGTCAGTGCCGCGACTTCGGCGATGCGCCGTACGTTTTCGAAACGATCCTGCACCGTAAAACCGAGATCCCGATTCAGCCCCGTGCGCAGCCGATCACCGTCGAGCACCACCGCATGCATGCGTCGGTCGCGCAGTCGCGCCGCTACCGCGTCGGCCAGCGTCGTCTTGCCCGCGCCGGACAACCCGGTGAGCCACAACACCCCGCCGGCCCGCTGCGGCGACACGCGCCGCTCGTCGCGGGGCACGTCTACCGATAAGGACGAAACGACGTCGGGAAACCCGCAACGATCGATCTTCATCGTGCACGCTCCGCCGCCTTCGCCGGTTCGTCGTCCTCGCGCGGACGCGTCTGCCAGAAGCCGCCTTGCATCGTCACGATCGACGGCGTCTCGGCCCATTGATGCGGGCTCAGGATTTCGGCACGCCGCACGTTCGGAATCACCTGCACGTCGAAAATCTCGTCGACGCCGTTGAAGAACTGCAGGATGCCGAGCACGTCGCCGGTGTTCGCGTCGAGCGCGGCGACCCCCGCGACCAGCGCATCCGATTCGCTTTCGATCGGCAACCCCTGCGGGCCGCGTTTGTCGCGCAACTTCGACAGCCCGACGAACAGCACGCCCCCATACTCGGCGAGACCGTGCGTGAAACCCGGCAGCTTCGCGAGCACGCGCCGCGCGCCGGACTGCGGATCGATCTGCAGCACGTGGCCGCGACCGCCTTCGAGCACGTGCAGGCGGGCGCCGATCACGCGCGGCGAATGCGGCATCGACAGCCCCGATGCGACGATCCGGCCGGACGGCACCTCCATCACGATGCCGCCGGCGGCCATCCCGCTGCGCCAGCCGAACGGCTCGTTGCTCATGCCGAGCGCCGTCGCGAACCGCACCTTGCCGTCGGCGAACGCCATGCCGTTCAGGTGGCAGCGATCGTCTGGCGTCGTCTCCGTCACGAACGGCGGCTGCCAGATCGGCGTGAAGTTGAAATAGCCGTCGATCACGCTGATGCAGGAATAGCGTGTGTTGACCGCGAGCAGCACGTGCTTGTCGAACGCCATGTCGTGCAGGTCGAGATCGCCCGTGTAATAGGACATGCGCGGCACGAACATCGCGTCGTAGTGATCCGGTCTGGCCGGATAGTGCGGCGCGAGCGTCGATACGTTCGCGAACACCATCAGCTCGTGCATCGTCGCGATCGCGAGCCGCTTGCCCGACACGGCCATCCCCATCGAGCGCGGCAACAAGCATGCGGACAGCGTGGGCACGCCGTCGTCGACGCCGATCACGGCCACGCCGGACGGGCGGCGGCTCACGGCGAACGAGCACCCGAGCGCCTCGAGCACCTGCAGGAAGCGCCCGGTGTCGCGCAGGTTGATGACCGGCGACAACGCTTCCGCCTGCCGCGCCGATACGTCGTCCGTCGGCGCATCGGTTTCGCCCGCCGGCCGGGTTTCCTCGAACTGTTCCACTGTCATGCACCTGTCGGCTTCACGCCGCCTGATGAGAAAAAATGCTCGCTTGCCTGCCGGCCCGTCGGCCCGGTGCACGCGCATCGGTCGCGAACGGGGCCGCGTACGGCGCACCAAGTCGCAGCTCCCACCTACCTAGACGGAATGAAGCGCGCATTGCCGCAATGTTTTTTGCGTGACGTCGACCGATCCGCCGGCACGGGCAGCGGTCGACGCAAGCGGCCTGCATGCGTGCAGCCGCTCGCCCGCGCGAGACGCGCGAGATGCGGCGCATGACCTTGCGTGGCCCCCATTTCGTATACATGTCGTTGCCCGGCCGGCGCGCGGCGCGTAGGCGGCTCGCCGGCAAACGAGTCGCCGTCCGGCCGGCCCGCGCGCGAGAACGCGACGGCCTGCGTGCGGCCCGACAATCCTCCGGTTTCAACCGGGAAGTTTTTGTGACATTCGACTGAAGATATTCACGAAACACGCGCAAACCACGGGGTGCGATCGTCGGGACCGTTTACGCCGCACCGCACGCCGCGAGCACGTACGAAATCCTGCGGCTTGCAGCCGCCCGCTTCGTCCTAGCTATTGAGAACGGAACATGTCAACGACAGGACACTCCATGTCATTCGCCACGATGCTCGTACGGTGGCTCGCCGGGCGGTTGGCCGGCGCCGCCGGAATGCCGGGCCAGCTGCGTCCGCGCGCCGCTCGTGCCGCGTCGAATCCGCCGCTGCGCTGGCGCTCGCCGTGGCTCGCGTGGCAGCTGCTGTCGTGGTCCGTGCTCACGCTGCTCGCGCCGCCGATCTGGACGATCGGCACGCTGCTGCTGATCAATCCGTCGAGCGATCAGCCGCTGTTCTGGGCGCTCGCGATGGCGATCGTGCCGGTCGCGAACGGGGTCGCGATCGTCGCGACGAACCAGCGGCATCACCGCACGCCGTTCACCCGCCGCCCCGCGGTTGCAGCCCACACGTTCGCGATCGCGATGACCGTCGGCTGCACGCTGTTCGTGCTGCTGCTGTGGCGCTCGCACGCGATCGCCGACCTGGTCGGCCCGCTTGCCGACGACGGCATGCGTCCCGCGACGCTCGCATGCTGGGTCGCGGGGCTCGCCGCGCTGTTCGGCGTCACGTCATCCGCGCATGCGAGCATCGCGCATGCGTGGCTGGCGTTCGAGGTGTGAGCGCACCGCGCCGACACTGCGAGGGCACGCGGATGCATCGATACGGGACAGGAAGGACGGCGCACGCGCGGCGCGAACGCGGCATCGCGATCGTGACGGTGCTGCTCGTCGTCGCGCTGGCGGCCACGCTCGCGGCCAGCGTGCTGTGGCGCCAGCAGGTCGCGACGCGCGACGTCGAGAACCAGCGGCTCGCGACACAGACGATGTGGATCGAGCGCGCCGCGGTCGAATGGGCACGCGCGACGCTGCGCGCGCAAAGCGCGACGTCGAACGTCACGTTCGTCGGCCAGCCATGGTCGGCGCCCGTCGCCGACGTGCAGCTCTCGGACCTGCTGCCATCCGACGCGCTGGCGGTCAATGCGGAGCTGTCGCGCGCGTGGATCTCGGGCAGCGTCGAGGACGCGCAGGCGCGCTTCAACCTGATGAACCTCGTGTCGCGCGCCGCGCCCGGCAAGCCGTGGCAGTCCAACGGCGAAGGCGTGCTGGCGTACCGGCGCCTGCTCGGCCAGTTGTCGCTCGATCCGGCGCTCGCGCAACCGACGGCCGACTACATGCTGCGCTCGCTGCGCGACGCGAACGGCCCGGGCGGCTGGCCGCTGCAGCTCGTGTCCGTCGACGATCTCGCACGCATTCCCGGCTACGACGCGCATGCGATCGAAGCGCTCGCGCCGTACGTCACGATCCTGCCCGACCTGACCGTCGTCAACGCGAACACCGCGACCGAGCCCGTGCTCGTCGCCGCGATCCCGACGCTGTCGGCGAGCCAGGCGAAGCGGCTCGTCGACCGGCGCGCGAGCGCCTACTTCGTGAGCACCGGCGACATCGCCGAATACCTGCTGCCCGCGCAGGGCGGCAACCCGACTTTGCCGGACGGCTCGGCCGTCGGCGTGAACAGCGGCTACTTCATCGTGCATTGCCGCGTGCATTCGGCGCGGATCAACGCGCGCGTGGACACGCTGATCGCACGCTACGGCAGCGGCAATTTCGCGTGGACGTCGGTGATCTGGGTGCGGCGGCTGACGAGTTGAAGCCGGATGCGGCAGAGACGGACGCGGCGAACGGCGAGCCGGGCCGAGCCGGCAACGTGCCGGCGGCGCCGACTAATTCAGCGACGACTCGCTCAACGTCACCGGTCGCTGGCCCGGCGACGCCGCCGCATCGAACGACAAGCGCGTGAAGCTCGTCTCGCGCACTTCGCCGAGCAGCCGGTTCCAGTCGTCGATCGACACGAGCAGCGCGATCGGCCGGTTGTACTTGGTGACCATCACCAGCGCCTCGCCGGCGTGCCGCAGCGCCTTCGACGGATTGCTGCTGAAGTCGCGCGTCGCCATCGCGATCGTGCGCAGGCTGAACACGTTCGCGGCCGGATCGTCGCCGTTGTCGTGCAGCAGGCACTCGAGCGTCGCGGCGCGCAGCAATGCCTGCGACTTCGACGACAACCTGCTGTCGCGGCGGCGCCGCCGTTCGCTGCGCGGGTCGACGTGCACGGCGAGCATCCGCACGATCTGGCCGAGCGCCGTCGCGGGCAACCGGTCGTAACGCTGCCACCAGTCCGGCGGCAGCGCGATCATCATGCCCGCATAGGTGGCCGTGACGCCGTCGGCGATCAGCGACGGCAGGCGCGCGGCGTCGCGCGCATCGAGATCGAGCGCGCCGCCGACGACGCGCGTCATCGCGCTGAACGCGTTGTAGGCGAACGCGGCGATCCCGCTCGCCAGCAACGCCGCACGCGCGGGCACGGCGCCGAACGGCGTGCCGCCCGTCACGGGCTCGAGCGCGAGCGGCAACGCGTCGCGCCAGCGTCGGCGCGACAGCGCCACGATCTGCGGCGCGTCGAACCGCTCGGCCGACAGGTCGGTCAGCAGCGTGACGCTTTCGCCGGGCGCCTCCGCGCGTTCCCATTCGATCTGGCGAAACGTGTCCGACGCGCCGCCTTCGCCGGCCATCCCAACGGATCGTTCGCGAACGCGCCCGGTGCCGAACACGCCGGCGTCCTGCCAGTCGCCGAGCGGCCGGCAGGCGGCCGAGCGGCCGTATTCGCGCAGCACGAACGCGCCGCCGCGGCGCGGCCAGCCGGACAGGATCGCATCCGTATCGAAGCGCCCGTCGACGATCCACAGCTCGCCGGGCCGGACCGCTTCGAGCAGCGCGCCGACGAATGCACGCTCGTGCGACCGGCCGCGCTCGCAAGGCAGCAGGTCGACGATCATCCCGAGCTCCGGGTCGTACACCGGCAGGACGCGCGCACCGCCTGCCGCCGCATCGCGCGCCGGGTCGTCGCACGCGCGCCCGCAGTCGCAACCGTCGGCTCGCGGCGCACAGGCCTCGCCGGCGCCGTCCAGCACGCGCAGCCGCATCCCGTCGACGGCGCACGCCCCGTCGACGGCGCACGCCCCGTCGACACCGCGCACCGACGCGACCGGCAGCAGCAGGTCGACGCTGTCCCTGGCCAGCGCGCGCCCCCAGCCGGACCGCCACCGGCTCATGCAATCGTGCAGCGCCGTCACGGCCGCGCCGAACCCCGGCGCGACGGCGCCGGCGGCATCCGACATCCGCCGCCACGCGGCAATCGCCGCGATCGCGTCGACGGCAACGGCAAACAGCGCCTCGCGGATCGACTCGCCGTCGGGCTCGTCGCCGGCACCCGCCGCGGCGTCGACCCAGTCGTCGTGCAGCGCGCATTGCAGGACGAGCCGCGCCATGATCGTCATCGGGCTCTGCTCGACGAAGCGTTCCACGACAGCGCGCATCATCGGGTTACCTCACACTGTCCTGTCGATCGTGCGGGCCGCCGCAACGGCATACGCTCGCGCGCGTCGCAACGCGTTCGCACTTGACGCAGCGCGAGCGACCCCGCAGCATCGTGAGCGACCCGCTCCGCGCGACGCCGCGCCGTCGCGGCGAGCCATTCGCAATCAATGCACGAGGCACCGGCATGTACGTAGATCCCCGCGTGGCGCACGGCCGCGCCCGGTTCGACCTGAGCGGCTCCCCGCGGCTCATCGCCGACGAGCGCCGCTGGGAGATCAGCGACATCGTCACGCGCGGCCTCGACGATTTCAAGGGCGTGCGCAATCGCCGCAACCTGCTGCGGCTGCTCGAGCGTCAGATCGCGCCGAAACTCGTGCGCCTCGGGCTCGAACCGTACGTCGGCGCGCTCGGTCACGCAGAGGGGCTGTTCGTCCATTTCTCGACGATGAGCGCCGAGCACGGCTTGCGTGAATTCCAGCTTCAACTGACGGTGCCCGACCTCGTGCTGCGCAGTTTCGCGTCGAACGCGATCCGGCCGCACGCGGTCGCGCGCTGCATGCAGCGCAACGGCGTGATGTCGCTTGCGGAAATCGAGCACGAGACGCGCATCGCGTTCGTCGCGGCGCGCGTGATGCGCTCGCTGGCGATCGCGGAAGGCTGGCAGCAGATCGGCGTGCCCACGCCGCACGGGCTGTTCGTCGGCACGCTGACGCAGGCGCGCGACGTCGCGATGAATACCTATTTCCGCCCCGGCGACAACGACCGCCCGTCGCGCTGGAGCGGCTTCTCCGCCCTCTTCTCGACGATGCCGGACTGGCGTCCGGAACAGGTCCGGCACGGCGGCGAACTGCTGCAATGGATGGTCAACCATATCGTGGCCCTGCAAGAATCCGCACCGTTCGTCGAACGCTTTCCGTTTCTGCGCGAGCCGCTGCGCGATGCCGACGATCCGCTCGATGCCGCGTGGACCGGCGCGCGCGCCGACCACCGTGCATGACGGGTGATCCGGGGGCCATTCCGGCCCCCGTTCCCCGGTCTCCACGCCATCGCCCCTCTTCACGGCCCCTCGCTCTCTCATATACAAGGTCGCAGCGGCCCCGCCTAACCCGCAAACTTTCTTGCAACGCCGATGCGGCGCGTCAATGCGTGCGCGTGGACCCACCCGGCTCGCCCGGCTCCGGGCGGCCGACCGTCTCCAGCACGGCCCACATCCAGATCAGCTCGCGCACCGTGCGTACATGCTCGTCGCTCTGCGCGCGCCACCGCCCGAAAGCGTCGCGTTCCCGTTCAGTCGTGTCGCCGGCGCGCAGCCACAGCAGCCAGCGCACCGCGCCCTCGCGGATCGCATCGGCGCGCGTGTCCGCGTCGCCGGAATCCGTATCCCGTTGCGATTCGTTCATGATCACGCCACCGCCCGAAGCTCCCTCGACACACATCCCCCCGCCGCGCATCGCTGCGCGGCCGGGGCGCTTGCCACCCACGCCTCGGGTCCGACGACGCCCCACCGGGCCGTCACGCGTGACGGCCCGGCGTTTGCCGGCCCTCATGGATAAGGTCGTATCGACGCGCCGTAACCCGCAGCGCGGGCAGCACCGCGGCAGGCGGAGCAACGGCCGGATGGAAACGGGAGAAAGGAAGGAAAGCGGAACGCGGGGAAAGCAGCTCAGCTCAGCAGCACGATGTTGCCGGGCAGGCGCGTGATGTGCGCGCCGTACAGGCGGCCGACCATGTCGATCACGTCGTCGAGCCGCGTGATCGGAAACTGCGCCTGCATTCGGTTCGCGCCGAGCGACGCGCTGCGCAGGATGACCTTGCCGCGCCGGTAGCGGTTGATCTCGTCGACGACGTCCGACAGCGGCACGCCGTTGAACACCAGCATGCCGCGTCGCCACGCGCTGACGGCGCCCGGATCGGTCCGCGACACCGGCTGTACGCCGCGGTCGTCGTAGACGACCTGATCGTCGGCGCTCAGCGTACGTGCGCCGCGCGGATGTTCGAGCGTGACCGTGCCGGACAGGCACGTCACGCAGACCTGCGAGCCCGTACGCCGCACGTTGAAACGCGCGACCAGCGCCCTCATGCGGCCGCCGCCCGCCACCACCGTGACCGGCTGGATCGGCGTCGCGCGGCCGGCCGGCGGCGCGATAGCGTCGATCTCCGCCTCGCCCGCGACGACTTCGACGCCATGCGCGGCATCGCTCGCCGGCAGCACGTCGAGGCGCGTTTGCGTATTCAGTTCGACCGTGACGCGCGACGACAGCGCGACGCTGCGCTGCTCGCCGGTACCCGTGTGGTAATCGGCCGCGATGTCGCCGAGCGACGGCCATAGCTGCAGCGGCGGCCGCACGGCGAGCCACGACGCGCCCGCGGCGACCGCGAAGCCGATGAACGCGCGCCGCCCAGTGCGCATCGTGCGTTCGCGCCTGGCGACCTGTGCCCAGGCCGCGGCCGTGCGCTCCTCGTGCGCGAGTTCGGTCGCGGCCGTGCGCAGCGAGCTCCAGGTGCCGCGCAGCAGATCGGCGGCTTGCGGACGATCCTTGCACCAGCGTTCGAACGCATCGGCGTCGTCCTGGCTCGCGTCTCCCGAGCGCAGACGCAGCAGCCACGCACTCGCTTCGTCGAGTTCGTCGTGGGCAGGTTGGGCCTGGGCTTTCGTCATCGTCCGGATGCTCAAAATTTGCGCGGGCCGCCTCGCGTGCCCGTGTACGAATCGCCGTCTTCCTGCATCCGCTGCAGGCAGTACTTCATCGCCGCGCTCAGCTCGCTTTCGACGAGCCGCAGCGAAATGCCGAAATGCTCGGCGATCTCGCGATTCAGCAGGCCGTCCACGCGGGCGGCCAGCAAAATCGCGCGACGCCGCGGCGGCAGGCCGCGCAGCACGTCCTTCAGCGTCTCGACCTTGCGGCGCGCCGCGACGATCCGTTCGGGATCGGCCAGTTCGTCGGGCACCTCCAGCAGCGTCTCGACGTCGTCGTCGTGCAGATGCCGCCGTTCGCGCCGATGCTGGTCGATCGCGACATTGTTCGCCATCCCGAGTATATAGGCGTCCGCGTTCGTCACCTGCGTGGAGACGTTCGCGTTCTCGAGGCGCAGCCAGGTTTCGTGCAGCGCGTCGGCTGCGCCGTCCTTCGACCCCGTCACGCGCTCGAGCCGCCTGACCAGGTACGCGTAGCGCGTCGCCAGCAGATTCCGGAGCCCGGAGCGGTTGCTGTCGGACATGATGGCCTAGCCCCGAACGGCCGGCTGCGGCGCCGGACAACGGAAATGCACGCCGTTGCCGGCCGGGCGCAGCAGGATCGTGACCGGCTGCGGCAGGTCCGCAGGCGGCGCGCCGTCCAGCTTCAGCGCGCGCAGCGCGCGCATCACCGCCGCGTCGCGGGCGGCCGAACCGCTCGATGCCACCATGTTGACCGCCACCACCGCCCCCCTGTTGTCGATGCGCATCTGCGCGACGAGTCGATAGCTGCCCGGCACCGCCGCCGGCTGCGCGCACAGCGCATCGATCAGATGCGCCTGCAGCAGGCCCGCGAACGCGCGCCGATCGCCGGAATCGCCGATCCCGTCGATCGGCAGCGCCGCATCCGCCGGCGTGTCGGCCGGGGCGGGCGGCGCCTCGGCGGCCGGCTGCGCGACGATGATCGCCTCGTCCGGACGCGAGAATTCCGCACGCAACCCCGTTCCGGCCAGCATCCGCTCGAGCGCATCGCGCGGCGCGAAATCGCCCTGGACCGGCACACTCGTGCGCCCGTCGAGCAGCGGCGCCGGCGCGAGCACGATCATCTCGGTGAGCCGCGCGAAATCCTGCAAGGTCTTCGCGAGCGGCTGCGCGGGCAGATCGAAATGCACCGCGCTGCCCGGCTGGCGGCCGATGGAACCGGTCTCCTGCGCGTGCACGCCGCGCATCGACAGCACGACCAACACGAGCCACGCGACGAGCGCCAGGACACCGGTCGGCGCCCGTGAACGAGTCATGAATCCCTGGACGGAAGTGGAGTTGCACGCCGCGTGCCGAAGCGTGCATCCCCGTGAGCGGCTCCGTCGCAAGCGAACGACAGATTGTGAGCGGGCACTGTGACAGTCCGGTGAAGCGTATCGCCGCGCGACACGATCGCGCCGCACCGCTTTCGTGCATCGCCGGCGCGCACGTGGACCATGACGCGTGCCGCTCAGGGCCGGCGCACGACGAAGTTGCCGATGCCCGTGCCGACGACGGCCATCCGCACGTCGCCGGACCACAGCGTGATCGTCACCGGCACATCGATGCTTTCGCTGCCGAGCACGATCCGCGACGGCGCTTCGCCGCCACCCGTGTAATGCACCGATACGCCCGTCACTTCGCTGCCCCAGCGGCGGGCGCGATACAGGTCGTCGGTCATCGGCGCCCAGCCGCCGCTTTCGGTGCGCTGCACGAAGCGATAGCCGCCGCCGACCGGCTGCCATGCGATCGGCATCGCGCGCACCTGCGCTTCGTCGCCGGCCGATTCGAGCAGGTTCGCCAGGCGCTGCGCCTCCTCCGCCAGATCGGTGCGCCGGTTGCGCGACGGCGCGAGCGTGACGACCGCGACCAGCAGCCCGACGATCACGAGCACGACGAGCATCTCCAGCAGCGTGAAGCCCGCCGCCGTGCGACGTGCGGCGCCCGCGCGCCGGCCGCGCCCGTTCAGGATGCCCATCGTTCCGTCACTGCCACGAACCGATGTCCGCATCGTTGCCCTCGCCGCCCGGTTTGCCGTCCGCACCGTAGCTGAACACGTCGATAGCGCCGTGCGCGCCCGGGCTCAGGTATTGATACGCGTTGCCCCATGGATCCTTCGGCAAGCGCTCCAGGTAACCGCCGTCCTTCCAGTTGTTCGGTACCGGATCGGTCGTCGGCTTCTGGATCAGCGCGGCGAGCCCCTGCTCCTGCGACGGATAACGGCCGTTGTCCAGGCGATACAGGTTCAGCGATTGCATCATCGTGCCGATGTCCTGCTTCGCGGCGATGCGACGCGCCTCGTCCGGACGGCTCATGATCTTCGGCACGATCAGCGCCGCGAGAATGCCGAGAATCGCAACCACCACCATGATCTCGATCAGCGTGAAGCCGCGTTGCGTATGGCGACGCGTTCGTCTGCCCGCCTGGCCGGCGTACGACGTTCGGGTTTCGTTGAGGCCCGTCATCATGCATTCACCCTCGCGGCAAAGAATGGAAAACGTCTTCTGTCCATCGCATCGACCCGTCGCCATGAAACCATTCGACCTGCTTCGCATCACGCCGTCCCGCACCGATCTCGTGCCGCTCGCGGCGACGCTCGCCGCCGCCGCGGCACTCGCCGCCGTGTCGCTGTGGGCCGTGCGCGTATTGAGCACCGCCGATGCGCCGGTCGCGGCGCTTGCACCGCCGCCCGCGCCGATCGACGTTGCGGCCGGCGCGCGGCTGTTCGGCGCGAAACCCGACGACGGCCGCGATGCCATCCAGTTGCTCGGCGTGCTCGCGTTCGATGCACGTCGAGCGGCCGCGATCGTCAGCGTCGGCGGCGAAGCATCGCGCGTCGTGTCGCTCGGCTCGGCGATCGGCGAAGCCGCGAAGCTCGCCGAGGTTCGCGCGCGCTCGATCGTCGTCGACCGCAACGGGCTGCAACGCGAAATCGCGCTGCCCGCCGCGGAGAAGGCCAACGCGTTCGTGCGCTGAACCGCGCATCACTGCACCATGTTGTTCAGCTCGATGATCGGCATCATCACCGCCAGCACGATCACGAGCACCACGCCACCCATCGCGAGGATCAGCAGCGGTTCGAGCAGGCTCGTCAGGAACATCGTGCGGCGCTCCAGCTCGCGCGATTCGCCTTCGGATGCGCGGTCGAGCATCGTCGTCACGTCGCCCGTCGCCTCGCCCGAGCGAATCAGGTGCACGAGCACCGGCGGAAACGTCTTCGTATGTGCCAATGCGCGCGACAGCGCCGAGCCTTCGCGCACGCGGACGATCGCGTCGTCGACGTTCGCGCGCATCGCGCGGTTCGACAACGTCTCGCCGGCTGCCTGCAACGCGCGCAGGATCGGTACGCCGGCCGCCGTGAGAATGCCGAGCGTGCTCGCGAAGCGCACCGTGTTGTAGCCGCGCACGAGCTTGCCGGCGAGCGGCGCGGTGAGCACCCACGTGTCGAACCTGAGCCGCGGCGCATCGCGCGACAGCACCTTGCGGATCGCATAGACGATCGCGACCGTCGCCGCGAGCGACGCCCACCACCAGTGCCGCACGAAATCGGACAACGCCATCATCACGACCGTCAGCGTCGGCAACTGCTGCTTGGTGCTGGTGAACACGTTCGCGACCTGCGGCACCACGTAGCTCAGCAGGAACGTGACGATGCCGAACGCGATCAGCGTGACGATGCCCGGATACGTGAACGCCAGCAGGATCTTCTGCTTCAGCGCGTTGCTTTGTTCGATGTAGTCGGCCAGACGCGACAGCACGACGCCGAGCTTGCCCGTGTGCTCGCCGGCCGCGACGAGCGCGCGATAGATCTCGGGGAAATCGCGCGGATGCTGGCTCAGCGCATTCGCGAACGAATGGCCGCCGACGATTTCCGCGCGGATCGACGCCATCAGCTCGCGCACGTATTCGCGTTCGGCCTGCTCGCTCAATACCCACAGCGCTTCGTCGAGCGGCAGCCCCGCGACCAGCAGGCTCGCGAGCTGGCGCGTGATGATCGCCTGCTCGCGCTGCGACAGCTTGCGGCCGAGCGACAACCGTTGATGGCGCTCGCCGTGCAGACGCTGCGCGGCCAGTTCTACGACGAGCGGCGTGAGCCCCTGCGTGCGCAGATGACTGCGGCCGGCGCGCGCGCTGTCGGCTTCGAGCACGCCTTTCAGCGTGCGGCCGGTGGGATCGATCGCTTCGTAGCGGAATGCCGACATGTCGGTGCTCTCCTGTCACGTACGCGACTGCTTTCGATGGCGTCGCGCTGCATGCCGGACGGAGTCGCCGGGGAAGACTACGGAGCAAACCGGCACAAATTTGTGACGGATGTTGGGCTACCTTTTTTGACGTGGCTTATTACCTGCCGTCGTTATTCTTATAACGTAAAAACGATTTCAAGCTTTTCCGGACAATTAATCGATCGCACATTAAATACAATGCGACCTTGCTCGACCTTCCATTTACAGATTCGTGCGACAAGCGAAAAAATACATCGAAGTGGAAGATATTCATCGACGTGCGCAATGTTCCGTAACATCCGCCACGAAACCGTCGTGAAGTTGGGGTAGCGCTGCCTGGACCCGCGTGCTACGTCAACAGCTTCCATCAAGCCTGACGCGGGTTCTCGTGCGCAATCCGTCGAGCGACTCCGGCCAAATCCCAGTATATGGGCGCTCCAACTCATGCCGAATGACGCTCCGATAGGCGCTTTATCAATTCGAATAACGCAATGGCTTGATCGATAAAAATGTTACGCACCATTCGTTATGAAAAATTCACACGCGCCATTCGAATTACCTCCTACATTTACCCGGCGGTCCATAAGCATTCCAACCGCAGTAGCAGGGGTTCCCGTTTATCTTCGTTCAAGGAAATTTCTCATGAAATCCAGCAAGCGCAAGATCTGTCAAGTCCTCGCTCTCGTTGTTTCCGGTCTGGGCGCCACGGCCGCGATGGCCGCGGACATCCACGGCGGCGGTTCGTCGCTCGTCGCCCCGACCATCGGCGCGATCGGCAACACCGCGACCGAAATCGGCCTGTTCGGCACGGCCGAAGGCTCGTTCACGTATTACTCGGTGGGTTCGGGCGCCGGCCAGAACGCGTTCCTGAACAACCAGCCGACGTTCTTCGGCGCGGGCGTCACGGGCACGGTCCACTTCGCGAACAGCGATGCGGCACTGTCGACCGCCCAGCTCACGTCGTACAAGGCCGGCCTCGGCGCGACCAACGGCCCGCTGATCCAGATCCCGTACGTCGTTACGCCGATCACGGTGCCGGTCGTCAACGGCCCGGCCGTGACGAGCACGACGACGCCGCAAACGACGCCGAATCAGGCACATAGCATCGCGCTGAACGACAACGACCTGTGCGGCGTGTTCTCCGGCAAGCTGACGAACTGGAATCAGGTCACCAACCCGGAAACGGGCTCGGTATACGCGCTGAGCGCACCGATCAAGGTCGTCTACCGTTCGGACGGCAGCGGCACGACCGAACTGCTGACCCGCCACCTGGCAGCTGTCTGTACGACCACCAATACGGCTGCCGGCGTGACGTTCGTCGATTCGCTGACGTTCACGGCTTCGTTCCCGAGTGGCGTACCGGCGAACTTCACGGCTGCCTCGGGTAGCGGTGGCGTGCGTACGCAACTGGTGAGCTACCAGTCGGCCGGCACGGCCGCTGTCGCTTACCTGAGCCCGGACTACACGAACACGTTCCTGGCTCCGCAAAGCACGGTCGTGACGTCGGCCAGCGCATTCCAGCTGCCGGTGGCAAGCCTCGTGAATGCAACGAACGGCGTGTACTACGCGCCGACGTATGCGAATGCGTCGACCGCGCTCGGTACGGTCAAGCCGCCGGCACTCAAGGCCGGAGCCTCGGATCCTTCGCAATGGGTGCCGGCCGCCGGCAACCCGGTGTCGGGCTACCCGGTTTCCGGCACCAGCCAGATCATCCTGAGCCAGTGCTACAAGGATGCGACCGTCAAGACGGCCGTGCATGACTTCCTGAACAGCCACTACACGAACGCCAGCTTCGCGGCGATCGTTCATGGCAACGGCTTCGACACGGTTCCGTCGAACTACCAGACGGCCATCTCGAACGACTTCCTGAGCAACGCGAGCGGCTTCAACCTCGACATCGGCAACGCAAGCGTCTGCACGGGCACGGTGGTCGGCCGCTAAGCGACCGGCAATCAGCTTAACCTCGTCGGAACGGCTGCGCCCCCGGAGATCCGCGGGCGCAGTTTTTCACTTGTCCTCGATTTGTCCTCGGTCGACGCACCGTTGACGTCAGTCCGGCGTGCCATCTCTTCTCCTCGGAAATTGCCACATGCGACTTCATCAACACCGCAGGCTCTGCCAATCGATCGCTCTTGCTTTCTCCAGCCTCGGCGGTATTGCCGCGATGGCCTCGCCTAACGTGCAAGGCGGTGGCTCGTCCCTCATTGCTCCGGCAATCGGTACGATCGGCAACCCCGCGACCGAAATCGGCCTGTTCGGCACCGCCGAAGGCTCGTTCACGTATTTCTCGGTGGGTTCGGGCGCCGGCCAGAACGCATTCCTGAACAACCAGCCGACGTTCTTCGGTTCGACGGTCACGGGCACGGTCCATTTCGCGAACAGCGATGCGGCACTGTCGAGCGCCCAGCTCACGTCGTACAAGGCCGGTCTCGGCGCGACCAACGGCCCGCTGATCCAGATTCCGTACATCGTCACGCCGATCACGATTCCGGTCGTCAACGGCCCGGCCGTCACAAGCACGACGACGCCGCAAACGACACCGGGTCAAGCGCACAGCATCGCGCTGAACGACGACGATCTGTGCGGCGTGTTCTCGGGCAAGCTGACCGACTGGAATCAGGTCATCAACCCGCAAACGGGTTCGACGTACCTCTCGTCGACCACGACGCCGACCAGCAGCCCGATCAAGGTCATCTACCGGACGGACGCCAGCGGCACGACCGAACTGCTGACGCGCCACCTGGCTGCTGTCTGTACGACGGCCAACACGGCGCCCACGGGCGTGACGTTCTTCGATTCGATGACGTTCACGGCTTCGTTCCCGGGCGGCGTCGTGCCGCCGAACTTCATAGCTGCTTCGGGTGACGGTGGCGTACGTAGACAGTTGGCGAGCTATGTGTCGGCCGGTATGGCCGCTGTTGCATACTTGGCTCCAAATTACACGAACACGTTCCTCGCCCCGTCGAGCACGGTCATGACGTCCGCCGGCGCGCTCCAACTGCCGGTGGCCAGCCTCGTGAACCATACGAATGGCGTCTACTACGCGCCGACGTACACGAATGCGACCATGGCGCTTGGCTCAATCACTCCGCCCGGGCTAAGAGTCGCCGCTGCGAATCCGACAAATTGGGCGGAAACTGCTCAGAGCAGTGTTCGCAATCCTGCTTCGGGCTATCCGGTTTCCGGTATGAGCTACATCATCCTGAGCCAATGTTATGCAGATCCGGCAGTCGGAACAGCCGTGCATGATTTCCTGAACGCTCATTACACAAACCCCAGCTTCGCCTCTATCGTTCATGGCAACGGCTTCGACACGATTCCGACGAACTTCCAGACGGCCATCTCGAACGAATTCCTGAGCAACGCGCGCACGTGGAATCTCGACATCGGCAACCCGAGCGTCTGCACAGGTACGGTGCTCGGTCGATAAGTCATCGCATACTGACTACAGGGATCCAAACCGCTGCGCCCCTCGGTTACTGCGGGGCGCAGTTTTTTGGTAGCCCAGCCTATTCATCAGGCGACCCGTAACTTCCTGACCCAAGTCGTTGCAATCAGAGAGGCCGCTTCGTCTCGCGACATGTAAAGAGTCCGGCGAACGACCGTCAATACGGCTCCCGCTTCCCACTCATCGAACAACAAGGATCCGGATCACGGAGACACTCATCCCCTCTCTGATCGAACGATCCATGCAGCGCCCGCCCACAAAAAAACGCGAGCGCCGATACTACCGGCAGCCCGCGTCGTGCACATTTCGCTCGATCAGATCTTGCCCAATCGATTCCGCTCCTCCGATGTCAACGTGGCACGTTGCGTGGCTCCGGGTTGACCGAAGCCAAGAATCGACACCGCGTTCGACGAATCGTAGCCAACCTGCTGCTTGTGCTTCTTCGCGCCGTCTCCGCCAGCATCGCCGAACCCTTCGACCTGCACCGAAATCGTCCAGCGCCGCACCGCCCCTCCGGGAGCGTTGTTCTTCGCGATATCCTGCGCGACCTGCGTGGCAGCCGATGCAGCAGCACTCGCGGCCGTCAATGCACCGGTATTCACCGCCTGCACGAGCGGGATGCCGGTTGCCTTGCCGGTCACTTGAATGTTGTCGGCATTCACCACACGCAATGCCGCAACGTTCAGATTACCGGCACGAATACCGGCATCGCCCGCGTCCACCGTACCGCGCGGTGCGATGAGGTTGATCGTACCGATCGGCACACCCGGCACGCTTTGCAACGTTGCAATGCCCGCGCCCGTGACCTGTCCGCGCGCGTCGACCGTGCAATAGTGGTTCGCGTCGCACACGTATTGCGGCGCCGGTGTGTCGGCCGACGACTTCGCACCCTTGCCCGCGTTGATATCGCCGTTCGAGCTCCAGATCGTCATGTCGCCGCCCTGCTCGGTGAAGATCCGGCTCTGGGCGAGCAGCACGCTGCGGTCCGTAAAGATGTTGATGTCACCCTTCTCGAGCGTGAGGACACCCATTGTTCCGGGCCCGGCAATCGTCTTGCCGGTACCATTGCTGACGATCTGAGGCGGTGCGGACGTACTCCCGATCAGCGCCTGCCCGCCCGGGCCAAGGATCGATACGTTACCGCCCTGCTGCGTCTGGATGGTCGTGCTGCGAATGTCCAGGTCGCCCGTATCGATCAACTTGTTCGCACCGTTGCTGCCGCCGCCGAGATTGTTGGCCGTGTAGCCCAGCGAAGCGGGAAACATCGTATTGAGCGCCTCGTAGCCGCGCGCGTATTTCTGATAGTACGGACTGGCGGGATTGTTGTAATCCTCGCCGACGCTGGTCAGGACCTTGAACAGCACCTGCTCGGCAAAGAGCTGCTGGACATATTGCGGCAGCGCCTTGAATTTCGCCCAAGCCTCGTCCGCGCTCAACGACTTGATCGCCGGCTGATCGTTGACCAGCCCCGTGTCGACCGAGAGTCCCGCCTCGTATTGCTCCATGAACGTAACGAGCGCGGGCGTCGCGCTGGAAACACCCGGCACGGACTTCGCCGGATCGACGTACGTGGAGACGAACGAGGCGGTGTCGATGCCTGGCCCAACACCGAACAGCACATTGATGCTCGCACTTTCATGGGGCAAATACGGGTTGTTTGCATTCCCGATTGCGTCAATCCCCGTCGGAATCCCCTCACCGGTGTAACTTCCGTCACCCAGCGCCGCATAAGCTTGCGCCTGACTCGTCAACGGGCCGATGTTTCGACCAGCCTGGATATCAAGTGTCCCAGGCCCGCCTAGCGCCAGCACCGGTATAACCGCGTCGACGTTATGTATGAGCGGTGTGTCGTAGATATCCCGTCCTGCGACGATCCGCGTCACATCCGACTTGCGCAGATTTTGCCCGAAAAACGACAGGTTCACGATGTCACGCCCTGCCTGAACCAAAGCGGGTTTGTCTATCGCGACAGGCACCAGATTTCCGTAGAAACCAGCGTTAACATCGGTCGCCTGCAGAACACCATCGACGATATCGCCGTTCAAACTGTAGATTCGCGCCGGTACCGTATCGTCGCCATGCAGGGCAACCGGATCATGAGCCGTCGCCGATGGAACCGTCGGCCTCGCGATGGCAACATTCGGCTTCACCGGTGACGGCATCGCGGACGGGTCGACGTCGAGCATGCCGAACGCAGGAAACCCGTTGGCAACCAATCCGTTGACCGTCGACAGATTGATCGACTGGTCGGCGATCAGGCTCAGGTCGCCAAGGGCCGACGGATAGAGCATCCCGCTCGCCGCCACCGTGATGCCGCCGGAAAGCGCAGTCAGGCTCATCGACGCCGGCAGCACGGACGACAAGTCGTTCAGCCCCGGCACATTTGAATTGTGCGCCCCGCCGCCGATCAGGCTGACCCCCGAGAGCGTGCCGATCGCAACGTCACCCGTCGTCGACACGATGTTGACGGCGGACGTCGACGAATAGCCCTTCATGTCGGCCTGCTGCTTGTACGCAGACAACAGCGCATCGCTCTGCGCATACGACGGATCGAACACGCGCCCGATGCTGACGCCTTGTCGCGCGCTTATGTCGAGCACGCCGTCCTGTGTCGCCAGCAGCGTATCCATCGTTACGGGAAGCTGGCCGTCGAATGACGAAGGCACCGCAATATCCGACCCGATCTTCCCGCCTGCCGTGATCGTTCCTGTTCCCTTCGCGACGAAATAGCCGCCGCTCAGAATGTCCCCTGCGGCTCGCACCGACAGGTTGCCGCCCCCGACCGTATTGACCGTGGGATTGTCTGTATTGGAACCGGTCAAATACCACGTGGTCGGCAGCGACACCGAGAGGTCGGAGATATTCCCTCCAGCCGACACGGACACGTTGCCACCCGCGCTCAACACGCCTTGATCGAATGCGCCGAAGTTGATCGACGTCTGTACGGTCTGCGATACGGGATTGGTCGCCCCGACCATCCCGGTCGGATTGCCGATTTGCATCCACTGCCACCAGAACGGGCTGATGTTGGCGCCCGAACGTCCGGTCACGGTGCCGTTCACATCGGTCAAATACTCCGCGCCCTTGATATCGCCCTGCGCATGAATCGTGATGTCACCGGCCGAGTCTGGATTGACGGCGGACGTGACCAGAATATCCGGATTGTTGTTCAGGCCATGAACGATCGAAAGGCCCGTGCTGGACGCCGGCGCTCCCACCGCCGGTGCGCCGCCGGTGTAAATCACGCCGGGAACGGTGATGTCAGGACTGTTCGGCTGGATCGAACTGCTGTCGAATAGCGCGATGTCATTGCCAGCCGCGATATCGATCGAACCGGTACCGGTGCGTATCATCGTCGGCGCCGGAATTGCCAGACCGTTGCTGTCGACGAACGTCGTATGCCCGTCGAAGGTCACGCTCTTGCCATTCGATCCGCTTCCTGCGGCCCGCGCCTGAAGCGCCAGCGGATTCGTGCTGTTCAGATCCGCCCCTGCCACCACGCGGAAGGAACTGCTCGAGCCGCCCGTCAGCGAAGCAGACACAAGAGGAATTGGAACAGTCGCAACCGACGTCGGAGACGGCGTATTGTCCGTTATTGCCGGCAAGCTAATCGTCGTTGTCGCAATGACAGATACAGGTTGAACCTTTGGTGCGTCGACACTGGTCACCAGTGGCCATTGCTGGTGCTGAACCACAAACTGTACAGAATCGGACAGATACTTCTGATACCGATTCAGATAGATCAGATAGGACGCGGGATTCGATGCCTGCTCGACCGCAGTCGGCGCAACTGGAGCCGTTGGCTGACCGGGTAGCATCGTGCTGGAGTTCGAGGTCCGAATCCCAAAGATAATCTCGACGTTGGTGTCGTTCGGCGACCAGCCTGGTCCCAGCGCCGACGAAAGGCTCGTCGCGGTCTGGTCCAGGAAATTCGCATACGCCGTATAAAGCGCATAGTATTCGGCAACTTCGTCCGGCGCCCCTCCGACCGGTTGCCCCGGACCGGACGCCAGGCCATAGTTCGCCCAAACCGAGAGTCCGTACCCGTAATGCCCCGCCGACGCGCCATAAATCGTCTGTGCCGCTGCCAACGTCGACAACGGCGGCACCGGAATCGTCCCCCCGCCACCCAGCGGGTTCGCGATCTGGAAGAACCCGTCCGACAGGCTCGCCTTCACCTTCACGTTGTTCTCGGCACGCAGCGTCACGACCGGCGCCTGCCCGTCGAACCGGAACGCGAGATTCGTCGGCGATGTACCTGCCCCGAGGTTCCAGTTCGTCAGCACCTGAATATCGCCGCCGTTGATCGCCGGGCTCGGGTTATCGAGCTCGATCCCCGGCACGATGCGCGTATTCGCGATGTTCCTGCCGGCAAACGGATCGACCAGCGTATCGAGCCCGTGCTGTACAAACCCCATCAGCGTGCCCGGCGCCGCCGTCGACGCATCGCCGTTCTGATATCCGTAGAAGGTCTGGTGATCCGTGTTCGCGCCGCCGCTCGCGGGCGCGAAGTACATGTTGTTCAGCCCGCCGAAACCGATGTCTTTATCGCCGCCTTGAAGCTGCACCTGCGTAACGGTCGACGATACACCCGTCGCCTGGTTCGTCAGCGTGCCGCCGCCCGAGCCGTCCGGTGCGAACGCGAACGTCGCCGGCGTGCCGGACGTCCCTTGTGCCGTGAACGTGCCGGCCAGCAGATGCCCGCTCTTGTCATACCAACCCGCCGGGTCGATGACGCCGTCGAAGTGCTGCGCGCCCGTCGTCGCGTCCGTCGTGCTCCACACCGCATACGCCTCGAGCGTCGTCGCGCGCGAGCCGACGATGCCCTTGCCGTCGTTGAACGTATCCGGCAGGTTGAGCTTCACGCCGTTGTCGGCCAATAGCGGCGCGCGGAAATTCACCGTGCCGCCGGACAACCCGCCGGCCGTCCCGCCCGACACGTCGATCAGCGCGTTCGCGCCGAGCGTGATCGCGCCCGCGTTCGCACGCAGGATGTTCTCGTAACCATAGGTTGCGTTGTACGCGACCGAGTTGCCGTTTGCATCGACGATCGTCGGATCGAACATTGCGGTCGTGCCGATATTCACCTTGCCGCCGCGCTGGTTCGGATCGGAGCCGCGCGCCAGCAGCGAACCTTCGATGTCCACACCGTTGCGGCCGTACAGGTCGATCTCGCCGCCCGCCTTGCCGGACGCGTCGATCGTCCCGAGCACGTTCACGTTGCCGTTCGCCGTATCGGTCGAGCTTCCCGATCCGCCGTCGGCCGTCAGCAGCACCGAGTGCGCGGTCAGCGTGTTGCCCTGCGACAGCGTCAGGTTGCCTGTCTTCGTGTGGACGGTGATCGCCTCGTTCACGCCGCTCGATGCAAGCGTCTTCGACAGCGCATCGAGATCGGCCGCGCCGCCCGTATTGAGCGAGAACGACCCGCCCGCATAGCCGCTGGCCGCGCCGCCCTTGATCGCGCCGTTCAGGTTCACGACCTGTTGCGGCGCCAACAGCGAAAGGCTGCCAGCCGCGCCACCGCCAGTGGCCCCGGAGAAATCGAGCGTCGAGCCGGACTGCACGTCGACGGTACCGGCATCGGCCGTCAGCGCAATCGAACCGGCCGGCGCGTAGCGCGTCACGTCGAAGAACTGCTTCGACACACCTGCCGAACTGACGGTCGATCCGCCGCCGATCGTCAGATTGCCGGTCGTCGCTTCGAGCGTCACGTTGCCGGCCGGCGCGCTGATCGTCGCACCGTTGTCGACGACGGTACCGCCGATGAGGGTCCATGCGCCGCCGACCGCATCGCGCTTCAATGCCGTGCCCGACGCCCCGTTCAGCGTCAGTGCGCCCGTGGTTTTCACGGTGGCGGCCGAGCTCGTATCGGCAAGGTAGACCGGTGCATTGAGCGTCACCGGCAATGCGCCGAAATCGAACGTGCCCGTGCCCTGCCCGACGATGCCGCCCGTCGCGTTCATCACCGCCGAGCCGAAGCCGCTAACCGCCTTCGTGCCCGTGCCGAAGTCGATCTCTTTCGCGTTGACCGTCAGCGTGCCGTTTCCGGCCGTCGTCGTGCCCGGCGCCGCGCCCATCTCGTTCGTGAACGCGACCTGCTGCGCATTTAGCGTGACGTGACCGCCATCGCTCGTGAACGTGCCGGCGCTCAGATCGACGCTGTTGCCGAACGTCGCGTTCACGTCGCCGACGAAGCCGATCGCTCCGTAGCTGCGCAGCGTCACCTGCTGTGCGTTCGCGAACTGCGCGAGGCCGGCCGGATCGACGACGAAGCCCGGCAGAGCCGCCGCCGACGCACCGCTCGCGTTGGTGAACGTAATCGCGGACCCGTCCGCGGTGATCGCCTTGGCCGACAGCACGGCGGACGGATCGACCTTCAGATCGCCGGACGAATCGAGCAGCAGCGCCTGGCCGCCCGTGAGCGTCGCTCCTGCACCGACCGACATCAGGCCCGTGCCCGTGCCGCCGGTGCGCGACAGCGGCGCCATCGCGCCGTTCGACACGCGCAGCAATGCGCCGTCGCCAACGATCGCGATCGGTTGATCCTTGGCGGCCGGGTAATCGCCCTGCGCGGTAATCGATGCACCGGCATCGACGCGCAGGCCGTTCGCCGCGTTCGGATCGGTGCCGCTGCCGTCGGTCTTCGTGACGAGCAGGATCTCGGGGCCCTTCAGCGCCGTGTTGCCGTCGTTGGACACGACGACGCTGTTCGCGATCGGCGTGATCGTGACGCCGCTCGTCGTCGCCGCGCGCGTGCCGCCGATCAGCAGGCTGCCCGCGTTCAGCGAATCGAGCGCGTCGCTGCCGATCTGCAGATAGCCGGGCAGCGCCGCGCTGCCATTACCGGTGATCTGGATCTCCTGCGACGCGAGGTCGACCTGGGCCGGCGCGCCGCCCGCGCCGGCGGCCGCATTCAGCGTCGCGCCCAGCGTCAGCGCCTTCGTCGCCGCCAGCACCAGCTGACCGCCGTCCACCGGCAGCGGCAGCGTCACGTTGCCCTTCGTCGCGGCGAGTTTCGTGAAATAGGCGTTCGCGCCCGTCAGCGTGTATTGCGAGTACTGCTGCCACACGCTGTTCGACTGCACGTTGAACAGCGTCGGCGTCGCGCTTCGGCTGCCCGTCAACGCGTCGGCGAAATAGCCTGCCGTCACGACCGTGCCGTCCTGCAGCACCTGGCTCGCGCCCGGCACGAGATTGCCGGCCGTGTTCGACACCGTGACGCGATACGCGCCCGGCAACGTCGCGTACTTGCCCGGCAGCAGCGTGTAGTAGCCGGGCGCCAGCCCCGGCACGCCCGACAGATACACGGCCTTGCCGACCGGATCGGTCAGGCTCGCCTGCCCGACGCCCATCGTCGCCGTCGCGGTCGTTGCCGTGCCGTTTGCGTTGGTGGAAGGCTGTGTCGTCTGCGCGAGGATCGGGTCATACACCGCGACCGGTGACTGCTTGCCCGGCACGATCGCATAAACGTTGCCGGCTCCGACATTGACCGGCACGGCCGTGCCGCCCTTGCCGCTTGCATAGCTCACGTTGTATTGCGACAGCACGTCGCGCGTGCCGCCGGTGCCCGGCACCCATTCGGCGGCTTGCAGGTCGCCGCCGCCGGACAGGTCGATCGTCGCGCCCTTGTCGAGCGCGACATTGCTGCCGTTCACGCCCACGTATTTCGCGGGTGGCGCGCTGAGGTCGGGCACCGTGTTGCCGGCAAGCGGATTGAACTGCCACTCGACGCCGTCGATCGTCGTGCCGTACGGAATCACCAAGCCGCCGTTCGAGACCGACGTCACGCTCCCGCTCGCCAATTTCACCGAATCCGTCGCGACCAGCAGCAACCCGCCAAACTGGGCCTGCGTCGCCGCATTCGACGGATCGCCCACGCCGAACACGATCGTGCCGGACGGCGCGCGCACCGTGCCGCCCTGCACGATGTTCGTCGCGTCCACGAGTAGCGCGCCGCCCGCCGACAACGGCGTGTCCGATACGCCGTTCGACGCGAAGGTAACCGTCGTCGGCGCCGGTTGGCCCGTAGCCGAATCGGTCGGGCCGACCGCGTCGACAATGAAGGTGCTGCCGGTCGCCGGATACAAGTCCGCCGCCTTGAACGTCAGGTTGCCCGGCGTATAAAGTATCCCCGACCCGGAGGTCGCCTGGGACTGGTCCGCGTTCGTCGAGCTCAGGCGTATATCGCCGCTGCTCGTGAAGTTCGCATGAGCGAAATTGTTGAGCTGAACCTGGTTCTTCAGATCGATGAACGATGCGTTCACGTTCAGCGTCGCATCGGACACGGCCGCGACCGGTTTGAACTGGGGCGACTGTGACAGGATGCGCGGCCCCGACAACGCGAAGTACGGCGCATCGATCTCGACGGTCGTGCCCAACGACGGCTGCGGTTGCGCGAGCAAGCCGTCGACGGCGGCCGAGAGCGTCCCGTCGGCCTTGCGCGCGGGCGTCGACAACAGCGACGACAGTTGCCCCCTGCCGATGGCGGCGACGCGCTCCGTGTTCAATGTCACGGATTCCGGCAACGACAGCGTGACGTTGCCGGCAAACAGGATCGGCGTTGCCTGCGCACCGTTGGGCGGCGTGCCGCTGCCCAATACCAGATTCGCGATGCCGGATCCGTCGAGCCGATCGGCCGCGAACTGAATGACGCCGTTCGACTGCCCGATCGGCAAGCCGGTGGTCGAGTCGATCGCCGACGAGAAACTCTGCCCGGGCATCAGGCCTGCGGGCACGAATGTCCCGTCTTGCCGCACGACGAGCGCGGTGGCGGTCGAGCCGTTACTCCGCGGGTCCGCCTGGCTCGGCAGGATCGTCAGCGTGCCGCCCCGCGCTTGCGCGGCGCCCGGACGCCCGGCCAGCGTCGCATCCGCGAACAGGCCGTTCGCCGCCGACAGCGTGATCGAGCCGGCGTCGCTCCACGCCGGCTGCGACGCGTATGTGCCATTGGGCTGCAGTTGGTCGAATGTCGCCGATGTGCCCGACACGTCGATCTTCGAGCCCGACTGCGCCACCACGTAACCCGTATCGCTCGACATCGTGACGGAGCCGCCCGCCAGCACCTTGCCCGTGTTCGGCACGACCGTCGTCGCGCCGATCTTGACCGGCGCCGCAAGCGGATTGGCCAATGCCGTGCCCGACACGTCGAGCGAAGCCTCCGCGCCGAGCCAGACCGACTGGCTCGCGCTCATGAAACCGGTGCTGAACTGCCCGGCCTGCGCATTCGTGCCGCTCCCGTCCGCGCTCAGCGTGATCGACCCGCCCGGCGCGACGATGGAGCCGAGTACCGTGACCTGCGCCGGCGACCCGATGCCGATGCTCGCACCGGCATCCGCGTGAATCGATGCGCCTTCCGACAGCGTGACCGCACCGGTGACGCCCGGATACGACGGCGTGGTGGCAAGCTGGCCCTGCCGCCACGACGTATCGTTGCCGGCCGTCAAGACGAGATTCGTTGCCTGCCGGTGATAGGCGTCGAGCTGGCCGATCGTGGTCAGGCCGCCCGCCGCCAGATTCGCGCCTGTGGCCGCCTGCTGAAGCGCGACCATGTCCGGAATGCGATTCAATTGCGTGACGGCAACCGACGCGCCGGGCGCAACCGTCGTGTCGTAGAACGCATTCAGCACATACTTGCCGAAGCCCTGCCGTGCAAAGAAGCTTTCCGGGAGATAGACGTCCCACGGCGACGCGGCGGCTTCGGCGCCGCCGATCCGGAATCCGAGCGCCTGCAGCGTCAGCGTGCCGCCGCCCGAAAACCCTTCGCTCAGGATCGTGCCGCCCAGAGCGATCGTGCCGGCCGTCGGCTGTACGCTGGGCAAGGCCGACCCGCTGTCCGACCCGCCGAACTGCTTCAGCGGTGTCGCGGAATACGTCTGCAACGTCACGTTTCCGCCGCGCCCGGCAGGCACGCCGTTCTGCATCAGCAGTTGGCCGTTGGACAGCATTTCGCCGCCGCCCGATACGTCCAGTACGCTACCTGGCTGCAGCAGCACCGAACCCGTGGTGTCGCCGACCAGCGCGCCGCCGATGACGTTCGATCCGAGCAACGCGGAGAGCGTGATGCTGCCGCCGTTGATGAACTGGCTGTTCCCAGGCGTCGTACCCGGTGCCGCCTGCACGTCGTTGTTTACCCACTGCCCCGCGGCACTGATCGCACCCTGCGGGCCGACGGTCACGTTACCGCCGCTCGTGATCGAAATCACCCCTGACGGCACGGACAGGCGGCCGGCCACGTTGACGTCGGTACCGGTCACCGGGCTGTTGATGGTGATGGAGCCGCCTGGCTGCAAGTTCAGTTGCGTGCCTTGCGGCACCACGACACCCTTGCCGCCCGCCTTGTCCTCGGTCACGTTCAGGTTCGCGAAGCCGCCGTTGTTCAACGTCGCGACCGGCACCACGGTGGTCGTGAGCACGTTGCGCGGATCCGTCGCGGGCAACGCCTGCAGTGCCGTCTGGTCGAGCGGCGTGTCGATCGAGAAACCCGGCGCGATGTCGGCGAGTTGCGGCGCCTTGTCCTGCAGCACGACCAGGCCCGCGGTGCCCGACGCAACCTCCTTGTTGTTCGACGTCAGGTACACCAGTGCGGCGCCGTCGAGTTTCGGATCGGCGCCGAGGTTGAACGTCCCGCCGCTCGGCAGGCTGTTGCCCTGCATCTGCTTCGCGCCGCCGAACGCCTGCGCGCTGATGTCGCCGTCCAGCACCGTGGACTGCAGCCCGTAGATATCGAGCGTGCCCGCGTTGCCGCCGACGATGTAGTCGCCCTGATACGTGCCCGCCGTCTGCAGCGGGTTGTACCAGGACTTCGTCACGCCCCAGCGCGGATGAGTTTCGGTGAACTGGCCCGCGACGCCGACGTAGGTGTCGTACGGGCTCGCCTTGTCGATCGGCACGATTGCACCGTTGGCGTCGACCAGCCGCGTCGTGTTGACGATTCCGCCGTCGACGTGCACGTAGCCGCCGTTCAGGTTCATCGACGAACCGGTCGCGGTCATCACCTCGTTGCCCGACAACGTGATCGAACCGCCGTTGGTCAGTAACTGGTCGACGGTACGCGGAATCAGGTTCACATAGCCCGACAGGTTCAGGATCGGGCTGCCGACCCAGGACACGCCGTCGCTGCGCGTGCCCGTCAGCGTGCTGTCGAACATGAGATTCTTGTACCCGAACAGAAACCCGTTGCGCAGCAGCGGCGAATCGGCGAGTTCGTTCTGGCCGATGCGATCGACCGTCACGAGCGTCTGCGCGATCGGCACCTCGACGTTCGCGAGACCCGACACGTCGATCGTCGCGCCGCTGTCGACATAGATCCGGCCCTGCACGGCAGTCTGGCCGGCCGGCGCCTGAGCACCCGATGCCGATGCCGACGGCGTCAGCGCCCCGACCGATACCTTCGAACCGGGCGCCTCGATCAGCGAGCCGCCCTGGAACCACACCGAGCCGGCCGTCATCCCGATGCTGCCCGGCGTGAAGGTCGCGCCGGGTGTCGACGGCGTCGTCTGGCCGTTGCCGTCCGGCATCACGGCCGTCACCGAATCGGGGCCGAAGCTCAGCAGGCCGGCGCGATTCGTGGTGCTGCCGGTGCTTTGCGGGCTCGTCGTCACGATCCCCTGCCCGAGATACCCGGCACCGGTCGGATTGTTGGACTGGTATTCGTCGACCGTGGAAATCGTGATCGTGCCCGGCGAGTTGACGCTCGTCGTCACGCCCACCACGCCGTTCTGCGCGACGCGGCTACCGAGCAGGTTCACGTTGCCGCGCGCGGCCTCGACGATGCCGGTATTGGTCAGCGTGCCGGCCGGCGTGATGTCGGTCGTCTGGCCGTTCGGGCCGAGCAGCGCGATCTTTCCGCTGAGTTCCGGCAGCAGCACCTGCGGATTGATCTGCGGGCCGCCGGCAGGCCGCAGGCTCACCCCCACACCGGCCGCGAGCACCACCTGGCCGTCCGTCGCCTTGATGTGCCCCGCGTTCGTCACGTTCGGCGCCGCGATCATCACGAAGCCGCCATCGCTCACATTGCCGTTCGCGTGCGTGGTAATCGAGGCGCCCTGCTCGATGGTGACGTCGCCCCACGGCTGATACTGGCTGGCCGACGTGAGGTTGACCTGGTTGCCCAGCCCGAGCACTTCGTTCGGCACCGCGCCGTTGCCGTTCACCCCGGCCGAACTGCCCGACTCCGCATACGCGAGCCCGCCCGTCGTCCCGGCCGGCAAACTCAGGAACTGCTTGTTGCTCGCGACGATCCCCGCAGCATCCTGCGCAAGACTGCTGTCCGTCACAACCGGCACCCTGTTCTGCATGGCCTGGTTGTAATTGTTCATGTTCAACACATCGAGCGACGACGCCACCAGCGAATGCACATTCACCTGCGACCCGGCGCCGAACAGCACGCCATTCCGGTTGATCACGTACACCGCCCCCTGCGCGGTGATGTTCCCCAGAATCTGGCTCGGCCGCCCGCTCGGATCGTTGACCCGGTTCAACACCGCCCAGTTGTTCGCCCCGTTCGTCTGCGTGCCGCCCGACTGATCGAAATTCAGCGTCGTCTGTCGCCCGACGTTCATCGTCTCCCACGTCAGCACCGCGTTCTGCCCGGTCTGCTTCACGTCCACGTTCACGTGGCCGTTCGCGTCGGTACTCTGCGTCGGCGCGTTCGCGTTGAACCACAGCACCGGATTGTTCGTGTCGCCCGACGCGCCCGCCGCCACCTGCAGCCCGCCCGGCGCCAGCCCGTTCGGCACGGTCGACGGCAGCTTCGCCGCGGCCGCCGCCGCATTCTGCTGCGCGGCGATCTGCGCGGCGATCGCGTGCGCCGCATAACCGAGGTTGCGGATCGACGGCTGGCTCGCCTGCAGCGCCTGCTGCGGCGACACGCCGAGATTCGGCACGCCCGGCATGCCGCTGGCACCGCCCGCGCCGCCACCCGCCGCGCGCGCGGTGGCCTGCCCGAGGTTCATGATGCCCGCCCCGTGCGCATGCGCCGACACGCCCGCCGCGAGCATCAGCACGACCGCCCGGTACAGCGGGCTCAGTTCCGATTTCAGGACCGACCGCGAGGCCGTTGCGCGAGGTTGCCGTTCCGTACGTGCGCGTGCTGCCATTCTTTCCACCCCGATGCTAGGAATTTGCATGCGGCGCCGGTCGGGCGCCGCACATGTCGTTGCGCCTGAAACAGGCCGCTGGAATCCGAAGACCATACGAAGCGCGAATGGCAGCGACATGGCGACTGTTACGGACCATTCCGGCCGCCGTGAAAAGGTCCGTAGCTTTTGTCATGGAAGGCCGGTCACGCCGGTTGGGCGCGCGTGCGAGCCGCCTCGCCGAGCGCGGCAGCCACCCGCTCGACCACCGCCGGCCAGTCGCCGGGCCTCGCCTGCCGGAACAACCTCGCGGACGGATACCACGGGCAGTCGTCGCGTTCGAGCAGCCAGCGCCAGTCCGGCACGCGCGGCAGCAGCACCCAGACGGGCCGCCCGAGCACGCCGGCCAGATGCGCGACCGACGTGTCGACGCTGATCACCAGATCCAGCGTGTCGACCAGCGCCGCCGTTTCGGAGAAATCCGTAAGCGCGTCCGCGAACGACAGCACGCCGCTTGAGGCGAACGCATCGGCGTCCCGAGCCCGCACCTGCGGCTGCAGGCTCACGAACGTCACGTCGAGCGCACCGCACTCGACGAGCGGTGCGAGCGCGGTGAACGGTATCGAGCGGTTTTCGTCGTTCGCATGGCGCGGATTGCCGGACCACGCCAGTCCGACGCGCAATCGGCCCTGCGGCACAAGTGCATCGAGCCGCTGCACCCACGCAGCGCGCCGTCGCGCATCGGCGCGCAGGTACGGCACGTCGGCCGGCACCGTATCGAGCGTCGTGCGGAACGCGTACGGCAGGCTCATCAGCGGACACTGCAGGTCGAACGCCGGCATCGGCTGCCCTTCGGTGACGACCCGGCTCACGCCGCGCAGCGTGCCGAGCAGTTCGCCGAGCGCAGCAGGCGCCTCGACGATCACGGTCGCGCCAAGGTCATGTGCGAGGCTTGCGTAGCGGCAGAACTGCAGCGTGTCGCCGTACCCTTGCTCGGCATGCAGCAGCAGCGTGCGGCCTGCGAGCGGTTCGTCGCCGGTCCACAGCGGCCGGCCCGCATGACGCCGGTGCAGCATCACGTCGGCCGCCTCCCAGCGCGCCTCGTGCTGCCGCCAGCCCGCGTCGAAATCGCCCGTGAGCAGTTGGCAGAACGCCAGCGAGCGACGAGCGGCCCCGTGATTTGGATCGCGTCGGCATGCGTGCGCATAGTCGGTCAGCGCCGCGGCGTCGTCGCCGATGTGCTGGCGCGCCAGCGCACGCGTGAACAAGGCCTGCGCCGTGTCCGCAGGCGCGCCGGCCGCCGCCGCATGGCTCGCGAGCGCGTCGTCGTAGCGACCGAGCTGCTGCAGCGCGAGTGCGCGGTTGTAATGCAGCTCCGCATGCGGGCCCGTCAGCACCAGCGCGGCATCGTATTCGGCGAGTGCGTCGTCGAACCGGCCGAGCGCACGCAGCGCGGCCGCGCGGTTGCGGCGCGCGTCGATATCGTCGGGATTGCGTGCCAGCGCTTCCGCATATGCTTCGGCGGCTTCCGCATGACGCTCGAGACCGAGCAGCGCGTTGCCGCGCCCGACCCACGCCGCAACGTGGCCGCGATTCAGCGCGAGCAGCCGGTCGCAGCGCTTCAGCAATTCGTCGCGGGCGTGCAGCAGATCCAGCGCGACGCAACTCGCGTACAGCAACTGCTCGTCCTTCGGCAGCCGCGCGAGCCCTTCGTCGAGACACGCGAGCGCGTCGGCCGGGCGGCCGAGTTCGGTCATCACGACACCGCATGCGTAGACGAGTTCGGGCGTCTTGCCGCGCACGACCATCGCGAGCTGATAGCTGTGCAGCGCCTGCTCGCGATGGCCGAGCGCGCGCAGCGCATGCCCGCGCTCGATGTTCGCGGCCGCATCGTTCGGGTCGATCCGCAATGCGCGCTCGATGCTGATCAGCGCATCAGCGGGCCGTTCGAGCCGCCGCAGCGTCTCGCCGCGCTTGCGCCACGCGGTTGCGTGCGCCGGTTCGCGCACGAGCGCCCGATCGTAGGCCGCGAGCGCCGCATCGTATTGCCCGAGCCCGAGCAGCGCATCGCCGCGTGCCGCATGCGACGGTGCATGGTCCGGATCGGTCGCGAGCGCGCGATCGGCGAGCGCGAGCGCGTCGCGATGACGGCCGACACCGGTCAGCGCCGCCGCGTGGTTCGCCAGGTTCCACGGCTGGTTCAATCCGAACTTCATCGAGCGCGCGATCAGCGGCTCCGCCCGTGCGGGATCGCCGAGCTGCAGATGCACGAGGCCGAGCAGGTGCAGCGCCTCGACATGATCCGGCGCCATCGTCAGCACGCCTTCGTAGAGCCGTCCGGCCCCCGCGAAGTCGCGCTGTTCGAGACGCATGCGCGCATTGCGCAACGCGTCGGCGAGCACCGCATGCAGCGGCACGGCCACGGCGCCCGGTATGGCGCCGGCCATCGGCGCTGCCTCGCGGCGCACACTCATCGCTCGCCTCCGTCGACGAGCGCCGGCAACTCGGCCGCGATCCGCTCGACGACGGGCGCCCACTGCCCGCCCTCGGGCTGGCGAAACAGCCGCGCCGACGGATACCACGGGCTGTCGTCACGATCGAGCAGCCAGCGGAAATCGGGCGTATGCGGAATCATCAGCGCGAGCGGCCGGCCGAGTGCGCCGGCAAGGTGCGCGACGGACGTATCGACGCTGACGATGCCGTCCATCAGCGCGGTCAGCGCCGCCGTATCGGCGAAGTCCTGGAGTGCGTCGCCGACGAAGCGCACCGCGCTCGCGTCGAGCACCGGCCGATCGTCGTCGCGGACCACCTTCTGCAGGCTGATCCACTCGTAACGGTCGTCGAACAGCGGCAGCAGATCCGCGAGCGTCATCGAGCGGTTGCGGTCGTTCAGGTGCAGCGGGTTGCCGGACCACACGACGCCGATGCGCGGCCGCGTCGCTGCGCCGAGCCGTTCGCGCCACTGCGCGACACGCACGGGGTCGGCGGCCAGATACGGTATGCCGGCCGGAATCGACGCGAGGTCCGTGCGAAATTCGAGCGGCAGGCTCAGCAGCGGGCAATGCAGGTCGAACGGCGGCAGCGGCTCGCCGCGCGCGACGAGCGTGTCGACGCCGTCGAGCGTCGCGAACAGCGTCTTCAGTTCGACCGGCGCTTCGAGCACGACGCGCGCGCCGAGCGCCTTCACGAGCGGGACGTAGCGACAGAACTGCAGCGTGTCGCCGAGCCCCTGTTCCGGGTACAGCAGGATCGTCTTGCCGTCGAGCGGCATCCCGTGCGTCCAGCGCGGCTGCGCGAAGGTGCGCCGGCTCGCGTCGAGCTGCGTGTCGCGCCAGCGCCATTCGTACTCGGCCCAGCCGGCTTCGAAATCGCCGATCGACAAACACAGGAACGCACGCATGCAATGCGCGAGCACGTAGTCGGGATCGATGTCGATCGCATCCGCATACGCCTGCCGCGCGTCGTCGTGACGCCGCAGCGCGCGCAGCGCATTGCCCTTGTGGAAGTGCGCGAGCTTGTCGCGCGGCGTCGCGTCGATCACGCGCGCGAAATCGTCGAGCGCGGCCGCGTAGCGGTGCGTCTCGAGCGCCACGCGGCCGCGCGTGAACCAGGCCGGCACATAGTTTTCGGCAAGCGCCAGCGCGCGGTCGCACATGTCGCGCGCGTCGTCGTGACGCTCGACGCGCATCAGCGCGCTCGCGTAGTTGCACAGCACGCCGGGGCTACCCGGTTCCACGTCGAGCGCGCGCGCATAGCTGTCGACCGCGTCGCGATAGCGCTCCAGATGACTGGCCGCATTGCCGCGGTTCGCCAGTGCCCGCGCATGGCGCGGATCGATCGCGAGCACGCGGTCGCAGCGCACGAGCGCCTCGTCGTGCCGGCCGAGCTGCTCGAGCGCGATCGAACTGTTGAAGATCGCATCGACGAAGGTCGGGCTCGCCGCGATCGCCGCGTTGAAATCCGCGAGCGCGCGCTCCGGCTCGTGCAGATCCAGATACGCGACGCCGCGCAGAAACAGCACCTCGGCACTGCCGGGCGTCTGCGCGAGTGCGTGGCCGTAACTGTCGACCGCATCGCGGAAGCGGCCGAGTTCGCGCAGCGCGAGGCCGCGCCCGCGCATCGCGTCGAACGAACGCCCGGCCAGCGCGATCGAGCGATCGCAGTCGGCGAGCGCGTCGTCGTGGCGGCCGAGCGCGCGCAGCATGTCGCTGCGCTTCACATAGCCGTCGGCAAAACCGGGCGTCAGCTCGAGCAGCCGATCGTAGACCGCACACGCGTCGTCGTACCGCGCGAGTTGCGCGAGCAGGCCCGCACGCTGAAACAGCACGCGCTGATGGACGGGATTGATCGCGAGCGCTTCGTCGAGCCGCGCGAGCGCGTCGTGTTCGCGCCCGAGCCCGGTCAGCACCGCCGCGTAATTCGCGAGCACGAGCGGCGCCGGCCGGCGCTCGATCGAGCGCCGCATCAGCGGTTCGGCATCGGCGAGCCGCCCTTGCTGGAAGCGCACCGCGCCGAGCAGGTGCAGCGCCTCCGGATGCTCGGGATCGAGCGTCAGCAATTCGGTATACGCGTGTTCCGCATGCTGCAGCGCGCCGTCGTGGTGTGCCTTGCGCGCACGCAAGAGCAGCCGGTCGAGTTGCGCGGCGTCGGGCGGACGGCGATCCGGCGCGACCGGCGCGCTCGCGAGTGTCGTCCCTTCCCCGTTCGGTGTCATCGTGTGGCCCCCACTTGTCGCTGTTCGTGTCGCGTGTCGTGTCTAACGTGTCATCGGCGCGATCGCGGCACGCACCGCGTCGATCGCGCCCGTCCAGTCGCCCGGCGCAGCCTGCCGGAGCAGCCGCGCGGACGGATACCACGGGCTGTCGCCGCGGGTCCGCATCCAGCGCCATTCCGCGGGATCGGGCAGCAGCACCCACACCGCGTGGCCCAGCGCGCCCGCCAGGTGCGCGACCGCGGAATCGACCGCGATCACGAGATCCAGCGCGCCGATCAGCGCGGCCGTGTCCGCGAAGTCGCCGAGTTCGTCGTCGACGCGAAGCACCGGCGCCTGCGCGAGCAGCGCCGCGTCGCGTTCGCGCACGGGTTTTTGCAGGCTGATCCAGTCGACGTCGAGATCGAACAGCGGCGCGAGCCGCGCGAAATCGATCGACCGGTTGTGATCGTTGCGATGCTCCGGATTGCCGGCCCACGCGATCCCGATCCGCGGCCGGCGCCGATCGCCGAGCAGCGCCTCCCACTGGCGCGTGCGCTGCGGGTCGGCATGCAGATAGGCGCCGGCAGACGGAATCGTGGCTTCGTCGGTGCGGAACGCGTGCGGCAGGCTCAACAGCGGCGCCTGGCAGTCGAACGCCGGCAGCGGATCGCCGCGCGCGATCACGTCGACCGCTCCGGGCAGCGAAGCCATCAGCGCGCGCAATTGCGGCTGCACCTCGAACACGACCCGTGCACCGCGTGCGGCCACCAGCGGCACATAGCGGCAGAAATGCAGCGTGTCGCCGAACCCTTGTTCCGCATGAATCAGCACCGTCCGGCCGTCGAGCGGCGTGTCGCCCTGCCACGCCGGCTGCGTGAACGGCCGGTAGTGTCGCGCCAACTGCGCGTCGCGCAGCCGCCATTCGTACTCGGGCCAGCCGCGCGCGAAATCGCCTTCGATCAGATACAGCGACGCGCGCGCGAAATGCGCTTCGGCGTAGTCGGGACGAAGCGCGATCGCGCGGTCGTACGCGGCGAGCGCGTCGTCCGGGCGCGCCGTTTCGAAATACAGGTTGCCGCGGTTGAGCCAGTTCGTCGCGTGATCGGGACGCAGCGCGAGCGCACGGTCGAGCGACGCCATCGCTTCGTCGTAGCGATGCAGGTCCTGCAATACGTTGCTGCGGTTGGTCCAGGCTTCGGCGAACCCCGCGTCGCGCGCAAGCGCGGCGTCGTAGCTGGCCAGCGCTTCGTCGTAGCGTTTCAGGTAACGCAACGCGGTGCCGCGGTTGCACAACGTCTCCACCGAGTGCGGAGCGAGCGCCAGCGCGCGCGCATAGGCCGCCAGCGCATCGTCGTAGCGCTTGAGCTGCAGCAGCGCGTTGCCGCGACTCGCATGGGCGCGGACATGATCCGGATCGAACGCCAGCACGCGCTCGCAACGGGCCAGCGCCTCGTCCGCGCGGCCGAGTCGTTCGAGCGCGACCGCGCTGTTGTAGAGCACGTCGATCCGCGCGGGATCGGCCGCGATCGCTTCGTTGAACGCGTCGAGCGCCTCGCCCGGTCGATCGAGATCGATCAACGTACGGCCGCGCTCGGCCATGATCGCGGCCAGGCCGGGCCGGATCGCGTTTGCGCGTTCGAAGCACTGCAGCGCATCGGCCGGCCGCTGCAGCTCGCGCAACACGAGACCGCGGTTGAACCACGATTCGAACGAACGCGGATCGACCATCAGTGCGCGGTCGTAGGTATCGAGTGCCTCGTCGAAGCGGTGCAGTGCACGCAGCGCGCTGCCGCGATTGCACAACGCATCGAGGACGAGCGGCGACACCGCGAGCGCACGGTCGAACGACGCGAGCGCGTCGCCATAGCGTCGCAATCCGAGCAGCGTGTTGCCGCGGCGCACGAGCGTCTGCACGTCGTCGGGCGTCGTGTGCAGCGCGGCCGCGAAATGCTCGAGCGCCTCGCCCGCACGGCCGCGCTCGCCGGCGATCGCACCGAGATCCGACAGAGCGCGCGTACCGGGGGCGATCGCGATCGACTGGCGCAGCAACGCTTCGGCGGCGTCGGCCGCGCCGCGCTGGAACTGCAGCACGCCGTACAGGTGCAATGCCTGGGGGTTGTCCGGCTCCTTCTCCAGCACGGCGAGATAGTCGCGCGCCGCGTCATCGAACCGTCCGGCGCTGTGCGAGTGTTGTGCGCGGCTCAGGATCGCCGCCGATTGCCGTTGACCGCGCGCATCGAGTCCCGACGCGCCCGCGTATGCATCATGCCGGTGCTCGACCGTCACGTTCGCCCCCTTCCCGTTTGCCGATGCCGCCGCCGTCCCGGTTCGATGGAGCCGGTCGCAGCGGTCATGCTCGTCACGAGACTAACGGACGGGTAATAACAGACGTATGACGAAAGTTACGGACCATTTTGTCCGGGGGACGGATCGCGTTGCGCGCCGCGAGCGACCCGCGCCGCCGTCACTGGCCGATCGGGATCGTCCGCACGTATTCGACTGCCGGCGCGCCCATCGTGACCGCGAAACGCACGCCGCGCGGCAGCGGCATGCCGAGCGACGTGATGTTGCTGACGCCGTGCTGGGCGAGAAACTGCGTATAGCTCTGCTCGATGGCCGTCTGGCTCGTCGTCCATCCGCCCGGCGGAATCCACACGGAAAGCTGCATCGTCCGCGCATCGTTGCTGACCACCACGCGCGCGAACGCATCCATGTGCTTCAGTGCATCCTCCACGTCGGCCAGCGACGCGAGCGGCTGCGACGCGCTGCGCACGAGCTCGCGCCCCTTGAGCTGGTAGCGCACGACCTGCATCTGCGCCGGTCCGCCACCGACGCCGAGATGGCGCACCATCACGAGTTCGTTCGGCCGGATGCGCAGCGGCGGCCCGAACACCTCGTCGGCCGTCACGAGGTTGATCAGGTCGAACTGCAACTGGGAGAAATAACGGCCGAGCAGACGCGTTTGCGCCAGATTCGACGCGATATCGTCGCGCCCGCGAATCGTCGCGTCGAGGCCCCGCCACGACAGCAGCGCGATCACGGCGAGCAGCGCGATCGCGACCAGCATCTCGATCAGCGTGAAGCCGCGGGCACGGGCGCGCCCGGCCCCGCGACGTTCAGCGGCGCGCTTCATTCTGGATCACCGTGACGACTTCGGCGAGCACGTTGCGGCTCGATGCGGACGGATAGACGCTCACCGTCACGCGCCGCACGAGCGGGCTCGGCAGCGCGGCCACCGACTGGCGGCACACGAAACGGTAGCGGCCCTGCGGGCACGCGAACGTGTTCGCGCCGACGGACGGCCAGGCCGATGCGATACGGATCTCGCCGAGCGCGTTGTCGGCGCTCCACAACGCGAGCAGACGCATGCGCGCCGTGTCGGTGTCCGACGCGAGCGCGCCGATCGCGCGCATCACGGCGCCCAGCGCCACGGCCACGATCGCCAGCGCGATCAGCACCTCGATCAGCGTGAATCCCCGTTCCGGCGCCCGCGTCGGGCGCGGTCCGCCGCACGCAGGGTGGTGGTAGTCGGTTCTGTCGTCGCACATGACCTGCATCATTCTCGTCGATGGGTCGGCGTCCGGCGTCCAAGCCGCGGCGCAGGCCGCGTCGCCAGCGCGACGGACGCCATGCCCGGACGTTAAGCGCGACGTATGGCACGCACGTGTCGAATGGTACGGACCATTTGGCGCGGCGGGCGCGGGCGAACAGGCGCGCCCGCCCGCGCGATGCGCGCATCGCGCGGGGCACGAGACGAAAGACGGAAAACGATCGGGAAAGCACCGCCCGCCAGCGAGCGGCCGACGGTGAAGGCGATCCTCGGGCGGGATCGCGCGACGGCGTCAGGCCGTCACGGCGGCGTCATATTCGGCGCGGGCGAGCTGGCCGGCGGCGTATGCCTCGGCTTCGCCGCGAAAGCCTTCCCGGCTGAACGCCACGACTTTCACGCCGACGCCGGTCGCCCGCTTCACCGTCAGCGCCCATTGCCATCCGCCGTCTTGCTCGAAGACGTGCAGCGAGGGTGCGAAGGAAGGGTCGAGTACGGTCACGCGTTTTGCTCCTGCCCCGTTGCGCACTGCATCGGCAGCGCACGGAGGCATATCGAAAAGGTCGCGCCGGCACGCCGACGCGTTTCTGTCATTCGACAGTTTATTCACGGATTGTTGCGACGCACCATCAGAGGTTTCACTCACCTATCGGAACCGGGCGGTTGATCGCATCTACCCGAAAGCCTTGCGGGACGGGCCTCAGCGGCACGCCGAGCCGCCCGGCATCGCGTTCGTGCGGCAACGTGCCGCACGCCGGGCCAATTGCTTGCATCGCCCTTTCGTGGCCCGGGAAACGGGGCGCGATCTATCCGCCCATCATCGACACGCGCCGGAAGGTCAGGTTCACACGTTCGCCCTGCACGGCCGGCGCCTTCGGCACGCGGTGCTGCCATTCGGCCTGCGTGCGTCCGCGCATCACGAGCAGGCTGCCATGCACGAGGCGGTACGCATGCGTGACGCCGGTCGCGCGATGGCGAAGATCGAACACGCGCATCGCGCCGAGGCTCACCGACGCGATCACCGGCGCATCGCCGAGTTCGGGTTCGTTGTCCGCATGCCAGCCGAGGCTGTCCAGCCCGTTGCGATAGCGATTGAGCAGCACGCTGTTGAAGCGCACGCCGCACGTCGCCTCGACCGCGTGCTTCAGCCCGACCACGGCCGGCGTCCATGGCCCGGGGACGTTGCGGATGCCCGAGTACACGTAAACGGCATCCGGTTCGCCCTGCCACGCGGTGAGCCGCGGCAACGGAATGCGCCCGCGCGGCGTGCGAATCGTGTCCTGCCGCCACGCGACCTCGTCGATCAGCGCGGCCAGCGCGCGATCGGCGTCGGGCGGTGCAAGCCAGTCCGGGTACCAGTCCACGTCTGGCACGGGCGTATCGGCGAAGAGATCGGGCGTGGACATGTCGGCAGGAACGAGTGAGGAACGAAGCGAACGACGCATGTCTGCATACTAGCCAACGGCGCCGCGCGCCGCCATGCGCTGTCATTCGCAGCCGAAAGGCCGAAAGGAAGCCGCGGTGCATCGCGATGCGCGTTCGTATCGCGCGACGGCCGCCTCCCTGCCATCGGCTAGCCGCGCGTCAGTCGAATCAGCGCGATCTCGGACGGCACGCCGAAGCGGTTCGGCGGTCCCCAGTAGCCGGTGCCGCGGCTCGTATACAGCCACATGTCGCCGAAGCGGTTCAGCCCGCCGATCACCGGCTGCTGCAGTCGCACGAACGGCGGCCACGGCAGGAACTGGCCGCCATGCGTGTGCCCCGACAGTTGCACGGTAAAGCCCGCGCGGTTCGCCGCTTCCGCGCTGCGCGGCTGGTGCGCGAGCAGGATCTTCGTGCCGACGTCGCGCGGCGCGCCGGCCAGCGCCTGCGCCGGGTCGCTGCGATGGGCGGGATCGAATCCGCCCGCCGTGAAATCGGTGACGCCCGCGAGCACCGCCCGCGCGCCGCCGCGCTCGATCAGCACGTGCTCGTTCAGCAGCACCGTCAGCCCGATACGACGAAACTCGTCGATCCACGCATGCGCACCCGCGTAGTACTCGTGGTTGCCCGTCACGAGGAAGGTGCCGTGCCGCGAACGCATCTCGCCGAGCGGCGCCGTGTGTTCGCGCAGACGCTTGACCGAACCGTCCACCACATCGCCCGTCACGACCACGAGGTCGGCGTCGAGCGCATTGACCGCACGCACGATCCGTTCGATGTAGGGCCGCTTGATCGTCGACCCGACGTGGATGTCGGACAGTTGCACGATCGTCAGCCCGTCGAGCGCGGCCGGGAGCCCCGCGACCGGAATCGACACGCGCTTGACAGCCGCCGTGCGGCGCGCGCCGACGAACCCGATCGCGGTCACGAGCACCGCGGCCGCCAGCACGCCGAGCGCCGTGTCGGGCGCGGCGCCGCTCCACGCGCCGTCATGCCCGAGATGCCGCCACGCGAATACGCCGAGCAGCACGATTTCGCGCAGCAACGTCAGCACCAGCAGCGACGAGAAGAAGCCCATCGCGAGCGCGCCGGCCCAGCCGACCAGCGTCGCCGCCCATCCTTCGTCGAAGCGGCGCGAGAACATGCCGACCGGAATCAACACGACGAAACTCGCCAGCACGAGCGCCGCGATCGTGCGCGCGAGCGGCGACACGAACGCATCGGGAATGATCCGCATCCCGACATACAGATGGAACAGCACGCCGATTGCAATGAACCGGACAAAGAAACTTCGCATGGAACGTTCGCCTTCGTTGCACTACCGCTTCCGCGACGCGCGTCGCACGGGCCGTGATGCCCGGTGCCGCGTGTCGCGCCATACGCACGATGGTACACAGATCCCGGCCGCGACGACGGGTCGCGCCCGGCGGTGCAGCGCCGTACGGCTTCGCGCGATGATCGGCCATACACCGGCGTCGCGGCCATGCATCGACGCCGTTCGTCGCGACGCTCGACCGCGACGCCATCGGCCTGCACGACGCGAGCGCGATCCGCGCCTTCCCGAAACGCGCGGCCGCCGGCATGCAGCGCATGCCGCGTGGGCGCATCCAGGTCAGCCACTTCGAGACGGCCTGCAGGATGATCGTCGAGAACGTCGGCGTACTGCCCGCAGGCACCGCGCGTCGTCATGCGAAGACGATGGCGCTGCACCTCGTCGCGCTCAAAGGCGACCGGGCGAGCGCCGGTTGCAGATCCGCGTCGCCGATCCCGATGTGCTGCCGCGCTTCGCACGCGATCTCGTCGGCCGGCTCGTCGAGGATGCGCGTGGTCAGCCGAACCAACCGGATTCGCACGGTTCGAGCAGCAATCGGCGATTTGCGTGCCGATTCCGCTGCGCCCACACGGCAAATTCCGCTGCGCGATTTTCGTCTGACGATCCTTTACAGTCCGTTAGCAACCCTACGCGAGCGGCTGCTGGCAGAATCGCGGCGGTCCGGCCACCGCTGCCGACCCGCACTGCCGGACCGTCCGGCATGACCGACGGCGCGGCCATGGCCAGCCTCGCTCCATGCCGTGAACGCATGCCGGATCGCTGGCGATCCGTATCGCGCTGATTTATGATCGGCTCCGTATCCCGGAATCGTCGTCGCGGCGACGATCCGCATTGCGCCGCGCCCGGCATCCACCCTCAACGTCGAGCTCGTCACATCATGAGAAAAACAACGCCGCGCGCGCCCCTGCGCGTCGCCGCCGTCCTAGCGCCCGCCCTGCCGCTCGCGGGCTGCGCCTCGCGCGGTGCGCCGTCCTACGTGCTGTTCGGCGCGTACTTCCCGCTGTGGCTCGTCAGTGCGATCGTCGGCATCGTCGGCGCGATCGTCGCGCACCGCGTGTTCGTCGCGACCGGCTGGGCCGCGACGGTGCCCTACCAGCTTGCCGTCTGCACCGCGATCGGGCTCGTGGTCGCCGTGATCGTCTGGCTCACCGGCACGGGGCCGTTCGCATGAAGGCCGCCGGCATCGCCCGCCCCTCCGTCAAAGGTCGCGTGATCGCGCTCGCGATCGTCGCGCTCGGCATCGCGGCGCTCGCGTACGCGTACCACCGCACGACGGCCTACCCGTCCACCGACGACGCGTCGATCGACGCGGACGTCGTGCACGTCGCGTCGCCGGTCGGCGGCCGCATCGTGCAGCTCGCGGTGCATGAAAACCAGCGCGTCGCGAAAGGCGACCTGCTGTACGTGATCGATCCCGTCCCGTCCCGTACCGGCTGAGCGTCGCGCAGGCGCAGGCCGATCTCGAGCTCGCGCGCGCATCGCTCGACACGCGCCGCCGCTCGCTGATCGGCGAGCGCTCGAACGCGTCCGTCGCCGCCGAGCAAGTCAAGCGCGCGACGCAGAACTACGATCTCGCGACCCGCGACGTGAACCGGCTGGCACCGCTCGCCGCGCAGGGCTACGTCAGCGCGCAGCAGTTCGATCAGGCGAAGGTGCGCCAGCGCGACGCGTCCGTGTCGCTCGCGCAGGCGCAGGAGCAGCAGCGCGCGTCCGCGCAGACGATCGGCGACGATGCCGACGCGATCGCGACGCTGCATGCGCGCGAAGCCGCGCTGGCCCGCGCGCAGCATGCGCTCGACGATACGGTCGTGCGCGCGCCGCACGACGGGCTCGTGACGGGCCTGAGCGTGCTCCCCGGCGAGACCCTCGCGCCGAACCAGTCGATCTTCACGCTGATCGACGCGAGCGAATGGTTCGCCGTCGGCAATTTCCGCGAGACGTCGCTCAATCGCATCGCGGTCGGCGACTGCGCGACCGTCTATTCGATGATCGACCGCGACCGCCCGATGACGGGCAAGGTCGTCGGCATCGGCGCCGGCATCGCGGACAGCGACCGCATCAACCTGCCGCGCTCGCTGCCGATCGTGCAGCGCTCGGTGAACTGGGTGCACGTCGCGCAGCGCTTCCCCGTGCGCGTGAAGCTCGACGAACCCGACGGCAAGCTCGTGCGTGTCGGCGCGAGCGCGATCGTCGAGGTCCGGCATGGCTCGGCCTGCCGCTGACGTCCGCTCGCCGGGCCCGCGCGAAGTCCTGCGGCTGCTCGCGCCGTTTCCGGGGCGCGCGGCCATGGCCGTGCGCGTCGCGCTGATCTGTGCGCTCGTGGTGCTCGTGACGAGCGGATACGGCACGCCCGAAGCCGCGATTTCCGCGTATGTCGTGTTCTTCCTGAACCGCGCCGATCGCGTGACGAGCGCCGTGCTCGCGGTCGCGATGCTGTTGCTCGTCACGCTCGTGATCGCGCTCGTGATCGGCGTCGCGATCTTCAGCATCGAGTATTCGGTGCTGCGCGTCGCGTGCATGGCCGTGCTGTCCGTCGGCCTGCTCTATCTGACGTCCGCCAGCAAGCTGCGCCCGGTCGGCGCGATCCTCGCGATGATCGTCGGCTTCGGGCTCGACCAGCTCGGCCTCGCGCCGGTCGGCGAAGCGGCAACGCGCGCGCTGCTCTATGCATGGCTGATGGTCGCGATCCCGGTCGGCGCGGCGATCGTCGTCAACCTGCTGATCGCGCCGTCGCCGCGCACGCTCGCGCATGCGCAGCTCGCGAAGCGGCTGCGGCTCGCCGCGCGGCGGTTGCGCGGCGACGACGACGCGCGCGCCGCGTTCGATGCAAGCCTGCGCGAAGGCGACAAACAGTTGCTCACGTGGCTCAAGCTGTCGAAGCTCGAAGGCTCGTCGTCGAGCGCCGATGTCGTCGCGTTGCGGCAGGCCGTCGCGTCGAGCACCGCGCTACTCGTCGCGGTCGCGCTTGCCGATCGCGAACCGGAGGCGCGACTGCCCGACGCATTCGCGGCGCCGATCGCGGCGACGCTCGACGAGATGGCCGCGATCCTCGAACAGGGCGGCTATCCGGTCGACGTGACGCTCGCGCTGCCGGCCGCCGATGCACTGCCGCCGCTCGCACGCGTCGTCGCGACGGACCTGCACGCCGCGATCGCGCAATTCGCGCAACCGCCCGCCATCGACGCACCGGCCACAGCGACCGACACCGCCGACGAACCGGCGGCAGCCACCGCACCACCCGCCCCGCGCGGCGGCTTCTTCGTGCCCGACGCGCGTACCAATCCCGACCACATCCGCTATGCGCTGAAGACGACGGCAGCCGCCATGTTCTGCTACCTGCTGTACTCGCAGCTCGACTGGTCCGGCATCCATACCTGCTTCATCACCTGCTACATGGTGTCGCTCGGCTCGACGGCCGAAACGGTCGAGAAGCTCACGCTGCGCATCGCCGGCTGCATCGTCGGCGCGCTGATCGGCACCGCCGCGCTCGTGTTCGTCGTCCCGTCGCTATCGTCGATCGGCGAACTGATGGCGCTCGTCTTCGCCGGCGCGTGGCTGTCCGCGTGGGTCGCGTTCGGATCGCCGCGCATCGCGTACGCAGGCTTCCAGGTCGCGTTCGCATTCTTCCTGTGCGTCATCCAGGGCGCGGGCCCCGGCTTCGACCTGACGCTCGCGCGCGATCGCACGATCGGCATCCTGCTCGGCAACGTCGTCGTGTATCTCGTGTTCACACGCATCTGGCCGGTCAGCATCGGCAAACAGATCGACACGGCGCTCGCGGCGCTGCTCGACCAGTGGCGGCGCGTTGCGCAGATCGCGCAGCCGGCCGAACGGCGCGCGCTGGCCGCCGAAGCGTTCGCCCGCCACGGCGCGATCTCGCAGGAGCTCGGCCTGATCCATTACGAACCGTCGTGGGTGCGGCCGGCCGCGACGTGGCTCGCCGCACGGCGGCGCGCGCTCGCGGAACTCGGTGCGATCGAAGGCCCGCTGTTCCTGCTCGCCGAACGCAAACCCGGCGACGCGGCGATCGGCGCGCAACTCGCGCGCGTGACTGCGCCGGGCGACGACAAAACCGCGCCCCGCACGGATGCCCCGCCGCCGCCGGGCGCCGCCCCCACCGACCCCGCGCGCGACGCGCTGCTGAACCTGATCGACACGCGGCTTGCCCATGTCGCCGACGCCGCCCGTCAAGCCACACCGAAGGAGCCTGCCCCTCATGCGTCTACCTGAACCGCCGGCCGCCTCGATCGCCGCCGCCGCGCTCGCGACCGCGGTCGCGCTGGCCGGCTGCGCGACGTCGTCGATCGATCTGGCGCCGGAGGCATCCGACCGCCCGTGGCAGCCGCAAACGTCGGCTGCGGGCGACATCGTGGCCGCGCCGCCGCGCGCTTCCGCGCAAGGTGCACACGACTACACGCTGCCTGCATCGCCGGCGCTCGCGTCGGTGCCGGCTCCGGCCGCGCTCGATGCCGCGCATGCGTACACGCTGCCCGAGCTGATCGATCTCGCGGAATCCGCGAACCCGCTGACCCGCATCGCATGGAACGACGCGCGCAACGCGGCGCTCGCGGTCGGCCTCGCCAAGTCCGCATATCTGCCGCGCCTGTCGGCGACGGCAATGGGCGCGTACCAGGCGAACCACGGCTCGACGTCGACGATCCTCGGCGATTCGTCCAGCAACACCACCGTGCACGGCACGATTTCGGCGCTGTCGCTGCAATGGCTGCTGTTCGATTTCGGCGGCCGCGCGGCGCGCGTCGAAGCGGCCGAACAGGCGTCGATCGCGTCGAACGTCGCGTTCACGGCCGTGCACCAGCAGGTCATCCACGACGTGACGGTCTCCTACTACCGCTACGAAGCCGCACGCTCGCGCGCGCTCAGCGCACGGCAGGGCCTCGCGAACGCGGATGCGATTCTCGCGGCGTCCCGCGCGCGGCTCCAGCACGGCGTCGGGACGGTCGTCGAGCTCGCGCAGGCGACGCAGAACCGCGCGCAGGCGAACCTCGCGCTCGTGCAGGCGAACGGCGCCGAAAGCGACGGCTACCTCGCCCTCGTCTCCGCGCTCGGCATCTCGCCGCTGTCGAAGCCGACGATCGCCGCGCTGCCGAAGCGGCCGCTGCCGCCCGCGCTCGGTTCGTCGGTCGACGCGATCGTGTCGGACGCGATCGCGCGCCGTCCCGATCTGCAGGGTGCGTTCGCGGTCGAAAAGGCCAATCGCGCGAAGATCAAGGCCGCGCAAGCCGCATTCATGCCGAAGATCTTCCTGTCCGCGTCGACGTCGTATGCGAGCGGCGGCACGTCCATCTCCGCGCTGCCCGCGATCGGCGACCAGGCGCCGACCGTCAACCTGAACGGCAGCCGCTACGGCGGCGGCGTATTCCTCGGCGTGACGATCCCGCTGTACGACGGTGGTCTGCGCTCGGCCGTGCTGATGCAGGCGCGCAACGACGCGGAAAGCGCGTCCGCGCGCCTCACGCGGACCAAGGAGGAAGCGGTGCGCCAGGTCGTCGCCGCGCAGAACGCGGTACAGACGAGCCTGGCGTCGCACGACGCCGCGAAGGCGCTCGTCGATGCCGCGCAAACGAGCTACGACGCGGCGCTGACCGCGTACCGGAACGGCGTCGGCTCGGTCACCGACGCGACGATCGCGCAAAGCCAGTTGCTCGCCGCGCGCAACGCGGAGGTCGACAGCTATGCCGGCGCATTATCGGCCGCCGCCGCACTCGCGCTCGCGACGGGCACGATCGGCTCGGCGCAGTAGCGCCGCCAGGCGGTTGACGCGGGCGCGCCCCGCCCACTAGAATGCCGCCCATTCTTCCTTCAGGAACCATCGTGGACAGTTGCAGCACTCCGTTGCGTGCGCCGCTTGCCGCCTGAACGCCTGTCCGCCGCAGTTCTCCTGCCTCGGCTCGCGTTCCGCGAGCCGCACGCCATCCGTTTCACATTGAACGACGCATTCGCGCGGTACAGTACCGCGCGATGACGGCTATCGCCGCGTCGCCTTCGGCCTTGCGTCGCAGCGACGCCAGCCGGCATGCGCTTCTCGCACGGCAGGACAACCATGACTTTCGATTTCGCACTCCGTCTTTTCACCGCGTTCGCCTGCGGCGTCGCCATCGGCCTCGAGCGCCAGATGCGCCAGCGCACGGCCGGCCTGCGCACCATCACGCTCGTCGCGAGCGGCGCGTGCCTGTTCGTCACGCTCGGCGTGCTGACCGGCAACGGCGTCGCGGGCGTCACGCAGATCGCCGCGTACGTCGTGTCGGGCGTCGGCTTTCTCGGCGGCGGCGTGATCATGCGCGACAAGGGTTCGATCCAGGGCATCAACACGGCCGCGACACTGTGGTGCTCGGCTGCCGTCGGCGTGCTGTCCGGCTCCGGTCACTACGCGCCCGCGCTCGCCGGCACGGGCGTCGTGCTGCTCACCAATACGGTGCTGCGCGGCGTCAGCCAGGCCATCAACGCGACGCCCGTCTCGAATGCCGACCTCGTGCGCGAATACCAGATCACCGTGATTTGCCTCGCCGCCGACGAAGTGCACATCCGCACGCTGCTGTCGAACGCGATGTATGCGAAGCCGCTGTCGTTCCAGAGCCTCACGAGCGAGGACGTGCCCGAGCAGCCGGACCGGCTGAAGGTGACCGCGACGCTGAAGCTGCATCCGAAGGATCAGCAGAAGCTCGAGCAGATCGCGAGCCGGATGAGCATGGAGAAAAGCATTTCCAGCGTGAGCTGGACCGCGAAGGAAGCGGAGCCGATGATGGAATGAGCCGCGCGGCGGCCGCCGCATCCGGCGCCGCCGTCGCGTCAGGGCGCTTCGATGAGCCCGGCCGAGATCGCCTTGACGACCGCCTGGACCTTGTTGGTCGCGCCGAGCTTCTCGAGGATGTTGTTCACGTGGAAGTTGACCGTCCGCTCCGAGATGCTGAGGATCTGGCCGATTTCGCACGCAGTCTTGCCCTCGGCCGTCCAGCACAGTACCTCGCGCTCGCGCGCGGTCAGCGTGACGCCCGCCGCGGGCGACAACTTCGGCACCATGAAGCGGCTCATCAGCGAATGCGACAGGTTCGCGAGCCAGTTCGTCTGCAGCGTCAACATGTTGATCTCGGCCGGCGTCAGCCGGTCGGCATGACGCGCGATGCTCAGCAGGCCGAACGCGCCGCGCGCCGCCCAGCTCGACTGCGCGACGCCCACCGACAGCCCGAAATCGCGCGCGTCCTGCCACAGCGGGCAGGGCTCGATGTTGTCGACGTCGGGCCAGACGATCATGTTGGTGCTGAGCGCGCCATCGCGAACCGTCGAGTCGATCTCGATATAGTTCTGCGCCTGATAGTGCGCCATCCAGCCGTCCGGATAGGTATTGAAGATGGCGACCGCCGGCTTCGAAACAGGCAGCGGTACGCGAATGCCGTAACAGCAGTATTCGAATCCCAGCCGCTTGGAATAGGCGGCGATCCGCTGGAAGAGCTGCTGCTCGTCTTCCGCGGCGCTGAATTGTTGGTAGGCATCCTGCCAGCGCAGTTCCATTCTTTCTCCGACAACGTCACGCTGTCATACTTGTCAGGTTCCAGCACCCGTTCGAGGCTGATACATTCCGCGCATGACTTCACCCTTGCTGCATCCTGTCCCCGGCCCGTCCCCGGACGGCTACGTACGCCTGTCAGAAGGCGCACTGGCCGCGCTTGTGCTCCACCATGTCGCGAGCGGCCTTGACCCCTCGCTGCTGGCCGAACTGCGCGACAACGCGATCGATGCCCGCCTCGCCGGTTATACCGAATGGCATCGCGCCGCCGGTGCCGGCGTCGCGTACGTGACGGTCGGCTGGGACTGGTACCTCGAACGCGCGACGGGCACGTTCGTGATCGCGGGCGGCGATGTCCGCAGCAACGTGATGGCCACCGACGCCAAAGGCGCCGACATCGGCATGTTCCGCACGGCAGCCGCGCTCGCCGCACGGCTCGCCGCCATCGACTGGCCTGCCGCGGTCGTGTCTGCCCTGCTCGGGCACAACGACGCCTATCATGCCGGTCCCACGCTCCAGTGACAACCGGCCGCACATTCCTCTGACGATTTTGCGAGACTGGCGCTCTTTATAAGCAAAAGCTGCCCGGTTTTCAATCCCGTCGATCAAGAAACCGTTACCGCCGCGCAAATGGCGTCTTTACGCCGTCACCCTGTAAGAGTTACCAGTTACAGGCTCCTCGTGCCGCGCGCTGTAATGGATGCATACAAAAGCACAGATCCGAGGACATCCATGCAGACCTTCGTTCACGAGGAAGGGCGGTTGCCATACGAACTCGCGGCGGATCTCGGGCGCTATCGGCGCCGCGTGTTCGTCGAACAGCTCGGTTGGGCGCTCCCGTCGGCGAACGAAAGTTTCGAGCGTGACCAGTTCGATCGCGACGATACCGTCTACGTGTTCGCGCGAAACGCCGACGGCGACATGTGCGGATGCGCGCGCCTGCTGCCGACGACGCGCCCGTATCTGCTGAAGTCGCTGTTCGCCGATCTGGTCGCCGAGGACATGCCGCTGCCGCAATCGGCCGCCGTCTGGGAGTTGTCCCGATTCGCGGCGACCGACGCCGAAGGCGGCCCGGGCAATGCCGAATGGGCCGTGCGCCCGATGCTCGCGGCCGTCGTCGAATGCGCGGCGCAGCTCGGCGCGCGACAGCTGATCGGCGTGACGTTCGCGAGCATGGAGCGGTTGTTCCGCCGGATCGGCATACACGCGCACCGTGCAGGCCCGCCGAAGCAGGTGGACGGACGTCTGGTGGTCGCGTGCTGGATCGACATCGATCCGCAAACGTTTGCTGCGCTAGGAATCGAGCCGGGGCAGGCCGCCCGGCAAGCTATCGCCGCCTGAGCCGGAACACGCGTTTCCGTCCGGGCGGCATCGTAACGAAGGAGAACCAACGTGGACCAGTCCCAGGTCTTTCGCGCGATGATGCCCGGATTGACGAGTGCCGGCGGCGCCCGCATCGCGGTCGCCTACCCGTCGTTTCCCAGGCCATTGCCGCTCGTGCGGCTCGATCGCCGCGGGCTCGTGTTTCGTGCCGCCGGCGCCGCGCCGCTCGTATGCGGGCTGCCGCGTCCGGCCACCCTGCTGGTCGCGGACGAGCCGCTGTGCTCGCTGCGCCTCGTGATCCGCGACATCGCCGCGACCGGCGACGGTCGGCACGACCTGACGATGCAGCCGTCCGGCGCCGCCGGCGACGAATTGCTGTGGCACGCGTTGCGCGACCGCGAACCGTACCGGCGAATTCGGCATCCGCTCGCGCCGGTCGATCCGCCCATCGCGATCGACCGCGAACCGCATGCGCCGGCCGGAGAAACCGCTGCGCGCCCGTCGCGCAGCGCGGCTTTCCGCCTGCCGTGCCACAGCGACGCACTGTTCTTCGCGGACTGGCTCGAATATCACTTCGACGAATTGCGTGCGCTGTCGCAACAGCACGGGCCGCAACTGCAACTCAATCAGCTCGAACGACAGGTTGACGATGACGAGGTCGGCGTGCGTTTCGTGTACGACATCGACGGGCATGCGACGCGGCTCGCGTTGACCGACTGCGCGCGCGAGGCGTGTGCATGGATCGAGACGGAGATGCGCAGCAAATACGCGCTGCCCGTCGCGCAAGAGCGGTTCGGCGGGTTCGCGGCGCACGCACGGGCCGCCGGCATGTGAATGAGGCCATGCCGCGCGGCGGCAAGTTGTGCGGATACAACGAGGGCTTGCAAACGTTCGGGTTTTCCCTTAAATTTACGTCTGTCTCCTCCATGTCTCCAAACATGGATTCAGCCCGCTCAAGCAGCGGGCTTTTTTATTGCCTGCGCGGATTGCGGGGCCACATCGTTTTCCGTTCCGGCTAGCCGGCCGGACGCAGCCAGTAGTGATGCACCGCAAATATCAGCGCGACCGCCACAACTATTATTAGCAGCAGGTACAACCAGCCCTTCCTGGTCGACGGCAGGTCCGTCAGGGCACCGACGTCGCCCGTCAGCGCCGCCAATGCGACCACCGCCAGCCCGGCCAGTGCCAACGTCCCCTTTGCCAGCCATCCGAAAGCGGCCTCCAGGCCGACCGCCCATCGCGACTGACGATACGGTCCGGCAACCGGCCGACGAAGATCGGGCTTGTCCATTCGTCACCTCCCTACCGGCATGCGCCTATCCGCGCGTCGTACGGCAGGCGCGGCGGAACACAAGAATTCGAATGCTTTGCAGACGAGTCGCCGCCGCGACGCGGGTGGGCACACGGGATCGAGAAGCGTCATGTTTTTTCTTTCGCGAGATGAGGCTCGACAATTCGATCCGTTTGCTCAGGCCGGATCGATATCGTTCGATACGGCAAGTATCGCCGGAAACACGATCCGCTCGCATCGCCCAATCCGGATCGGCCGACTTATCATTGACCGCGCGCCACTTCCCGCCGAGGCCATCTTGCACACCCATCTGCGCATTGCCCGCCCGGTCGCCAACCTCGCCCGCACCGAGCGCATGTATCGCGACGCCCTCGATCTGTCGGTACTGGCGCGCTTCGAAGATCACGACGGCTTTTCCGGCGTGATGCTCGGACGCGCGGGCCTCGACTATCACTTCGAGTTCACGCACTGCCCCGATCATCCGATCGCGCCGTCGCCGACGCCCGAGGATCTGATCGTGTTCTACCTGCCCGATCGTCCGGAATGGGAGGCCGCGTGCGAACGCGCGACCGCACACGGCTTCATGCCGGTGACATCGTTCAATCCGTACTGGGAAATATCAGGCCAGACTTTCGAGGATGCCGATGGCTATCGGATCGTGTTGCAGAACAGCACGTGGCGCTGACAGGCATACGCGCGTGAGCCGTTACACGTCGGCGCGGCCATCGAGGCGGACATGCCTCCGCATCCGCCGGCCTCCAGCGACGCAGCGTCGGGCATTCGGTTTCGATTCGACGGCATGATCGCCACGCGAGTACGGAACGGATGGACGCCGCACGAATGAGGAGAGAATCGCGACCGTCGCTTATACCGGCGACGATTGGACGAACAGATGACGAGAAACGGGCGGCGACGCACCCGCTCCGATTACTCGTTCTCCTCGAGTAATGCATCGGCCTTACGCAGCGGGCCTGTTTGACGAAAGTTACGCCGGACCAGCAGTCGCAGACCTTGCGCCCCACCTGCCGCATGCGTCGAGCGGCCTGGCCGCTGGCGGCGATTCAAGCGCGTGCGAGGGAGACGGGCTCTCTCTCCTCGCACGGGCACGCGTGCGCACGTGATTGCCCGTGGGTCGCAACGTGCAGACCCTGCCCGGCATCCGCGACGCCCGGACTACTTCCGGATCAAGACAATCTTCGGATTACCGAACAGTTGCCGCCCTTCGTTTCCATGCTCCGTGCCAAGGCCGGATTGTTTATGTCCTCCGAATGGAATGTCCATACCTTGGGTGTGAATTTCATTCACCCATCGTTGGGACGCAGCAATCTGGCGGGTAAACGAGACCGCAGCACGGCGCACCCCGGCTCAAACGCAAAAACCGTCGTCCACAAACATCAATCGGATGTCCCGCTCAGTGCCGAGAATGCCGGCTGGTTTCTTACGCTGGGGCGCTCCTTCATCCTCGCGTACCACGCATGAAGTGCCACGTATTCGGCAGGCACCGCCAGCTTCACGATCGACGCAAAGATCAAACCGCCGATCACCGTGATGTCGGCCATCGAGAAGGCTTCCCCGGCGACAAACGGCTGTCTTTTCAAAACCTCGTCGAAGTAGCGCATGCCCCTCAGGGCTTTGTCGCGTTGACGGAATCCCCACTCGGCATTCTGATAGGTTTCGACGTCCGGCCCCAGCCCCGGCGTGCCGTGGTGGAAATACACGCTGATGGCGTCGAGCAGCTCCAGCTCGGCGCGCTTGCTCATCATGTGGATCAAGCCCTGTTCGAGCGGCGTCCTGCCGGTGAGCGTGGGCGTACCATCGAGCGCGTCCAGGTATTGGGTAATGGCCGTGCACTCGGCAATGAGCGTCCCGTCGTCGAGTTCGAGCACCGGCAGCGTGCCCGAGTAGTTCTTCTGCGCAATGAATTCCGGCCTTTTGTGCTCCCCTTTATAAAGGTCGACCATCGCAAACTCGACACGCGATTGAAGGTTCTTCTCGGCCAAGGCGATGCGCACGCGTGTCGGATAGGGTCCCGTCGGAAAATCGTAGATCTTCATCAAGGGAAGTTTGGGTACATCGAAGTCGAGTATCTCGGAACTCATCGTTAAGCCTCTACAGTGCGTTGCGTCGGAATAGATGGTGTCGGAACATGCGGTGCTACGCCCCTACCTGCCACATGGTAGGTTTACTGTAGAAGGTATAATCGTCTCCGTCAACGCTCATTTTTTGAATTGCGAGGCCGTAGCAGTGAAGAACGAGACAGGCTCAAACTCCAAGGAGAACATCCTGGCGGCCGCCACAAGGGTCGCGCAGGCGCATGGCTACGGCGGGCTGAATTTTCGCGATCTCGCGGACGTCGTCGGCATCAAGGCTGCCAGCGTCTACCACCACTTCCCGAGCAAGGCCGAACTCGGCGCGGCGGTCGCGAGGCGCTACTGGGAGGATTCGGCCGCGACGCTGGAAGCACTGCTGGCCGAATCCTCGGATCCACTCCAGTGTCTCCGCCAGTATCCCGACACGTTCCGCAAGGCGCTCGAGAACGGTAACCGCATGTGCCTCTGCAGTTTCATGGCCGCCGAAAGCGACGACCTGCCCGCGGCGGTGATGAAAGAGGTTCAGACGTTTGCCGATGTCAATGTCGCGTGGCTGAATAAAGTTCTGTCCGCGGCGGCAGTGGGTAGCGCCGAAACGTGCGAACAACGGGCTCGCGCCATCTTCGCCGCCGTTGCCGGCGCTCAGCTCATTGCCAGAAGCCGTTCGGATATCGCGCTATACGACACTTTGATAGAGACTTACCGGGCGGCAGGTCTCCTGCCGGCATAGGAGCGCGCGTGCGCGACGTAATCGCCCGCAAAACCGACGAATGCACGACCGTGCCCTTCGTCGCATGGGACCCGGCCTTCCATTGGTATCGGAACGTTGACAACGACGTTGACCATTGTCCAATCGCGTTAATCGTGTCGCGCGAAATGAGCAGGCAAGCGCTGCGCCGCAATGGACGACGTCGGTGCTCCAGCAATCGGCGAGTATTTCAGGGCCTCGGCCGACAGCAGGAGATGTAGTCGGGGAAAGGCAGCAATGCGGACACCGGTCCGGGGCAATCGGCAGGAGGCATCAAGCGAGACGAGGCTGATCGTCAACGAGCCCCCGGAGGGAGGCCCAAATCACAAAACCTTTTTATTGGTTCAGCGCGATCGTGAGACGAGAGGATCACAGCATGTTCGCACCACGAAAGACGACTTCCGGTCGTCTTCAGGCGTAGCCCGGGAAAGCCGCCAAAGGCCAAGTGCTGACCCGAGGTCAGCTTGCTTGCAGTGCGCGCGCAAATCTCATCGGAAAGTGGCGTAGCTTTATGAAAAAGCTACGCCAGAATGCCAAGCTTCCCGATGTTCGGAAGTATCGATACGATTTGCGACAAACCCGACTTTCGATCAAAACCCATCACCAGAAAGCCTCTCCGGGACAAATCGCTTGCCAGACAACCGTCCCGAAGACTCCCGAATTTCCATCACTCGTTTTCTTCGAAGTAGTGTCCGAACTTCGCCTGCTTCGTGCGGATATAACGCTCGTTTTCCTCGCGCACGGGCACCGCGAGCGCCACGCGCTCGCAGACGGGAATGCCGTGCTTCACGAGCGTATCGAACTTCTTCGGATTGTTGCTCATCAACCGCACCGACGTCACGCCGAGGATGCGCAGGATCGCAGCGGCCGAGTCGTATTCGCGGGCGTCGTCGGGCAGGCCGAGATCGAGGTTCGCCTCGACGGTATCGCGCCCCTGCTCCTGCAGCGCGTAGGCGCGGATCTTGTTGCTCAGGCCGATGCCGCGGCCTTCATGGCCGCGCAGATACAGCAGCACGCCGCGGTCTTCGGCCGCGATGTAACGCAACGCGAGATCGAGTTGCTCGCCGCAATCGCAGCGGTACGAACCGAACACGTCACCGGTCAGGCATTCGGAATGCAGCCGCGTCAGCACGGACTGCTCGCCGGTCACATCGCCCATCACGAGCGCGAGATGTTCGGCATCGCTGCCCGATACGCGAAATGCGTACGACGTAAACGTACCGTAGCGCGTAGGCAGCGACGCCGTGGCGACGAGCGTCACGCACTCGTCGGCCTGGCCATTGCCCGGCGCGGGCGATTGGGGACGCGAAGACATCATGAATTCAATTGAAACGTTCAGGAATGTAGGAGTTGTGTGGATGGTGCGTGACGGGAGTTTACCGCTAATCTGGAAACGTCACGCGACTGCCGCCGCCCGCCCGGCTATACTGGGCTCATCGGGTGACGCGCATCACGCCCCGCCTGCCCTGCATCGACCTGCACACGGAGAAAGCGAATGAGCACGACTGTCGCGCAGATTCTCAAGGCCAAGCCGGATTCGGGCCGTACCATCTACACCGTCACGAAGAGCGATCTCGTCTACGACGCCATCAAGCTGATGGCGGAAAAGGGCATCGGCGCACTGCTCGTCGTGGACGGCGACGACATCGCGGGCATCGTCACCGAGCGCGACTACGCGCGCAAGGTCGTCCTGCAGGACCGCTCGTCGAAAGCCACCCGCGTCGAGGAAATCATGACGGCGAAGGTGCGCTACGTCGAACCGTCGCAATCCACCGACGAGTGCATGGCGCTGATGACCCAGCACCGGATGCGCCACCTGCCCGTGCTCGACGGCGGCAAGCTGGTCGGCCTCATCTCGATCGGCGACCTCGTGAAGAGCGTGATTGCCGATCAGCAGTTCACGATCAGCCAGCTCGAACACTATATCCACGGCACGCCCACCGTTACGTCCGCCTGATCCGCCCCAGCAAAAAAGGCCCAAACGCGTCAGCGTCTGGGCGGAAAGCCGCCGACATGCGGCGACGGAGGTTCTGCTTCTGCGGGCGAACGACGCGCGCGACTGGCGCGCGTCTCGTCAATTCGGCGGTGCGCCCGGGCAGACCCGCGGGATGCTCGATCAGTTACCGAAGTAGACCGAATTCACGGGATTCGGCGCTTCACGCGTCACGCGGCGGCCGGCTTGCGCGGCCCCCGTTGCCACGGCACCGTAACCGCTCGTGTCGGCGTGCGCGAGCATCGGCTGATTCGGCTGAACCCGCTGCTCGGCCGCCTGGATGTCGCTCGGATATTGCGAATCGCTCGCCAGCGGCTTGTAGCCGTTCTGCTCGAGTTGTACGAGTTCGGCCTTGACCTGAGCGCGGGTCAACCCCTGCTCGGACTGCGCGAACGATGCAATCGGAGCGGCAAGGACGGATGCGGCGATGGCTGCGTAGATGATCGACTTCATGATTTACCTCCGGAATATGTTCTCTTTTGGCGTCGCCTCGGCAGGACTGTCTGAAGCGATTGAATTCAGTGTAGTGCGCGCGCTTCCAAGGGGAAACCCTTAGTTTGAACATACAGCGTTGCATTTCTGGAAAAAATCGCCCACTGTTTCCGAACAGGGTCGTTGCAACTTGCTTCATCTACACAACAATCGCTGACGAAAGGCCGACAGCCGGATCACATGTCCGGAAGGTTGTGTTGTAGAATCGTAAGGTTTCCTTCGCCAGTCGATATTCCATTCACCATGTACGCGCTCACGCCCCTTTTGGTTTCGCCGTCCGGCTTGGCCGGCGTGCGCGTGCGCGCCGGCCAGCCGGCGCATTCCCTCGTTCGACGCACGGCCCAGGCACCGCTCGCCCCTGCCCGGCGCCTGATCTGACCGCTCGGTCTCCACCCGGAGCCAGGTTAGACAGGCTCCGGGCGATCCTCATAGGCACGCCACGCCTGCCCTCTGCCGATCATTTGGAGAACCACCATGAAACAACGCCTTTACCAGTTGACCGAACTCGACGTCGCTCGCCTCGAAAAGCATGCCGAGCACAATCCGCGCTTTCAGGCGATGCTCGACACGCTGCTGGAGCGCGCCGATATCGTCCAGCCCGACGCCATCAAGGCGAACGTCGTCACGATGAACTCGCAAATCACGCTGCTCGACGAAGCAACCCAGGAACAGGCCACCTGGACGATCGTTTATCCGGACGCCGCCAACCTCGAACTCGGCCGTCTGAACGTCTTCTCGCCCGTCGGCATGGCGCTGCTGGGCACGCAACGCGGCCAGATGGTCAAGGTGATGCAGCCGAGCGGCGCCGAAAAGCTGATGAAGGTTGCCGCGATCGTGTTCCAGCCGGAAGCCAACGGCGAATACACGCGTTGAGCCATCGGCGACCAGCGCCGCGCCACACGGGCGCAGCACAAAAAAGGCGAGGCACCGGCCTCGCTTTTTTGTATCCGGACGATCGGGGTTGCCGCCACCGCGTTCCGCAGACGAAAAAAAAGGCGCCCGAAGGCGCCTTTTTCGATGCTGCGAAGCGGGTTACCCCGCCCGTCACGCTTAGAAGCGGTGACGCAGACCAACCGTTGCTGCGGTTTGGTTGATCGACGAGCTCGGCAGGTTGTTGGCGAAGCTGTCGCCGTTGTAGATCGACGCGCCGATGCCGTTCTTCGCTGCACGCTGGTACACAGCTTGTGCGTAGACGTCCGTGCGCTTCGACAGTGCGTAGTCAGCTTGCAGACCGAACTGGTTCCAGTGCGTGCTGCCGTTGTTGATCTTCGCGTTCGTGTACGTGTAAGCAGCACCCAGGCCGAGAGCCGGCGTCAGGTTGTACTTTGCGTTGACTTCGTAGTTGTCGGTGCGCAGCGTGCCTGCAGCAACTGCGTTGTTGTCGAGACGCGCTTGCGTCCATGCAGCGCCGACTTGCGCCGGGCCGAATGCGTAACCAGCAGCAGCACCGTACGTACGGACGCGGCCTTGGCTAGCGATGCCACCGATTGCCGACGACGTCGCGCCGTTTGCGTTCGTACCGTCACCCAGGTTCGCTTGCGAGTATGCTGCACCCAGCTTCAGGCCTTGGAACTGGTACGACAGACCGCCGCTGTATGCACGGTTGTTGCCGAAGTTCGTGCTGTTCGAGAACGAGTACGTGCCGCCGAATTGCAGACCAGCGTAGTTAGCGCTCGTGTACTTGATCGTGTTGTTCTGCGCGACGTCGCCGTTCGTGCTCAGACGGTCGAGGTTCAGCGGGTGCGCGAAGTACGTGCCGCCCCACGAGCCCGTTGCCGTCAGCGGCGCCAGGTAGTCTTGCGTTGCGTCATACTGCTTACCCAGCGTGACCGTGCCGTACTGGCTCGACAGGCCAACGAAAGCCTGGCGGTTGAACATGCCGCCGTTGCCGTTTGCGAAGCGGCCGTTACCGATGTTGAAGCCGCTTTCCAACGTGAAGATTGCCTTCAGGCCGCCACCGAGGTCTTCCGAACCACGCAGGCCGAAACGGCTCTGGTCAATGCCCGAACCCATCGCCCAACGCGACTTGCCAGCTTGGCCGAGTGCCGGCTGGACGTTGCTCGTGTAGGTGATGCCTGCGTCCAGCACGCCGTACAGCGTGACGCTGCTTTGCGCGTGAGCGACGGTAGCGAACGATGCTGCAGCTGCTGCAACGATCAGAGTCTTGTTCATTCGTGGAGCTCCCTTCTAAAAAGAGGCAGGTCTCGCGACCTTGTTCATAAACGGTCTTCAACCGCCCGGGAGCGCCATCGGTCCTGCTGGCGGCGCCCGGATAGTTGCCCGTTTGGGAACCGTGAGTTTAGGGGTGTACCCTAGGGGAGCGATCCGCAAATAAAGAAATAAGCTTTTCCAGAACTAGAAATAATGAAAGTGGGGCCGCGTCATAAGTATTTGTTTTAACGTTTGTTTTTGACCTCTTGACGCCGGCTTTTTGGACGCTTTCATCGCACCATTCTTTCATGTCATCGGCTTGACGGTTGCATAGAAACAACAAACGGTTTCGGTTCGGCCCACCAAAAACGGTAATTATTACCTTATCAAATCTCAAATATTGGCCTTTCCGCATCTAAAACGTCCCCTCGGCACCCTAAACAGGGGCCGATACCTCTGCCACGGCGAGATTCCGTCAGCCGTTGGAAAGGAAACGGCGGCTCGACCCCGCCGTGACACGCGGTAACAGCCTTAACCGGCCCCGTAACGCGGCGGGCAGACCGGCAGGCTAATGTAAGGCAGCCTCGCATACAGAACAGGAGCCGCCATGAATCGACGCTCGTTGCTGCGCGCCATCGGATTGACCGCCGCCTTCGTCGGCACCGGCTGGTTGCGCGCCGCCTCGGCCCAGCCTTCCCCGCCCGTGTATCGGCCCGCCGGCCCGAATCGCGTACCCGGCGGGCCGCCCTATGCAGACCGGCCGGGCTTCGCGCCGCCGGCGGCACGCCACGACCGTCGCCCGCCCCCGCCACGGCCGCATGGCTATATATGGACGGACGGCTATTGGCGCTGGCAGCGCGGCCGCTATATATGGGTTCCCGGTCGCTGGGTCGCGCGACGCCCCGGGCGCCGCTGGGTACCCGGCTACTGGCGCCGCCAAGGGTCGGTGTGGGTCTACGTCGACGGCTCGTGGCGGTGAGCAGCGGCTCGGCCCCAGCCGAAGGGCCGGAGCCGAGTCGCGCGCGAGAACCGACGCGGTCCACGCCACGCAATCGTGCGTTACGGCAGCCGCACTGCAGTCGACATATCGTCGGGTCGCCATTCCGGCGGCATCATTCCGATAACGAAGTCATACGATGGCGATGCGAATGCGTCCGGGGACGCTTCAACCCATCGAGATCGTCTACCGCACACCGCCGGTCAACGAACCGATGCGCGCACCGCGCCCAGCGCCCGCCGCCGTCCAGCTCGCGCGCCGGCCGTCCCGACCCGCGCAACCCGCGGGTCGCTCGCCCATCCCGTCCACGTATCGCCAGACAAGGAAAACGCTACATGTCATCGTCCCGCTCCCCCGTTCGCGCCGGTGCCGCATTCGTTTTGCTGGCCGCATCGACAGCTGCGCTGGCCGCCGGCCCCGCCGCACGCGACCTGGCCACCGAGGAAGCCAATCGCCGGCTCGTGCTGACGTTCTACGATCGCTTCTTCAACCGGCACGAAGCAGTCGAGGCCGCTGCCGTCGTCGCGGACGACTACAAACAGCACAACCCGTACGTGCCGGACGGCAAGCAACCGTTCGTGTCGTACTTCGTCGGAGCGTTCCAGAAGAACCCGGCATCGCGCGCGCGCATCGTCCGCAGCGCGGCCGACGGCGATCTCGTCTACCTGCACGTGCATGCGACCGAGCATCCGGGCGATCGCGGCGAAGCGGTGGTCGACATCTTCCGCGTGAAGAACGGCAAGATCGTCGAACACTGGGACGTGATTCAGCCGGTACCCGAAACGTCCGCGAACCAGAACACGATGTTCTGATGCACGACGCCGGACGCGACCGGCCGCCCCCTACGCCGGCCGAATCGACGCTGCTTCGCGATCTTCGACGGCAATCGGTTCGCCCGTTCGGTAGCGACGCTCGCGCAGTCCCGTGCGATCGAGACGTGCGTCTGCATTCGCAGCGACGCACGTACGTCGCGCCAGGCCCGGGCGATCGGTGCGCGAACCGGCGCCGTCACGCGACGCCGAGCGCCAGCACCTGCTCGGTGGTCAGCACGTCGCCGAACGTATCCGACAATGCGGCCAGCGTCGCACGATGGAGGTCGCGGTGCGGCACCGTGCCGCCGTCCGCGACGTCGAGATCGCGCGTCGCGCAGGCATCGTCGACGACGATCACCGCATAGCCGAGCGGCACCGCATCGCGTGCCGCGCCGGCCACGCACGCATGCGTCATCAGGCCGGTGACGATCAGCGTGTCGATGCCGGCCGCCTTCAGCCGCGCATCGAGGTCCGTCGTCGGGAAGACGCTCACCGACGTTTTCTTCACGACCGCGTGAGCGGGCGCCGGCTGCAGGTCCGCATGAAAGCGGAAGCCGTGGCTGCCGTCGGCGAAGATCGGGCTGTCGGCCGACCCGACGTGCTGAACGTGGAACACTGGAATGCCCGCGCGGTCGGCGAACGCGATCACGCGCCGCGCATTGCCCAGCGCACGCGGCCCGTCCGGAATCGGCAGACGGCCGCTGAAGTATTCGTTCTGGAAATCGATCACCAGCAGCGCGGTGCGGGCGGCGGCGATCGACGTCGGCGCGCTCGCGCCGGCCAGGGTACGGATGGTCGGATGTTGCATGGAATGCCCTCTTGGTTGACACATTGGCGGAACGGCGCGCCGGGCCTTGCGGCGTCGCCGGACGCGGCCCGGAACCTTCCCCGGCCGCGACGCGCCAGTGTCGGGCCGCGCGGCGCGGCGCGACAGCGGCGCGCGGGACAACGTCCGACAGAATCGGGCCAACGTGCGCGAGCGCCGCCTACGACAGCACGGCCGGTCGCGCGCCCGGCCGCGTACGGCCGTAAGCGACCATCATCGCGAAGCTGAGCAGGAAACCCGCGCCGCCGATCAGCAGCAGGCCGATTTCGCCGAATACGGGCAGCAGGTTCGTCAGCGCCCCCGTCACGACCCACGCGACCGCCATCACCGAGCCCGCGACGCCGAGCGCCCAGCCCTGCCGATCGTCGCTGACGGCATCGGAAAACGCGGTATACATCGTCGTGTACGCAACCATGTCGAAACAGCCGACGACCATCGCGAGCGCCCACAGCACCGGTTCGTGCGGAAACAACGCGGACAGGATCTGGCCGAGGCCGGCCACCAGCAGGCCCGTCTTCGCGATCTCGATCACGCGCCACACGCGCAGCATCAGCCGCACGACGCACAACAGGCCGAACACGAAGCAGATGCCGATCACGCCGCTGAACAGCCCGAGCCGCGCGCTCGTATAGCCGAATTTCGCCTGCAACAGCAGCATGATGGTCTGCAGGTAGAGCCCGTAGCCGACCTGCATCAGGAAGAACACCACCGACAGGAACGCGACGTTGCGCTGGCGCGCGGCCTCCCGGATGATCCGCAACGGCAGCAGCGGATCGATGCGCGTATCGCCGCGCGGCGCGGCGCAATCGCGATACGACGCCCAGGTCCAGCACGCGCAGATCAGCGACAGCGCCGCGACCAGCACGAACGGCGTGCCGTAGTCGAACAGCGGCGAGATCGTCCGGTCGGACGCGACGCCGCCGAGCACCGGGCCGACGATCACGCCCGCGCTGAACGCAAGCGACATGATGCTCATGTCGTACGCCTTCGTATCGGGCGTGCCGAGATCGGCGACGGCCGCCTGCGCGATGCCCTGGCAACCGGCCATCAGGCCGGTGAGCCCGCGGCCGGCGAGCAGCAGCGCGACGCTGCCCAGCCACGCACCGCCCGCCATCGTCGCGTAGCCGACCGCGAGGCCCAGCACGCACAGCAGCAGGATCCGACGGCGGCCGTAGCGATCGGACAGCTCACCCATCAGCGACGAGCCGAAGAACATGCACAGCGGGTAGATCCCGTAGCCGAGACCGAGATAGAAATTGCGCGCGTGTGCACTGGCGTCGGCCGGCAGGATGCCCGCGTGCGGATCGCTGAAGATGGCGGACATCATCGGATAAACGAGCCCGAACCCCATCGCGTCGAGCGCGATGGCGAGCAGGCAGGGGCCGAGCAGTTTGTAGTCGAACCGGGACATGGCGACCTTCCGGACAGAGTGGATGATCGCCCAAGCGTAATGACCGGGCGGCGGCCGCGGTAGGCCGCCGCCGGCGATGCTAAGCATCGGTTCGCGCGATACCCCGCATGCGACTCGCCCCGATGGCTCGTCGTCCCGGCCGTGCGGCCGCGACTTGGCGCACGGCGGCCCGCCCCGAAGCAGCCGGCTGCGCGACCACGCACCGCGCGCCGTCGTGCATGAACATACTGAAGAGGAATCCGAACGATCCCGCGAACGGCACGTACCCCGCGAGGGGCGACGGGCGACCCGCTCGCACGCGTCGGCCACGTGACGCCCAACGTCGTGACGCCGTGGGCGACATCTTCTCGCCGACCAACCTCGTATCGGGCAGCGTCGGCTGCTCGCTGCTGCCCGGCCATGCGCGCGAGCTGTTCGCGCACCGGATCGCGCTCGTGCCGCTCGCGGGAGCAACGACCCGTCAGACCTTCGGCCTGCGCTTCCCGCATCGCCGCGAGCGAGACCCGAACCCTGCTCGCGCTACTTCCCCGACCGAGCGAGCGGACCTTGCAGGCCCTGCCCCGCGCCCGACGGCCAGCCGCCCGCGAGCGCCTTGTACAGCGCGACCGCCGATGCCGCGCTGCGCATCCGTCCGTCGGCCGCCGCGTCCTGCGCCTGCAGCAGCGTCCGCTGCGCGTCGAGCACTTCGTAGTAGTCGATCGCGCCTGCCGAGAAACGCGCCTGCGCAAGCTGCGCGGCGCGTGCGCTGTCGTCGGCCGCGCGCACGAGGTGCGCGGTCTCGTCACGCGTGCGGGCGACACGCAGCAGCGCGTTCTCGGTTTCCTCCAGCGCGCCGAGTACGGTCTGCCGATACTGCGCAAGCTGGCCGGCCGCTTCCGCGTCGCTCGCCGCGATCCGTGCACGCACGCGGCCGACGTCGAGGAACGACCAGTCGATGCCGAGCGCGATCAGGTTCGTGTCGCTGCCCGCGCGGAAGAACCCGTAGCTGCTCGTCGCGCTGCCGAGCAACCCGGACAGCGTGAAGCGCGGGAACAGGTCGGCGGTCGCGACGCCGACGCGGGCTGTCGCCGCATGCAGCCGCGCCTCGGCGGCCGCGACATCGGGGCGGCGGCGCAGCAGGTCGCCCGGCGTGCCGGGATCGATGTCGGCCGCGAGCGCCGGCAGCGGGACCGGCGTGCCCGTCGGCGCGGCCGCCTTCGGCAAGTCGAACCGGCCGATCAGCGCATCCGGCGTCTGCCCGGTCAACACCGCGAGCCGATGCTCGTCGACGCCGATCGCGGCTTCGTACACGGCGATCCGCGATGTCGTCGATTCGTACTGCGCGCGTGCGCGCGCCGCATCGAGGTCGGAGCCTCGCCCCGCGCCGACGCGCGCATTGATCAGGGCGAGCGTCTGCTTCTGGTTGTCGGCATTCTCGCGAGCGATCCGCAACCGCTCCTGCGAGCCGCGCAGATCGACGTACGTACTCGCGACCTCCGCCGCGATCGCGACGCGCACCGCGCGCACGTCCGCGGCGCTCGCCGCCGTTTCCGCGCGCTGCGACTCGATCGAGCGGCGTACGCGGCCGAACAGGTCGAGTTCCCACGCGGCATTGATGCCGACGCTCGACGTCGGCGTGTCGCGCTGGCTGCGCGGCGCGCCGAACGCCTGGTCCTTGCTCATCAATTGATGGCCGATCCGGCCGCTCGCGGTGATCGTCGGATAGCGGTCGAACGTTGCCTGAGACAGCAGCGCATTCGACGCGTCGTAACGCGACACCGCGACCTGCAGGTCCTGGTTCGCCGCGAGCGCCGCATCGATCAACTGCGTCAGCACCGGATCGCCGAACCCGCGCCAGAACGTGGCATCGGCGTCGGCCGACGCGTCGGGCGGCATATCGGACCCTGTCTGGACCGTCGCCGCGTCGCGCTGCGTCGCAGGACGGTCGTCGCGCGCGAACCGCGCGGCCGCGATCGTATCGGGCCGTTCGAAATCGGGGCCGACCGCGCAGGCAGCGAGCGTCACCGACATCGCCAGCGCGGAAAGACGGAAAGCGGCGCTCATCGGTTTTCTCCTTCGAGGGTGCCGTGCTGTTCGCGCCAGACGGCCGGCGTGCCGCCCGCGAGCTTGCGGATCGCCACGTAGAACACGGGGGTCAGGAACAGCCCGAACAGCGTGACGCCCAGCATCCCGGCGAACACGGTGACGCCGGTGGCCGCCCGCACCTCGCTGCCCGCGCCGCTGCCGATCAGCAGCGGCACCGAGCCCGCGATGAACGCGACCGACGTCATCACGATCGGACGCAGCCGCAGCCTGCACGCTTCGAGCGCCGCTTCGACCGCGCCCTTGCCCTGGATCTCGAGCTCGCGCGCGAATTCGACGATCAGGATTGCGTTCTTGCACGCCAGCCCCATCAGCACGACCAGGCCGACCTGCACGAACACGTTGTTGTCGCCGCCGGACAGCCACACGCCGAACAGCGCCGCGCACATGCACACGGGCACGATCAGGATCACCGCGAGCGGCAGCGTCCAGCTCTCGTACAGCGACGCGAGCACCAGGAACACCAGCATCACGGCCAGCGGGAATACGACGATCGCCGCGTTGCGCTGCGTGACCTGCTGGTAGCTGAGGTCGGTCCATTCCAGCGCGATGCCCGGCGGCAGCACGTCCTTCGCGATCTGCTGCAGCTTCGCGATCGCCTGCGACGACGACATGGTCTTCGGATCGGCGTCGCCGATCAGGTCGGCGGCCGGATAACCGTTGTAGCGGACGACCGGGTCGGGACCGTACGCGGGCCCGACCGTCACCATCGAGCCGATCGGCACCATCTCGCCCTTCGCGTTGCGCGTGCGCAGGTTCGCGATGTCGGCGGCCGTCTGCCGGTGGCCGGCATCCGCTTGCGCCATCACGCGATACACGCGGCCGAACACGTTGAAATCGTTCACGTACATCGAACCGAGATAGACCTGCAACGTATTGAACAGATCGGTCAGCGCGACGCCCTGCGCCTTCGCCTTGAGCCGGTCGACCTTCACCTCGAGCTGCGGGATGTTCGCCTGGTACGAGCTGACGGGATAGCTCATCCCCGGCGTCTTCGCGACCGCGGCCTGAAACGCGCCGAGCGCCTTCTGCAATTCGCCGTAGCCGAGCCCGCCGCGATCCTCCAGATACAGCGAGTAGCCGGAGCCGTTGCCGAGCCCCTGGATCGGCGGCGGCATCAGCGCATAGGTGATGCCGCCGCCGATCGCCGCGAAACGCGCGTTCAGGTCCGCGTTGATTTGCGCGGCGCTGCGACGACGCTGGTCGAACGGCTTCAGGATCACGTACGAGTTCGTGATGTTCGGCGTGTTCACGCCCTGCAACGCGTTCAGCCCGGCGAACGCCGGCACCATCTCGACGCCGTCGGTGCCGAGCGCGATCTTCGTCATCTGCTCGGTCACCGCGCTGGTGCGCGCGAGCGACGCGCCTTCCGGCAGCTTCGCGCCCGCGAACAGGTACAGCTTGTCCTGCACCGGGATGAAGCCGCCCGGCACCGCGTCGAACAGCAGCGCGGTCGCCGCGAGCAGCGCCGCATAGACCGCGAACACCGCGCCGCGCCGCTTCAGCGTGCGGCCGACGACGCCGTGGTAACGGTCGGAGCTGCGCTCGAAGAACCGGTTGAACGGACGGAACAGCCAGCCGAATGCGCGATCGAGCGCACGCGTCAGCGCATCCTTCGGCGCGCCGTGCGGACGCAGCAGCTTCGCGGCGAGCGCGGGCGACAGCGTCAACGAGTTGATCGCGGAGATCACCGTCGAGATCGCGATCGTCACCGCGAACTGCTTGTAGAACTGGCCGGTCACGCCCGACATGAAAGCCATCGGCACGAACACCGCGCACAGCACGAGTGCGATCGCGACGATCGGCCCCGACACCTCGCGCATCGCCTGGTGTGCGGCGTCGCGCGGGCTCAGCCCCCGGGCGATGTTGCGCTCGACGTTCTCGACGACGACGATCGCATCGTCGACGACGATCCCGATCGCGAGCACGAGCCCGAACAGCGTCAGCGTGTTGATCGAATAGCCGAGCAGGTAGAGCCATGCGAACGTGCCGACCACCGACACCGGCACCGCGACGAGCGGAATGATCGACGCGCGCCACGTTTGCAGGAACAGGATCACGACGAGCACGACCAGCACGACGGCCTCGATCAGCGTGTGCTGCACCGCGCGGATCGATTCGCGCACGAATACCGTCGGGTCCCACACGGGGCGGTATGCGACGCCGGGCGGGAAGCGCTTCGACAGTTCGTCGAGCTTCGCATACACGGCCTTCGCGACGTCGAGCGCGTTCGCGCCCGGCGACAGGAAGATGCCGACCACGGCCGAATGCCTGTCGTTGAAATACGAACGCAGCGTGTAGTCGCCCGCGCCGAGCTCGATGCGGGCGACGTCGGACAGCTTCACGACCTGGCCGTCGTCGCCGTTGCGCAGCACGATGTCGCCGAATTCCTGCACGGTGCGCAGGCGGCCGCGCACGTTGATCGACACGAGGAAGTCGTTTTTCTTCGGCGACGGCTCCGCGCCGAGCTGACCTGCCGACACCTGCACGTTCTGCTCGCGCACGGCCGCGATCACGTCGCTCGCGGTCAAGCCGCGCGACGCGAGCCGGTTCGGGTCGAGCCACAGCCGCATCGCGTAATCGCCGGAGCCGTACACGCCGACGTCGCCGATGCCGGTGAGCCGCGACAGTTCGTCCTTCACGTGCAGCGTCAGGTAGTTGCGCAGGTACAGCGAATCGCGGCTGTTGTCCGGCGAATAGAGGCTCACGTACATCAGCGGCGTCGGCGACTGCTTCTGCGTGGTCACGCCGTACTGGCGCACCTCGTCGGGCAGGCGCGACAGCGCCTGGCTCACGCGGTTCTGCACGCGCACGGCGGCCGTGTCGGGGTCGACGCCTTGCAGGAACGTGACGACGACCTGCAGGCTGCCGTCCGAACCGGCGACCGACTTCATGTACATGATGCCTTCGACGCCGTTGATCGCCTCTTCCAGCGGCTCGGCCACCGACTCGGCGATTTCCTTCGGGTTCGCGCCCGGGTACGTTGCACGCACGACGACGCTCGGCGGCACGACTTCCGGATATTCGCCGGCCGGCAGCATCGGGATCGAGATCAGGCCGATCGCGAAGATGACGATCGACAGCACGACCGCGAAGATCGGCCGGTCGATGAAGAATCGGGAGAAATCCATCGTATCGCTCCCGTCATTGCGCGGCAGGCGTGCCGGCATTGGCGACCGCCTGCGTCGCGCTGCCCGCATCGGCGCGCGCGGGCAGCGCCTTCGGCTTCACCTGCGCGCCCGGATAGTAGATGCGCTGCACGCCGTCGACGACCACGCGGTCGCCCGCCTGCAGCCCCTTCTCGACGATCCGCTCGCCGTCGAGTTCGCGGCCGATCGTCACGTCGCGGCGCAGCGCCTTGTCGCCCGCGCCGATCACGTACACGTACTTGCGGTCCTGGTCGGTCAGCACGGCCTTGTCGTCGACCAGCAATGCGCTCTGGTCGCGGCCGCTGACGAGCTGCACGCGCGCATACAGGCCCGGCGTAAACGCATGGTCCGCATTCGGCAGCCGCACGCGTGCGCGGATCGTGCCGGTCTGCGGATCGAGCCGGTTGTCGAGGAAATCGACGGTGCCCGCATGCGGGAAGCCCGTCTCGTTCGCGAGGCCGATGCGCACCGGATCGGCGCCGATCGCGCGATGTTTCGGGTCGGCGCGCCGCGCGTTGTAGCGCAGGTAGCTCTGCTCGTCGCAATCGAAATACACGTAGACCGGATCCTGCGACACGACGGTCGTCAGCAGCGTGTCGTCCGCACGCGCGAGATTGCCGACGGTCGCGACCGCGCGGCCGACGCGGCCGGCGATCGGCGCGCGCACTTCGGTGAAACCGAGATTGAGCTTCGCGTCGGCAACGGCCGCATCGGCCGCCTGCAGATCGGCGCGTGCCTGTTCGGCAGTCGCGCGCGCGTTGTCGAGTTCTTCCTGCGACGTCGCATGCGCATCGATCAGCGTCTGCACGCGCTTGAGCTGCACGTTCGCGAGGCTCGCAGCCGCACGGGCGCGCTGCTGCTGCGCATTCGCACGGTCGAGCGCGATCCGGTACGGGCGCGGATCGATCTCGAACAGCAGCGCGCCCTGCGCGACCACGTCGCCTTCCTTGTACGCGACACGCTGCAGATAGCCGCTCACGCGCGGCCGCAGCTCGACCGCGTCGACCGCTTCGACGCGTCCGTTGAATTCGTCCGCGAGGCGGACGGTGCGCGGCGCGACGGTGGCGACGCCGACTTCGGGAAGAGGATGGGCCGACGATGCGCCTTTGCCGTCGTGACAACCCGACAACGCCAGCAACAGGGCGCAGGCAGCGCCCAAAGGCGACGTCCTGCGTAGGGAAAAGGAGAACATGATGCCTCGCGACGGGTTAAACTGCCGCGTAGCATAAAAGTTCAAGTTAACTTCAAGTCAAGCTTTTCCGGAGGGTGTCATGGGTATCCAGGAAACCCCGCAATGGCCGCTGATGTCGATCCGCGAAGTGGCCGCGCGCAGCGGCGTGCCGGCGTCGACGCTGCGCTTCTACGAGATGCGCGGGTTGATCAAGTCGCACCACAACGGCTCGAGTCATCGCCACTATTCGCGCGCGGTGCTGCGGCTGATCGCGTTCATCGTGTTCGCGCAGAAGATCGGCTATTCGCTCGACGAAATCGCCGAACAGCTCGTCAGCCTGCCCGAGGACACCGCGCCGAGCAACAAGGACTGGCAGCGGCTGTCGCGCGGCTGGAAGCAGCGCGTCGCAAGCCGGATCGAGGAGCTGCAGCGGCTCTACATCAATCTCGACGAATGCATCGGCTGCGGCTGCCTGTCGCTGAAACGCTGCAAGCTGACCAACCCGGATGACCGCGCGGGCCGCAACGGGCCCGGCGCGCGACGCTGGCTCGGCGACAAGCCGCCGACCGACTCCGAATGACGCGCAGGCCGCGCGCGTCCTGCATCACCCGACGCGCCAGCCGCCGTTCACCGCGATCGTCGCGCCCGTGACGAACGACGCGCGCGGCCCGGCGAGCCAGGCGACCGCATCGGCGATGTCGTCCGGCTGCCCGGCGCGGCCGACCGGCGTCTGCTCGCGGATCGTCGCCGCGATGGCCGGCGCGACCCCGCTGCCGCCGAACAAACGCGTGTCGGCGATATAGCCGGGCGCGACCGTATTGACCGTCGCCCCGCGCGGCCCGAGTTCGCGCGCCAGCGCGACGGTGAAGCCTTCGACGCCGGCCTTCGCGGCCGCATACGCGAGGCCGCCCGGCAACAGGCTGCCGGCACGCGCCGCGATCGAGCCGATGTTGACGATTCGCGCGGCATGGTCGGCCAGGTGCGGCAGCACGGCCATCGTCGTCAGAAACAGGCTTTTCAGGTTCGCATGGAGCACCGCGTCCCATACGGCCTCCGCTTCCCCCGCTTCGGTATCCGCGCCGACGCGCCCGGTCAGCCCCGCGTTGTTGACCAGCACGTCGATGCGCGGCCATCGCGCGACGATCGCCGCGACGGCCGCTTGCGCGTCGCGCCGCACGCCCAGGTCGCCGGCCTGCCCGATCGCCGCGCCGCCCAGACGCTCGACGGCCGCCTTCAGCCGCGCCACGTCGCGCCCGACGATCGCGACACGATACCCGTCCTCCACCAGCCGGCGCGCGATCGCGAAGCCGATCCCGCTCGATCCGCCCGTGACGATCGCCGTGCGTTGTCGTTCGTTGCCCGTCATGACCTGCCCTCCTTTCCTCGGTGTTGACGATTGGTGACGTTTGCAGTGTGGGCAACGGACGGCGATAGGTAAAATACGAATTCGATGACACATTGATACGCAAAAGGTATCGCCATGATCGATCTGCGCCAGTTCCGGCAATTCATCGCGGTCGCCGAAACGCTCAGCTTCCGGCGCGCTGCCGAGCGGCTGCACATGGCCCAGCCGCCGCTCAGCGCGGCGATCCGCAAGCTCGAGGACGAACTGGGCGTCGCCTTGCTCGACCGCGACACGCGCGGCTCGCGGCTCACGCCTGCCGGCGAAGCATTCCTGCTCGAAGCGCGGCGCGCGCTCGAACAGGCCGAGCGCGCGGTGGCCGCGGCGCGCCGCGCGGGCGCCGGCCTCGGCGGCACGCTGCGGCTGCGCTTCGTCGACAGCACGGTCAATGCGCTGTTGCCGCTGATCCTGCGCGCGTTCCAGGAACGGCATCCGGGCGTCGATTTCCAGCTCGAGGAAGGCACGACGGCCGAGCAGGTGCTCGCGCTGCATCACGATCGCACGGACGTCGGCCTCGTCGTGCTGCCGGTGGCCGATGCCGGCGACGTGCGTATCGAACCGCTGCTGCGCGACCGGATGGTGGCCGCGCTGCCCGACGGCCACCGGCTCGCGCGCCGCCGCCGCATCGCGCTGGCCGAGCTGGCGGACGAACCGTGGGTCATGTTTGCCGCGCACCACGGGCCCGGCATGCATGCGCTGATCGTGACGGCATGCGCGCAGGCCGGCTTCGCGCCGCGCGTGGTCCAGCAACCGCGCCAGATGCAGACGACGGCCGGGCTCGTCGCGGGCGGCATCGGCATCGCGCTGATGCCGCGCCTGTTCGTGCCGATGCAGCCGCAAGGCATTACGTTCTGCGAACTGAAGGATGCGGGCAGCCCGCTCGCGTACGAACTGGCGCTCGCATACCGTACGCCGTCGCCGCTCGTCGATGCGCTGCGCGAGAGCGCGCGCGAGGCGGTGCGCGAACTGGGGCTGGTCGCCGCGACGTGACCGCGCGCATCGCGCGCGGCGCTCAGTCGCCGAGGAAGTTGAGCGCGACGCCGAGCACGGCCTGCCGGAATGCCTCCGGCCGCGTCGGCAGCGACGTGAACTCCAGCATCATGTGACGATACGACACCGTCATGCCCACGGCGCTCGCGATCATGAAGAACAGCACGTTCGGATCGACCGGACGGATCGCGCCGGCCTCGACCGCATCCGCCAAGAGCGGCAACATCGCGTCGTGATACGGGCGCACGATTCGCTCCTGCAGCCGATCGAGCCGCCCGCCCTCCTCGGTCGCCGCCGTCGAGAAGAACATGCCGATATCCGGCTCCGCGAACTCGTGATCGACGCACAGCTCGAGCGCGCGCCGCACGCGGTCGCGGTGCGGCAGCGACGACGTGCGCAGCGCGCGCAGCGCGTCGAACATCGGTTCGGCCAACTCGACGATCTGCTCGACGACCGCCAGCCACAACGTTTCCTTCGTGCCGAAGTGATGGGCGATCAGCGCCGCGTCGATGCCCAGCTCGCGCGCGACTTCGCGCACGCTCGTCGCGTCGTAGCCGCGCTTCGCGAACGTGCGGCGCGCGGCCCGCAATATCACGTCCGGGCCGACGGACGCATCCGCCAGCGGCCGTCCGCGCGTACGCCGCTTCGACGGCGCGCGCTCAGTGACTTCTGCCACGTTTTTCCTGCTCCTTGAACGATTCGAATGCCCGTGCCCGGTACCCGGTTTCACGTACCGGAAGCGGGCGGCCTGCCCCGCTGCGTTGACACGCCGAGCCGGGAAGCGCTAGGATCATACATTATTCATCACGTGATGATTTATCAATGACAACCCCTACACGCATCGTCATCGTCGGCGGCGGGATCGCCGGACTGCAGCTCGCGACCCGTCTGGGCGAGCGCCTCGGCCGGTCCGGGCGGGCGCAGATTACGGTCGTCGACCGCAGTCCCACGCATATCTGGAAGCCGATGCTGCACACGATCGCGGCCGGTACGCGCGACGTCCAGCAGCAACAGGTGATCTTCCTCGCCCACGCCCGCGATCACGGCTACGCGTACCAGCCCGGCGAACTGAAGGGGCTCGATCGCGCGCGCCGCCGCGTGCAGCTCGGCGAGATCCGCTCCCAGGACGGCGACGTGGTGATCGACGCACGCGAACTCGAATACGACGTGCTGATCCTCGCGCTCGGCAGCCAGGCCAACGATTTCGGCGTGCCGGGCGTGCGCGAGCACTGCTACTTCATCGACAGCCAGCAGCAAGCGGAGACCTTCAACGAAGCGTTGCGGATGCGCGTGTTCCGCAGCATCGCGCGCGACGAGCCATTTCGCGTCGCGATTGTCGGCGCGGGCGCGACGGGCGTTGAACTCGCGGCCGAGTTGAGCCGTCTGCTGGAAGTGGCGCAGGCGTACGGTGACGAAACGGTGCGCGAGCGGCTGCAGCTCACGCTGCTCGAAAGCGGCCCGCGCATCCTCAACGCGTTTCCGGCGCGGATTTCCGCGTCGGCCCAGCGGCGGCTCGAACAGATCGGCTTTCACGTGCTGACGTCGACGCGCGTCACGTCGGCCGACGCGAACGGCTTCCATTACGGCGACGGTTCGTTCGCCGAAGCGGACCTGATGGTCTGGGCGGCCGGCGTGAAGGCGCCCGATTTCATGCAGGCGCTGGGCGGGCTCGACACGAACCGCGCGAACCAGATCGTGATCGGCCCCACGCTGCAGGCGACCGGCGACGAGCACGTGTTCGCGATCGGCGATTGCGGAAGCCTGCTGCCCGACGGCCACGAACGGCCGCTGCCGCCGACCGCCCAGGTCGCGACGCAGCAAGCCGAGCATCTCGCGAAGCACCTTCCCGCGTGGCTCGACGGCACGCCGATTCCGCCGTTCGCGTTCCGCGATTTCGGCGCGCTGGTGTCGATCAGCGATTACGACGCGTTCGGCACGCTCGGGCAGTTCGGGTTCTTCCGCGGCGGCTTCATCCAGGGGCGCTTCGCGCAGTTCAGCCACCTGATGCTCTACCGGCGGCACCAGCAGGCGCTGCACGGTTTCCCCAAGGCCACCTTGCTGTGGATCGCCGAACGGATCAACGGCTGGGTGCAGCCGCGCATCCGCCTGTCGTGATGCCGCGCGTCGCGGCACCGCGTAACGTTTCGAGGAACAGAGACATGAACAACCGTGCAGCGCCCTGGCTCATGACCGTCGCCGCAATCGGCCGCTTCGACATGCCGTCCGTCTCGTGGGGCGGCCCGCGGCGGCGCAGCGTCACGCGCGACCGGCTGCCGTCGTGGGACGCGACGAGCAAGCCGACCATCAGCGTGCTCGAACGGCCCACGGCCGACACCGTGATGATCTCGTGGTGCGACGCGTGCACCGGGCACTACGGCTACCAGAAGTGGCGCCTGTTCACGACGCGCAAGCGCGGCGTGTGCGCGCTGTCGGGGCGATCGATCGAGATCGGCGACAGCGTCTATGCGCCGCAACTGCTCGGCTCGACGCCGGGCAACGCCGCCGCGATGGTGCTCGCGGCCTGCATCGACGACGCCCTGGCGGCCTGATCGTCAGGTCGACGTGGTCTGACCGGCGCCATAGGCCGGCGCATCGTTCTGCCGTTCGAGCTGGGCGTCGAGATGCGCGGCATGCGCGTTCGCTTCGGACTCCGACATCAGCTCGCCTTCCCACTTCGCGACCACCGCGCTGGCGATCGAGTTGCCCACCGCGTTCGTAGCCGAGCGGCCCATGTCGAGGAACGTGTCGACGCCGAGAATCAGCAGCAGCCCGGCTTCCGGGATGTTGAACTGGTGCAGCGTCGCCGCGATCACGACGAGCGATGCGCGCGGCACGCCGGCCATCCCCTTCGACGTCAGCATCAGGATCAGCAGCATCGTGACCTGCGTGCCGAACGACAGGTGGATGTCGTACGCCTGCGCGATGAACAGCGACGCGAACGTGCAGTACATCATCGACCCGTCGAGGTTGAACGAATAGCCCATCGGCATCACGAAGCTCGAGATCTTGCGGCGCACGCCGAAACGGTCGAGCGCGTCGAGGATCTTCGGATACGCGGCTTCGGAGCTGGCCGTCGCGAACGACAGCATGAACGCTTCCTTGATCAGCACGAGCAGCTTGAACACACGGCGGCCGAGGAACAGCAGCCCGGCCGCGACGAGCGTGGCCCACAGCAGCACGAGGCTCACGTAGAAGTCGCCCATGAACACCGCGAACTTCAGCAGGATCGACAATCCGTTGACCGCGACGGTCGACGCCATCGCCGCCATCACCGCGAGCGGCGCGAGCTTCATCACGTAGCCGGTGATCTTCAGCATCACGTGCGCAAGCTGGTCGATCGCGGCGACGAGGATCTTGCCGCGCTCGCCGAGTGCGGCGAGCGCGACGCCGAAGAACATCGAGAACACGACGATCTGCAGGATCTCGTTGTTCGCCATCGCCTCGGCGATCGACTTCGGCACCATGTGCCCGACGAAATCCTTCAGCGTGAACTTCGACGTCGCGAGATGCGCGGACGCGCCGATGTCCGGCAGCGGCAGGCCGAGGTTCTCGCCGGGCCGCAGCAGGTTCGCCATCAGCAGGCCCAGCAGCAGCGAGACCAGCGACGCGGTGACGAACCAGCCGAGCGCCTTCACGAACACGCGCCCGACCGACGACGCGTCGCCCATGTGCGCGATGCCGACCACCAGCGTCGAGAACACCAGCGGGCCGATCACCATCTTGATCAGCCGCAGGAACACGTCGGATACGAGCGAGATGTAGCCGGCGATTTCGGCGGCCGACTGCTTGTCCGGAAGCTGCGTGTAGATCAGGTAGCCGATCAGGATGCCGGCTGCCATCGCGAGCAGGATCCAGCCTGCCGCAGACATTCGTTTGTTCATGATGGAATTCGCCGCACGGCGATGGAGTTGACGGAAGAAAGAGGCGCGTGCCGTGCCATGGGGCGCGCGGAGCGCGCCGCTCGGGCCGACACGGTGATCCGCGGACAGACGCGCCGCCGCCGCACCGGCATTCGCAGCAACGCGAACGCCGGCGGCAGCGATCCGGCATGCAGCGATCGGATCAATAGCCGATTGCGGAGCCCGCCGGACGGCGCGGGTCGTTGTAGCCGTAGATGAAGCCCACACGCACGTTGCCGGACACGGACGAATCGTTCCCGGAACTCTGGCGGCTCGCGGCTTCGGTGCCCGGCAGGCCGACCATGATCAGCTCGGCGGCGCCCCACGGCGTCTGCTCGACCATCTTGTAGCCCATGTTGCGAAGGATCGCGAGCGTGTCGGGCGACAGGCCGTAGGTTTCGTAATAGACCGCGTCGGGCAGCCACTGATGATGGATGCGCGGCGCGGCGACCGCGTCCTGCGGCGTCATCCCGTAGTCGATCACGTTCAGCACGGTCTGCAGCGTGATCGTGATGATGCGCGAGCCGCCCGGCGAACCGACCACCATGAATACCTTGCCGTCCTTCTTCACGATGGTCGGCGCCATCGACGACAGCGGACGCTTGCCCGGCGCGATCGAGTTGCGCGTGCCCTGCACGAGGCCGAACAGGTTCTGCGCGCCGACCTTCACGGTGAAGTCGTCCATCTCGTCGTTCAGGAAGAAGCCCGTGCCCGGCGCGATGACCACGGCGCCGAAGCGGCCGTTGACCGTATAGGTCGTCGACACCGCATTGCCGTCGTGGTCGACGATCGAGTAATGCGTCGTTTCCGGTTTCTCGTGCACGCCGACGCCGGGCTGCACGTCGACCGACGGCGTCGCCGTGTCGGCATGGATGCTCTTGCGGATCTGCGCCGCGTACTCCTTGCTCGTCAGCTTCGCAACCGGGTTGTCGATGAAGTCCGGATCGCCGAGCAGCGTGTTGCGGTCTTCGTACGCATGGCGCATCGCTTCGGTCATATAGTGGACCGCCGCGGCCGAGTGGTAGCCGAGCTTGCGCAGGTCATACCCTTCGAGGATGTTCAGCGTCTCGCACATCGTCACGCCGCCCGAACTCGGCGGCGGCGCCGACACGAACTCGTAGCCGCGATACGTGCACGTCAGCGGCGCCATGTCCTGCGCGCGATAGGACGCGAAATCGGCCGCCGTGATCACGCCGCCGCCGCGCCTGGCCGCCGTTTCCACGATCTTCGGAATCTCGCCGTGATAGAACGCGTCCGGCCCCTGCTCCGCGATGCGCTCGAGCGTTCGCGCCAGATCCTTCTGCACCAGACGATCGCCCGGCTGCAACGCCGTGCCGTCCGGGCGCAGGAAGATGCGCGCGGCTTCCGGGTCCTTCCTGAAGCGCTCGACCGTCGTGTCGAGGATGTCGGTATCGCCGCGCGTCAGCACGAAGCCGTCGCGCGCGAGCCGGATCGCCGGCGCCATCACCTGCTTGCGCGTCAGCTTCCCGTACTTGCGCTGCGCGAGATCGAGCCCGGCCACCGTGCCCGGCACGCCGACCGCGCGATAGCCGTACAGACTCTGGTCCGGAATGACGTTGCCGGCCGCATCGAGATACATGTTCGCGGACGCCGCGGCCGGCGCGGTCTCGCGGAAATTGATGAAGCGGTCGCGACCGTCGGCCAGGTGGAGGGTCATGAAGCCGCCGCCGCCGATGTTGCCGCAGCACGGGTTGGTCACGGCCTGCGCATAGCCGACGGCCACCGCCGCGTCCACCGCGTTGCCGCCTGCCTTCAGGATGTCGACGCCGATCTGCGACGCGAAGTGCTGCGACGACACGACCATGCCGTTCTTCGCTTCGACCGCCGGGTCCGACGCGGCGAACGCGCACACGCTCATCGCGGACAACAGGGTGAGTACTACGAGCCGCCTCATGACGAAATCCTCCAGACGAATAAACCGGCGCATGCCGGGATGCGCGGCCGCACCACCGCGTATCGACGCCGCCTGTTCGACGTGTAATAAACGGTACATTTCCGCAAGGCCGCGATCATAGCACCCGCTTTTTTGCGTCAAAAACTAGGGTAATTACTGAATTCAAAGCGGATATGCGGGACTATCTTTGTCGAGACATGTTCGATTTATTACATGTATGAACATATTCGTGGATCGAGCGATACGTCCCTCTAATTTCGAACCGTGCGCGGCCTGCCGCACGTCGATCGGCTAACATGCGTGCAGTTACCGGCAGACGCACGTCTGCCGTTCGATCGTTCAATTCAGATAGAGAGCCGGAGTGCCGATGGGGACGAGCATCAGGGCGTTGCTGCTATCCCAGATGGATAGCTTCACGCCGTCGGAACAGAAGGTCGCGCAGGCGTTGCTGGATCGCTATCCCAGTCTCGGGCTGGGCCCCATCGCGCAGTTCGCGAAGCAGGCGGAAGTCAGCGACCCGACCGTGTTCCGCTTCGTCGTCCGGATCGGCTTTCCGAACTATTCGTCGTTCCAGCAGGCGCTGCACGACGAGATCGACACCGCGATGAATTCGCCGCTCGCGCGCATGGATGCGTTTCATTCGGAAACGGGCATGCGCGACAGCCACGCGGCGATTTTCCAGCGGCTGTCCGAATCGCTCGCGACCACGATCGAAGGGCTCGACGCGGCCGCGTTCGACGCAGCGGTGGCGGTGCTGGCCGATCCGGACGTACGCATCTTCTGCGGCGGCGGGCGCTATACGGCGCCGCTCGCGTCGCTGTTCTCGTTCACGCTGGCCTATGCACGGCCGCACGTGCAGTACGTCGAGCCGAACGTGAATCTCGCGTCCGTCGCGCTGGCCGACATGGGGCGCACCGACCTGCTCGTGATCTTCGACTTTCGCCGCTACCAGAAGGACAGCATCCGCTTCGCGCAGGCCGCGCACCGGCTCGGCGCGCGGATCCTGCTGATCACCGACGAATGGCGCTCGCCGATCGGCGAATTCGCGGAGATCGTGCTGCGGATCCAGGGGCGCCCTTTCGCGATGCTGCAGACCAACGTGCCGGCGCTGGCGCTCGCCGAAGCGCTGGTGATCGGCGTGACGAACCGGCTGCCGGAACTGGCCCGGCAGCGGATGGAGAAGATCGAACAGCTCAACGCGGGCGGGATCGAGTGGGATACCAGCCAGCGCGATTTGCCCGAATGACACGTGGCCGCCATTCGGGCGCGGCGCTCAACTCTCGACGTCCTCCAGACTGAACACTTCCGTCTTGTCGTTGTACGAGAAGACCTCCCCGTACCGCCCCCAGTCGATCACCGCGTCGAGCGTTTCCTCGGCCGCTTCGTCGGACAGGAAATCCTCCAGCTCCTGCTCGAAGCGCACGCGCGGCGCGCGGTGGCCCGGACGCTCGTTCAGCACCTTCCTGATCCGGGCAGCAAGCGGCACGTGCTTCAGCAGGTGATCCGCGAACATCAGCTTGCGCTCCTGCGTGCCGAATTCC
>NZ_LOVM01000024.1:0-64278 GCF_001523445.1 Burkholderia sp. ABCPW 11 | reverse complement strand
TACGGGCTACACCCTTCGCGCCAATGCGCGCCAGCATGAAAAACCAACCACTGTCAGATTTAGTCTAGTCCACCGCAGATGATGGCGAGCACGCGGATGCTGTACCAGGCGCGCAGTTGCCGCCGACGTTCGGGCTTCCACTTTGCGCTGCGCGCCTCGGCCGCGAACAGCTTGCCAATCAGCACGACGAAGCGCGTAGCCAGCAGATCCGACGAACGTGCCGCCTTCGGCACCGACTCCTCGGCCTTGATGAAGCCACGGCGCACGTGTGCCCAGCACCCGAGATGCACGAGTTGGTGATCGTGGGCGATGCCATTGTAGAGTTCATATCCATCCGTCATCAGCACTGTGCCAGGCTGCACGCCGGCATAGAGCTTCTGCGCATGTTGGGCACCGCGTCCCGGCGAGTGCGAGAACATCCGCACAGGCGGCCCCGAACCGTTGACCTGCGACCAGAGATAGCTCTTTGCCTGCGGCCTTCGTCCCGGTTCTTTCAGTACGGAAGCGATTCATCCGAGTTTGTGGAAGGCGTCGCAACTGCCCAGTTCCGGCACGCGCGGCGTCGACACTGGCCATCCGGCATTGACCGTCAAGCTGCCCGGCGGCGGCTGGCCGGCTGGCGCGCTGGTCGAGCCGCTCGCGCAGCAGGCCGGCATCGGCGTCGCGACAATGGCACTACTACCCGTCTGTCACGGCACGCTGGCGGATTCGCACCAGGTTCGACGCTACTGTACGCGCACCTCGGCCGTGTGCCGGCGTTGAATGCGTACGGCTTCATCTTTCAGGACGGTTGAAGCGCCGCACGATGCACCGGCTCATGCACACGCCGTGGCGACACGTATTATTGATAGTCGAGCAACACGATCATCGCGCCGTTCACCGTCCCCGGCGTGACTGTCGCTTTTGTCTGCATGTACGACGCTCGCATCGGAATCGCATAGGAGCCGCCGGTGTCCTTGACATAGGCGTCGAGCTTGATCGAAGTACCGAAGTTTGCCGCCACGCCTTGAGCATCCGTGACTTGAATATTGACCCCGCTCGCGGTGGAACCGGCGCCGAGCGGTAGCATGCCTGGCGAACCCGCCACCATGCCGCCGACCGGGTTTAGCATGTAGCCGATTCGGTTGTATCCCTTCGGGCAATTATTGAGCTCGAGCCTGAAGCTTTGCATGCCAAGCGTCGTGCCGACGGCACCGAATTTATTTAGCACGGCATCCGGTAGCCTTACGGTCTGGTTTGGCACCGAGCAGGTACCGTCGATCGCCGTGATCTTTCCGGTTTTTGACAGAAAGATGTGCGTGTAGCCCCCCGCATTCTCCAGTGTTTCAATCGAGAAATACCACGGAGAGGCCGCGCTCGTCCCATTGAACGAACCATTCTGGACCGGCCGGCCGTTTCCCAGCAGTTGAACCTCGATCGGTTGACTGAATTCCACCCGGGGCCAAAAGCTTGAATTCGAGGCGTACGCCTGGCCATTGATCAGCAACCGGGCCGCGATACCTTGGATGTTCGTCGAAATGATCGGCCCCGACCCGAGACTTCCGCCATTGGGATAGTTAGAAAGCGCAGTCATCGTGCACTTCGCCTGACCGCACACCTGCGCTGGCGAAATGTAGTAGCGGGACATCACAGTGCCGTTCGGCAGATTCTTTGGCAAGGACATATTTTGTCCGAACGCATTGACCTCGATAGTGGCTCCAGTCGCCGACAGCGATATCGTCATACCGATCGTGGCGACCGCCAGCGCGACGACGGGACCAGCGCACCTGCCGCCTGCCGTCCCGGCCGCGGTTCCAACGTACTTCATGATTTCGAGCAGCCTCATCAAGCCTTTCCTGAGCATGAATGAATTCCTTTTCCAAATGAGCGGCGCGCGTCACGGTTGCGGTGCGACACCGTCGCTCGACACCATCGGCGTACCATGTGCGTTCGGGACCGCGACGCACGGTGAATCGATCCCCTGCGGCGACTGAAGCCGGGCCGTGCGCTTTCGCACCGGCAGCGAATACGACAGCTTGCAGAAGGTCTTTCTGCCATCCACTTCCCATTGCGCCGTCAACTCGCCCTGCTCGGACAAGCCGCGTGCAAGCAGCTTGCCGCCCTGTCCGATCACACCGACCTCCTTACCCGCCTCGTCCGTAACACCAGCGCCGAACGGCACCGACGAACCGTCCATCTGCCGCGCGCGAATCACCGCCGAACGGCCGTACGCGGTCTTGAACTTCAGCACCGGCACGGCACCCGCCAGCGGCGCCACGCGTTGGCTCGTTTCCTTCAGTTCGACGTCGGTCGACAACCCTTTCGGGTCAATGCCGACATCGTTGAGCGAATATGGCGTCAAATACGGGACGATCGCGTAGCCTCGCCCGTCGACACGCACGCCTGACGCATTGGTAATCCGTGCACCTTCCGCATGCGGCGCCTCGACGATCGCGAACGTTTCCGACAACGGCTGCGACAGCGTGACGCCGCCGCGATGGGCGACCAGCGCGCCGCGTGCACTGACCGAGAACTGCTGATAATCCGCGCTCGCTCCGACACTGCCGCCCAGTTCCGCGGACGAGCCGCGATACATGACGTTCGCGCCGCCGTCCGTCTGCGTGTTGCCGGAACTCCTGCCGTGGTTGACGTTCACCCCGTACGAGATATTGCTGTCTTCGCCGATCGAGCCGAACAAACTCGTATTGAGCTGTGTCGCGCCGCGCGTATCGCGGCTGAAGTTCGTCGCCAGCGTCGCCGGCCGCGTGCGGCCCAGCGGAACCGACAAGCTCGCGTAGAGCAGCGTGCTCGACTTGCCGTCGGCGTCGCGCTGCCGCGACGCCGACACGCTGTAGGCCACGTTGCGAAACGAATTGCTGTAGCCGACTGTGTAGTCGATATCCGAGCCAGAGCGATTCCAGTAGGTCGACGCCGACGCGGTCATGTTCAGGTTGCCGCCTCGCTCCCCGAACTGCTGGCTCAGCGTCAGCGATGCGCGGTTGCGCTGTCGATAGAGACTCGTCGAGCCGATATTGACCTTTGCCTGGTCGCGCGCACGCATCGCATCGTTCAGCCCGAAGAAGCCGTTCGTCGAATAGCGATACGCGGCGATCGCGATGTTCGTGCCGGTCGCCTCGACCGCTTTCGCGTAGCTGATGCGAAAGCTCTGGCCTGAGCGGGTCTGCTCGTTCGGCACGCGCGTCGTGGCGTGCGTCACGTCGGCCCCGAACGCGCCCAACGACGTGTTCAGCACGCCGCCCGCCACGGCAGACAGATACCCCTCGGCAACCGTCACGCCGCCGTAGCCGGTCAGCGTGTTCGTGAAGCCGCGCTGCCACGTCGCCTGTGCGAACACCGGCGTCGTATAGTCCAGATTGCGCACGGCACCGGCCGTGAAACTGTAGCGGTTCTGCCCAGGACGCAGCGCCAGCGGCACCGAGGCGAACGGCACCGAAAACGTATGCACGGAACCGTCCGCCTCCGTCACGGCGACGAGCAGGTCACCGCCGTAGCCGGTCGGATACAGATCGTCGATCACGAACCCGCCCGGCGCGACCGTCGTCTCGTACAGCTTGACGCCGTTCTGCGTGATCGTCACCTTCGCGTTCGAATTGGCGACCCCGCGCACGACAGGCGCATAGCCGCGCTGCGACTCTGGCAGCATCCGGTCGTCGCTGTACAGCCGCACGCCGCGGAACGACGTCGAATCGAAGAGGTCGCCGGAGGTATAAGTGTCGCCGACGACCAATTGCGACGCCCAGTCGACGAGATCGCGCTGTACGTATGTCGCGACGTCCACATAGCGTCGGTTGCCACGATCATCCCAGTTGAACGAGCCGCTGTGCCGAAAGTGCCAGCGGCCGTAGTTGAAGCCGCCGTCGACGCCCAGATAGCCCTGCGTGCTGCCCTTCGCGCCGTTCGCGCGCGAGTGGTACGCGTTGAAGTTGTAGCCGAGCATGCCGACCGGAACGCCGGCGCTCCATTGATCCGGACTGACGTAGCCGCGCGCGCTTCGGCGCATCGAGATCTGCGGGACGCTCAGGTCGAGCCGCTGTTCGTTGAAATCGAAGCTGACCGACGCTTCGGGAATGGCCTGACCGAGGCGCATGCACGCGCCTTCCACGTCGAGCGTCGTGCGAATGTCCTGCGGAAGCCTCGGAACGTCGACGCCGATCCGGTCGAGCAACGCTTTGTCGAAACACGGCTGTGCGTCCGGCGTGTTCGGCGCGGCCTTGAAATGCACTTCGCTACGGCCGACCCAATTGCCGTCTACGTAGATATCCGGACTGTAGGTACCGGCACGGACCACGTTGCCGCGCCCATAACGCGACACGTCGATCGCGCCGCTGCCGTTGTTCAGGATGCCGCCTTCGAATTCAACCTGCGCAAACTCCGTCTGCGCAACCTGGATCGCTTGCTCTTTGCCTCCCTCGGCGCGCGCCTCTACCCACCCCCCTGCGATGATCGCGAGAAGCAGTGCACTGATCAGCTTCAGTCTCGGTGGACTGTCCGCCCGTGCGCATGGATTTCGCCTCTCAATCATTCATCTGCTCCCGTAGCTGGTTGGAATCGAATACGTGAATCGGGCGGGTCGAAAGTTGCCGCCTTGTCAGCGCACGCTGCGCCGCGATCTCATCTGGAAACGGTCGCTTGGTTCGCGTGGCTCGCGCCCCAATCGTCCATGCTGCTGTACACGACCGTGCCCGCAGTGATGTCCGAACCGGTCGCGCCGTTGATCGGAAATGTGGCCGTCTCGCCGGGCCGCACGTACCCGACACCTGCCTCGAAAGTCTTGTTATTTGCCCGCAACGCGACACCGGACAGATTGACGACATACGCCGTCGGATTAGTCGCCCGAAGCACGGCCCGATGTTCGGCGTCGGCTGCGATGGCCCACTTCAATTGCGCCGGCGCGTCCGATGCATTGCCCGGCAGATCGTGAGGCCGGTACATCAGCTTCACCCGCGTACGAAACGCGAGCTGCAGGTGATTCTGGGTATCGCTTCCCGATGCCTTCGGCGGCACGTCGAGCACGTTCAGCCAGAACAGCGACTCCTTGTCGGCCGGCAACGGCTCGCCCGTATGGATGATCCGGAGCGTCTGCCCCTTGCCGGCCTCGATACGAAAGATCGACGGCGTGATCACGAACGGCACGTCGATGCTGTCCGGCGACGCCTTCACGTCACCCTTGTCGAGCCAGGTCTGAACGAGTGCCGGCAACTTCCCGTCATTGGTCAGTCGGATCGTGACTTCCTTGTCGCCCGCATCGAATACGATTCGCGTGCCGGACAAGGTCACGCTTGCATTCGCGCTCATGCAGAGCAGCATGGACATCAGGAAAATCAGGAAGCGGAACGGCTGATTGATATCTATCTTCGGCATCGGATTCTATTTGCAGTACGAAGTAATATGGGATCATGAACATGCCTAATCTTCTCGTGCGCCGGCCGCCTTCCGGCAGCCGGCGCCTTCACTCAACGCATCGAGTACTTAGGGATAGGTCAGCGAGTACGTAACGAACGAATTCGCGGAACCGCCAGTCACCTCGCCGGTCGCCACGTACTGGGCGGCGAACTGCAGCGTGGCGGTACCCGTGCCGCCTTCCGCGGTGTCGATATCAACGATCTGCACGCCTTGGGTCGAGCTTTCCGCACCGATCTTGATCGGTTGGTACTTGTCGTTCAGGATGCCAATTTCGACATTGCCGGCCGCATCCGCGCCCGTCGGCTTCAGACGACCTGTTGCCAAGTTCACGTTCGCCCCCGGTTCGAACGCCACCGACACCTTCTTCACCGGCGCCGGGATCACCGTGTTTGCCGCATCTTTCTTGTCGGTGGTACAACCCGACAGCGACAGCGTGAACGGCGTACTGCCGGCAGTGGCGCCCGCGGCGCTGAGCTGGTTGGTCGACACCTTCGGCAGCGGAACCGTCAGGTCGTTCGTCCCGCCGTTGATCTTGCAGGTCGACGCGACCACGGCCCCCGTGAAATTGATGGTGCCGTCCGACGCGTGAGCTGCATTCATTGCGACGGACGCCAGACCGGCAACAGACATCAGCAATACGATTTTCTTCATTTCAATTTACCCGATAATAAAAACAACCACCAAAATATCGCGACAATTCACTTCGCGCCGCACATCAAAATCACTCAGATATATTTGCGATCGCCTCCTGCCGTCAATTACCCATCTAAATGTAATTATCAAAACATCACAAAGCCATTGAAAACAATCGAGCCAATTTCAGCCGTCACACCGGGATGCGACACAAACCTGACGATTCGTCGCTATCCTTCGAGCTGAACCTTTCACGCATCGTCGCTATCTTTGCTGCACACCTGTCGCACCGACCAAAAAATTTTACGAGTTTCCGGACAGGCAATTCGAGTGCAAAACCCGATCAGCCAGCTTTCATGAGGCGACCGATTAAATTCGAATCAGATTTCGCCGCTGCTATGCTGAACCGGTATCCTCTTTATCAGAGTCGCTCGATCAAGCAGACTTGGAAACGTTGATGTTCAATATTCAAACTGTTGCTTGAGGAACATAGTGCAATTCCGACCAGCAGAATTTTCTATGATTTGCGTCAGACCGGAAATAGGACGACTTCGACAGTACGGTCATAAGTACCAGGACGAGTACGAAAATTGGCGGGCAGATGTTAAGTTGTTGATTTATAAAGATTTTTATCCTGCCCGCGATGGCGCCGGCAACCGCGAACCCTGGAGGCATCGGACACAGCGCTCAAGCACGGCAGCCGCCATGCGACGCGTTGCATTCGTGCATGCGCTGAAACGGGATAGGTCCAACACGTAGCGGCATCCGACGCATCTCGCGGAAAACGCGTGCAGACACGTGTCAATGCGCGTCGAAATCAAGGCGGAGATGGGACGAGCCGGCATCCAGCCCTATGGCCGTGGGCCAACGCTTGGACGCAGCATCGCACCACCTTCAGAGCAATGCGGCGCAAAGGAAAACACCTGCGATTGCGCGTCACCGGTCTACCCCGGCGCGCTCGGTCACTCGAGCGTCAGTCGGCGTCGCGCGATTCGCGTTTGCCGGCCCCAGACAGCCGTTTCAGCGCGCACTTGATCTCGGCTTCGAGCGTGGGCCAAGCCACCTTCATCGCATCGATGCCGCCCTCGGTCACGGCCCGTTCGGCCTGCGCGCACGCATCGCTCGCGTCGACATCGCCTGTGAGCGCAAAACCGCCGCGCATCGAATGCAACTCGACTTTCACCTGGTCGACATCGCCGCTCGACAGCGCATCGCCGATCACCGCCAGCGAATGCAGCGTTGCGTTGCGCAATGTCTCGCGAATCTCGTCCGATATCACAGGCCGCAAGTCGCCTGGCGCGTCCTCGTCCGCAGGCACACCACTCGCCGCGCCTGCGCCTGCATCTGCACGATCGAGCGCCGTATGCCGGTGCAGCACCGCGTCGAGCGCCGAGATGGACAGCGGCTTGAGCACGACCTCCGCGACGCCGACCTGCGCGCATCGCCGCCGGTCCTCTTCGGTCGCGTGTGCGGTCATCGCGATCACCGGCACCTTCGCGCCCTGCTCGCGCAGGAAGTTGGCGAGCGCGAAACCGTCGAGTTCGGGCATGCCGAGATCGGTGAGCACGACGTCGAACGGCTGCGTGAAGAACGCGCGCATCGCCTCGATACCGTTCGTGACCAGCGTCGCGTCCCAGTGCAGCGCGTCGAGCTGATCCCGCAATAGCGCGCGACTCGCCGGATGATCTTCCGCCACCAGCACGCGCAGCGGCGGTGCCGCATCGTCGCGAGGCCGCTCGAAACCGGCCGGTGCCGTGTTGTCCCGCTCGTCCAACGCCGCACGCCAGCCCGGCAGCGCGTCCGCCAGCGGCAGCGTCGCCGTGAATGTCGTGCCTTCGTCGGGACGGCTTTCGACTGCCAGCTCGCCCTGCATCAGGCGCGCGATGCGCCGGCACAGCGGCAATCCGAGCCCCGTGCCGCCGAAACGGCGATAGATCGACGGGTCGGTCTGGATATACACGTCGAACAAGGTCGGCAGGCTTTCCGCCGGAATGCCGATTCCCGTATCGCGCACGGCGATCTCGATGCAGCGCGTACCGTCCGCGCAAGCGCCGGGGCCGGCTTCGATCGTCACGCCGCCCTGCCTGGTGAACTTGATCGCGTTGCTGACGAGATTCGACACGAGCTGGCGCACGCGCGTCGGGTCGCCTACATAGCCGTCGGCCAGTTCCGGCGCGATCCGGCATTCGAGCGTCAGATGCTTCGCATCCGCGAGCGGGCGGAAGATCGCCGCGACATCGCGCAGCACGGCGCGCAGGTCGAACGCAATGGCTTCGAGCGCCATCTGATTGGATTCGACCTTCGACAGGTCGAGCACGTCGTTGATCATGCGCAGCAAGGCATCCGACGACGACATGACCGTCTGCAGGCGTCGCCGTTGGTCGGCCGGTAGTTGCGCGCGTTCCATCAGCTCGAGATTGCCGACGATCGCGTTCAGCGGCGTGCGGATCTCGTGGCTCATCGTCGCGAGAAAAGTCGACTTCGCCTTGTTCGCATCGTCCGCCGCCTCGCGCGCCTCGCGCAGCGTATGCTCGACCTGCTTGCTCGCGGTAATGTCGGTGAGCGTGCAGAGCAGCACATCGACGCCGCGATAGCGGGTACGGACGATATGTGCGGCGAGGTAGGTCGTGCCGCCGCCGGCAAGCTCGACCGACAGCTCGTGCGTCAAAACGCGCGGGGCCCGGCCGCCCGCGATACCGTCTCGATAGGCCTGCCAGATACGCTTGCCGAGCGACGGGGCCGCGCCGGTATCGCCGTATGCCTGGGCGGCGTCGTTGCGCGCCATCGTGTCGCCGTTGGCGAGCGACAGCAGCATGATTCCGGCCGGCGCCGTGCGAATCAGCGTGCGGTTCAGCGCGTCGCTCTCGATCAGCCGGATCGCACGACGGTTCGCGGGACGCAACGCACGACGGTCGAACAGCACGATCGCGCACCACATCAGCACGATCGCAACCAGCGCCGTGCCGGCCGTGGCGCCCACAGGCACGGCGATCGCCGTGACGATGCTGCGCCACGAGAATGTCCCCATCAGCACCAGGTCGGATTCCGGCATGCGATCGCTGACCACGAAACGGGCGTCAACGCGATGCGCGGCCACCTGATCGCCGACCGGCTCGCGCGCGTGATCGAGCGCCTGCCGGATCAGCCTCGAATCGGGCTGGGTACCGGCCAGCACGTTGCCGCCGCTCCCCACCAGCGCATACGCCTCGTCGATCGCCCGCGTCGCCAGCATGTCGTCGATCCGCGCGCGGCCGTTGATGATGACCCATGCAACCGGCTTCCCGTCGGCGTCGTATAGCAGCCGGACGAAGCGCAGCACCCGGCGCCCCAGCAGCGGATCGACCCGGCTCTCGAGTACGATGCCGTCCTGGGCCGTCATGCCCGGCGTCGCCGGCACGATAGGCGCGCGCGAAGGCAGCAGTTCGCCGATCAGGAGTTCCAGCGAATGGCCCGCCGGCAACGCGAGCGCCCGTTCGACGAGCGTGGGGTCGAACACGCCGAGCATGTCGCCGTACAGACTGACCAGGTAACCGGACAAGTCGACATCGACGGGAGCCTGCGATGCAATCGCATTGAATTGCTGCACGATCAGGGCGAGGTACGGCGAATACAGGCGGGCCGGGTTTTCCGGCGACAGATTGGCCAGCCCGACGGCCGCGGCCTGGCCGGAACGGTAGCGAACGATCTTGCCTCGACCGGCGACGAATTCCCGCATTACGTCCGAAGACGCCCGCGTGTCGGCGCGCCACAGGGCCTGGGACTGATTCACGTATTGACCGAGCAGCAGCTTCGTCGAACGCAGTTCGGCATGCAGCTCGGCCTCGCGTCTCAGAAACGTCCCGCGCATCTGCGTGAAATAGTCCAGCACTTCGAGCCGCACGACGAGCGCCGCGCACACCAGGATGAACACGGTGATCGCCGCGCCGCTGCCATACAGCAACGATTGCTGCTGGCGCCGAACCCGTTCCGGATCGAATGGCTTGCGACTCGGCGCGGTGGCATGGGCGACGAGTCTTTTCAGTTTTTCAGGCATGTTGTCGGAATCTCGTCTGTCCCGCGCGGGGCGATGCGCGATCGATGGCCGCTCGCCGCGACACTTGCGCTAGGTCTGCGGCGGCCCGTCGCCGTTCGACACATCCGCGATCTTGCCCTCGCTGGCATAGCGGATCAGGTCCGCATCGCGGACGATGCCAAGCTTCTTCATCGCGCTGGACTTTTGCGAACTGATCGTCTGCTTGCTCCGATGAAGCTGAACGGCGATCTCGCCGACCGTCAGGCCGGCGCCGTACAGCCGCACGACCTCGATTTCGCGGGCCGTCAACGCGCGTGTGCCCGCCGACGTCTCGGTGCCCTCGAGCAATTGCTTGAAGAACGGCGACAGATAATTCGCGCCGATATAAGCGGCGTGAACCGCCCCCACCAGATGCGAAATCGCGTCGGATTTGCTGAGGATGCATCCGACGCCCTGCCGCTGAATCGCATGCAGCACGCTCGGATTGTCGATCATCGTGATCGTCACCAGATGAAGCGCCGGATAGCGACGCTGCAGAAACGACAACAACGCGAGACCGTCGCCGTACTTGCCGCCCGGCATCACGTAGTCGACGACGAGCACATCGCTCTGCTGTTCGTCGAGCATCGCCACCAGGTCGGTCGAATTCGAGACAGTGCCAAGCAGCTTGATCGTGCTGCTGCCCGCGAGTGCCTGCGACATCCCGAGTGCGGACGCAGGATGATCGTCCGCCACCATCACTCGCACAAAAAATTCATCCATCTCTATTCTTCTCCCGATACACACGGCCCGACGTGCCACGTTGTGCGACGCGCCGGAATTCGAATCGATCTCGCAACACGGTCGCGTCGTGAGGTTCGGCAAACCGGGCGGTACGCAGCGCATTTTAAGATAATAGCCGGAGTCCGCATCGCCGCGATGCAATCGGGTGTGACCACCTGCACCGCCCCATCCGCGCCCAGGGTCGATACAACCGCCGGCGCGCCGGCTCTTCGACCCGACATGGCATTGCGACGACAGGCACTACGTCGACCCGACGCCCACGCCCGCCCGATCGGCGGCGCCCGCGACGCCACCGATCCATCCCGTCCTGCAACGCGGCCGTGTCGCTGCCTAACGTTTGACCACGGATTTGTCAGGTTTGCCCGACCCGTCGTCCGCGACGTGCTGCCATTCGGTGATGGCCCGCCGTCTCTGCGACGGCGACATCATCATGAATTCGTTCAGCCTCGTGAGGAAATCCCGTCGGGATTTCTCCGGCAGCGTCGCGAATCCAAGCAGCAGCCCGAACACCTTTCCCATATTTCGCACAGCCTTACCCTTCCTTCTTCAGTTGAAATCACGCGGCACCGGAGCGATGCGGCGTGTCTGCCTTCCCCGTTTGACGCCGGCGGTCTGCGCCGCCGTGACGTCCCGTTCTCTTATCTTCCCGGCCAATGCGCCGCTGCTGCGGCCATCGCGCCCGATGCCTGCCGCTCATCCGCCGCACCGGCAGGAAAGTCGATCCCGCGCCGTCGCGCGATGCGTGCGAGACCGCGACGCAGATCGGCCAGCGTCACCGGCTTGGTCAACACGCATTCGACCTTCGATGCCGCGTAACGCCGCGCGTCGTCGGGCGCGAGGTGCGATGCCACGACGATCATGTCGCACGCGAGCCCGCGCGCACGGACGGCTTCCGCCAGTTCGCGGGCCGGCATGTCGGGCAGGTCGGCGCCGAGCAGCAGCACGTCCCACGAACCGTCCGCGAGCGTATCGATCGCCGTGCCGCCGGACGCCACGCACCGGACCACGCAGCCGAGCACGTCCAACTGCTCGCGGAAAAGCGACCCGTTGACGGATGCATCGTCGGCGATCAGCACCCGCGGCGCTCGTATGCCGGTGCCAGGTGCCGCCGGCGCGCCCGCATCGGTGGCGCGGTGCGGCCCGCGCCTCGACTTGGCAATGGCGGCACGCGCCTGCGCGATCGCCGTATGCAGCCCGTTCAGCGAATAGCTCGACACGCGGATCGTACGGCCCGCGACGGCCGGCTGCAGCGGGCCGTCCGGCGTCGCCAGTACGACCGGCGTGCCGCCGCCCAGACTGTCGAGCTCCTCCCGCCGCCATTGGTCGGAGTCGCCGAAGAGCACGATCGCGTGAGCACGCGCGAGGCACCCGGCGGCAATTCCGATCGGACTCGGATGCATCGCGACGTCGAAACCCCACGCACGCAGATGCGGAAAGGCGAATGCGCGCCACGCATCCTCCGGCGACACGACGATCAGCGTCCGGCCCGCGCCGAAGCCGGCCCCGCTTGTAGGCGCGATGTCCATGCGCAGCGGCAAACGCACGGTAAACAGGCTGCCGACACCCGGCGCGCTGTCGACGGAAATCGTCCCGCCCATCGCCGCGACCAGCCGATCACACAGCGCGAGCCCGAGGCCCGTGCCGCCGTAGCGCCGCGTGATCGACGCGTCGACCTGCGAGAACGGCTTGAACAGCCTGGCTTGCTGCGCGAGCTCGATGCCGATGCCCGTATCCTCGATACCGATCGCGAGTTCGGGCACGCCGCGCACGTTCCGCCCAACCGCGACGCGCGTGACGACGCGGCCCTCGCCCGTGAACTTGATCGCGTTGCTCAACAGGTTGTCGACCACCTGCGCGAGCCGCGTCGGGTCGCCGCGCATCCGCTGAGCGCCGCTCGCGCCGATATCGGCGAACAACGGCAAACCTTTCGCCTTTGCAACCGACGCGAATGCCGCCAGCTCGCGCTCGATCACCGCGATCACGTCGAACTCGATCGATTCGACCGACATCGCGCCGGCTTCGATCTTCGAGAAATCGAGAATGTCGCTGACGATCGCAAGCAAGCCCTGAGCCGACGCGCGCAGCGTCTGCACACGGCTCTGCTGCGATGCATCGAGCGCCGTGCGTTCGAGCAACTCGAGGTTGCCGAGAATCACGTTCAGCGGCGTGCGAATTTCATGGCTCGTCGCGGCGAGAAACGACGACTTGGCCGCATTCGCGGAATCGGCCGCGCGCACGGCCTCCTCGAGCTGATGCACGAGCCGGCGCTGCGCGGTCGTATCGGCGAAGGCCGCGATCAGCACGTCCTCGCCCTGGTAACGCGCGCCGTGCGCGATGATCTCCAGATGCAGCGGCGCGTCGCCGTGCTCGTCGAGCACGAGCTCGTTCATCATCGTCCCGCCGGAGCCGCCGTTCGCGACGAACGTGTCGTACTGGTCGAGCAGTTGCGTGCACAGCGCATGGTGATCGCCGCCGTGCGGGCGCAGCATTTGCGTCAGCGCGTCGCTCGCGAGCATCACGCGCCGGTCGGACAGCGACACCAGAGCGATGCCGACCGGCGCCATCGCGATCACGTTGCGGCACAGCGCCTCGCTGTCGAACACGCGCGCCGAACGCGCGTAGACCGGCACCAGCACACGCCGGTGAAATCGCACGAGCAGCAACCACATCACCGCAATCGCGACGAGCGTCGCCCCCATCAGCGCACCGGCCTGCACGCCGATGCCGGCCGCGACGTCCGCCCATGAAAGCGCGTAGGCGATGGTCCAGCCGGTTGTCGCGAGCCGGCTGCGGAACACGATCGCGCCGTCGCGAAAGAGCGGCTCGCCGGACGCCTGGCTACCCTGCGCGACGTCGAGCTTGAGCAGGCGCTCGGTCAGCGTGCCGGTGCGCTCGACGCCGGGATCGATCGCGATCAGCCGGTTGTCCTGCGACGCGATGAAGAACGCACCGGCCAACCCGCGGCCGGGCAGCCACGACAGCAGGTATTCCGGTGCGTATTCGGTCACCAGCACCGCGAACGGCTGGCCGCCGGCGCGCGCTTCGGCGGCGATCCGCACGCGCATCTGACCGGTGACGGGATTCACGTAGGGCGGCAGCCAGCGGACGTTCGGCCGACCGTCGTTCGCCGCCGGCGGCTGCCCGTCGAAATCGACGCGCAGCGCCGCGAGCACGTGCGCTCGCGCATCGGCCGATGCGAGCACGGGATTGTCGCGCGCCAGATGCGGCACGAGGCCGAACATGCCCGTGCGCGTGCTGTAGTGGTAGCCCTCGAGCGTGCGCCCGCGATTGATCGAGCTCGCCGCGCAGATGCGCGACAGCATGAACGACAGGGCGAGATAGCGCGCGACCTCGTCGCGCTGCGCGGTTTGCCCCGGCACGCCGACCACGAGCGACGGATACGGCTTGATCGCGAACTGCTGGTCGTTCGCGAAAAACGTATTCACGACGTCGGCAGGCGCCGCGCCGATCTCGCGCCAGATGAGTTGCGTGTTCGTGACGCCGTTGCGGAACGATGTCTCGGCCACCTGCACCTCGTCGACGGTCTCCTCCACGCCGTTCAGGAAATTGCGCCGCTCGCCGTCCAGATAGCCGTAGACGATCGACGTGATCCCGAGCCCGCAGGCGATCAGGATCAGGATCGTGACGACGATGCCGCCCCCGAACACCGAAATGCTCTGGTAGCGGCGAATGGACTGAAGCGTGGTGTATGGCATGGGTCGGCGTGACGTCTCCGGCAAGGCGGCCTGGCGGCGAATTCGCCGCCGGGCCGGGCGTCACGATGGAAACATTTGGGAAAGTGATATCCCGATCATGCCAAACGACGCTGCGAAAATCAGTCTTGCATTATCCTTTTAGTACGCGTCTGATTTGTTTTAAAACTTGTTTTGAACTCGAACGAATCATCGTGTTGCATTTTCGTTGCAAGCGTTGGCCGGCCGGGCCGGCGGCGTAGCCGATCGCGGCGGACCGACGTGTAAATGAAACACCACCGGCAAGCCGGCGGCAAAAGAGGCGCGCATGGGAGACGTGACGCACCTGAGGCACTCGATTCGATGCGTACGGGCAGCGCACCGACACATCACCAATCGAAAACCGGCCGGCGCACGCAGCACCGGCCCGGGACGTCAGTTGACCTGGAGCTGGCCGCCGTCGAACCGTATCGCTATCTGGTTTGACTCTTCACCAGGTTACCGCTCGCTGCAACCGCCGACGACTACGCCGCTCTCGTGCCATGGAGCATGCCTGCGGTCCTCAACCTCTGAGGGATGTCGTTAAAAGACCGCATACTCTGGATCAACCGTAAGCGGTCAGGTAATGACACCACTCCTATGAATGGGGTTTCTTGGAGAGTCGCTGGCCGTCCCTCAGGAAACCATGGCGCTCGTAGAAGTGGTGAGCAGCCTGTCGGTGGTCTCCGCTCGTCACTTCCAACTTTACACATCCGACCTGCCTAAACCAGTGTTCTGCAGCGTCAATCAGCGCGCTACCAACTCTGTTTCCCCGATATCGCTCGTCGACGACCATGCTAGTTATGCGTCCGAGACTGCCCGCCACGTGGAACAACGGTAGGGCGTGAAGGCTGATACTCCCGATGACTTGTTCTCGCATGGATGCAACAATGATTTTGTCCATCGGGCTCGGACGCATCGCTTCAATCTTCTCGAGGGTTAACGCCGGAGTTGTCTGGTAGCCGAGTTGCTGCAGCAAGAGCGCGATTGCTGCGTGATCCGATGATCGCGCTTCACGGATGAGAATGTCCGATGACTTCAGCACGTACAGTCCTCCAAGGTAAAAGATCTTCGTAGTCGCTGAGAGTCGCGGCTTCCGGTAATGCCCTAAACAGCGAGACCAGATAGCGATACGGATCGATGCTGTTCGCCTTGCACGTTTCGACGAGGGAGTACAGGTTAGCACTGGCCTACGCGCCAGCGACAGTATCGGAGAGCAGCCAGCCCTTGCGGCCGACGACGAACGGACGGATCGCGTTCTCACACAGGTTGTTCGAGATCGGCCAGTTGCCGTTACCGACGTATCGGACCAGCTTGGGCCACTGTCCGCTCATGTACTGCAGCGCCTTGCCGAGCAGACTCGACGGCACGACGGTGGGTAGATGTTCGACCAGCATGTATTCGACCTTGGCGAGCACGCGGGCGCTGTATCGGGCGCGCAGTCGCTGCCGGCGCTCAGGCTTCCACTTCGCGCTGCGCGCCTCGGCCGCGAACAGCTTGCCGATCAGCACGACGAAGCGCGTAGCCAGCAGATCCGACGAACGTGCCGCCTTCGGCACCGACTCCTCGGCCTTGATGAAGCCACGGCGCACGTGTGCCCAGCACCCGAGATGCACGAGTTGGTGATCGTGGGCGATGCCATTGTAGAGTTCATATCCATCCGTCATCAGCACTGTGCCAGGCTGCACGCCGGCATAGAGCTTCTGCGCATGTTGGGCACCGCGTCCCGGCGAGTACGAGAACATCCGCACAGGCGGCCCCGAACCGTTGACCTACGCCCAGAGATAGCTTTTTGCCTGCGGCCTTCGTCCCGGTTCTTTCAGTACCTGGAACGCTGTCTCGTCACCGTAGATAAGATCCGATTCGAGCAGCGCGTCGCGCATCAGGTTGATCACCAGTTGCGTGGTGAGCCCCACCCGGACCACGCTGGCGGCCAGCGTGTTCGACGAGATGTCGCCGCCGAAGCGACGCAGCAGCGTGGCCTGGCGATACAGCGGCATACCGTACTGGTACTTGCCGGTGATGATCCACGCCAGCGCGGATTCCGTGAGCAACCCGCGAGGAATGATGCGCGCCGGTGCCGGCGTAACCTTGATGCCGAGGTCGCAGCACGGGCACGCGTACTTGACACGCTGGTGCTGAACGACGCGCACCTGTTCGGGAATCACGTCGAGCTGTTCGCTCGTTTCCACGCCGATCTCCACGAGGACATGGCCGTCATGCGCGCAGAATCGTTCGGACTCGGGCAGTTCGTGCCGTACGGCTTCGCGCGGCAGGTTCGGATCGAGTGGTTTGCGCCCGCGCTTGCCTCGCGTGTGGGCGGCGACCGACGTACCGGGCACGTCCTCGCGCGCAGGCGCATCGGTAGCCGTCGCCAGCGCCTCGGCTTCGTTGAACAGACCGAGCTAGTCGGCATGGCGCGCTTCGCTCGAGGCGCCGAACAGTTCGTGCTTGTAGGCCCGCAGCTTCTCTTCGGCCAGATCGCGCTGAGCCGTCACGAGCCGAAGCTCACCGCGCAGCGCATCGCGTTCGACGCTCGCGGCAATCAGCGCCTCGTAATGCTCGGCGCTCAACATGACGGGATTGTTCGGCATGGCCGATTAGACCATGTCACCCGCGTGGTGTTCAGCTCATCCGCGCGTAAAATCGCTGGGGATGCTTCTGGATCACGGCCAGGTCGATTCCGTCGAGCAGCCAATGCAACTGCTCAACGCTGAGCGTAATCGTGTCGCCTCCGGTCGGCCAGACGAAGCGGTCAGCTTCGAGTCGCTTGAGCAGCAACCAGAAGCCGTTGCCGCCCCAGCCGAGAATCTTGATGCGATCGCGATGGCGGTTGCCGAAGACGAACAGCGCTGAGGTCATGGGGTTCAGGCGCATCGCTTGTTCGACCAGGATCGACAGCCCGTTGATGCCCATGCGGAAGTCGACGGGATCGCGATGCAGGTAGACCTTCAGCGCTTCGTCGAACCGGAACACGGCAACCTCCCCAGCATCTGGACGACCGTCGTCAATTCATCAAGACTCGCCTTCCCAAGATCGAATTCGACTCCATTGGGCAAACGCACGTTCAGCGAGAGCGTTCTACCGCAATCGGCCGGAATCGGTGTCGGTGACGAGACGATTTGCACGAAGGCAGACTAGGGTGGTTCCGATACCGTTGGCAACTCCGGTGACGTTTCGCGTGACCGGGCATTTGCCGGCGCGACCAGCTCAGCTTGATCTTGCTTGCGTTGGTACTGGGTGATCCACGTCCGCACTAGGTTTGGATTGATCCCATACTCCATGGCCGTTCGAGCTATCGAGACACCAGGCTTCAGGCACGCCTGGATCAACTCACGCTTCGCGGCTTCATCGTATTTGCGTCGGCCATCACGCTTACGATCAACGACCAGCCGGTCCCGCAAACCTTCCTCTTGTTCATTCATGTACACGTGTCCACGCTCGATCAACATGGACAGGTAGCCTCTGCGATTCAGCCTCGCGACGAAAGGGTGTCGTTCATTGATCGCTTACCGTCGAAGGATACTCGTATAACGAGTACTCATCAGCGCGGTTTTATTGTGATTGCCCTCTTGACAGGGTTTTAGCGAAAGGACGGATTCATGCCTCGTATCCCGGATGCTGAGCTGGAGCGGTTGAAGTCGGAAGTGTCGGTGGAGCAACTGGTGCGCACGCACGGGATCGAGCTGAATAAATCGGGGAAGGACTGGCGCGGTCGGTACCCGTTCCACGCGGACGACACGCCGTCGCTGGTGGTGACGCCGGCCAAGAATCTGTGGCATTGCTTCGGCTGCGGCGCAGGCGGCGGCCCGGTGGACTGGGAGATGAAGGCCAACGGCGTGTCGTTCCGGCATGCGGCGCAATTGCTGCGCGAGGGGATTCCTGCCTTAGCTGCCGAACCGGGCGTCAAACACACGACGGTGCGGGCGTTGCCGTCGCCGGTGACGGCGGAATCGGACGATGTTGAGCTGCTGGCGCAGGTGGTCGACTACTACCACCTGACGCTGAAGGGCGACGCGGAGGCGCTGGCGTATCTGGAGAAACGGGGCATCGCGGCGGCGGTTGCTCCCTTCCGGTTGGGCTACGCGAATCGGACCTTGGGCCTTCGACTGCCGCTGAAAAACCGCGAGGCGGGTGAAGCAATCCGCACGCGCCTGCAGGCGATCGGCGTGATTCGCGAGAGCGGCCACGAGCACTTGAACGGCTGCGTGGTGTTCCCGTGGTTCGACGCGGCGGGCGCGGTGGCGGGCCTGTACGGTCGCAAGGTTCGCGACAACCTGCGCCCCGGCACCGCGTACCACCTGTACCTGCCGGGCCCGCATCGGGGCGTGTTCAACGCGGCCGGGCTGGCGGGGCAGACGGAGGTGATCCTGTGCGAGGCGATCATCGACGCGCTGACGTTCTGGTGCGCGGGCTACCGGAACGTGACGGCGTCGTTCGGCGCGGAAGGGTTCTCGGTCTCGCGTAGCTGACCATAAAGTGTCGTACCACCGGTTGATCTATTGCGATAGAGATAATGCGTGCGTGTCGAGCCGCCATGTGGAGGACTACTTTCGTGTTGGCTGGCGACCACGCATGCCCGATTCGGCGGTCGCTGCCCATGAAAAGATGGTTCGGGTACATAGCGGGAAAGCCCGCCAGTCTCTACTACTCTCGGCATTGAGCACAACGTCTCGATTCGACGGGAGAAACCGTCGACAAGACGGATTTGGGCTCTTGCCAGCCACTGCATAAATTCCCTCCTGTTCCCACCACGGTTCGCGTACGACTCAGGACTGAGGTGGCGTGCGACTCATAACACGAACGAGCTGCTGGCTATGTACCGCCGCGATCGCGGCAGCTTCAGTGGCTGTGGTGAAACCGTTTTCGGTGACATGTCGAAATAGTCGAGAGATTTCGGCCGAACAATAGAGAGCGATCGATGATGGCCCATGACCTTATGGCGCTGGCTCAGCAATGTGCACCTGCCGTCGCACCACCGACGCTAGCCGCTATTGTGCGCGTCGAATCCGGATTCAATCCGTACGCAATCGGCATTGTCCACGGCCGTCTGGCAAGACAACCGCGGCGCCAGGATGAAGCAATTGCCACGGTCAACGCGCTTGAGGCAACCGGATGGAACTATAGTGCGGGGCTCACGCAAATCAATCGAGCGAACTGGTCTCGCTATGGGCTGACGGCATCAAACGTGTTCAATGTCTGCCAAAACTTGGCCGCTGGCGCGACGATTCTAAGCGAGTGCTTCGCACGTGCACGTGTTGTCTACTCGGACCCTCAGCAGGCACTGCGCGCAGCGTTGTCATGCTATGAAGGCGGCGACTTTATCACCGGCCTCCGAACCGGATACGTCCGACGTGTGGTGACAGCTGCAAACGCTATCCAAGCCATCGTGCCCACTCCCACTTCAGAGGCAAAGCCGATTCCGGTGATCCCCGTGCGTCCCGTAGCTTCACAACGGGAGATTAGATCACGGTTTTCACCGGCATCTTCTGCGCTGCAGAACCCGGAAGACAGGACGGTGCGCGGTCAGCGAGATGGCGAGCCCGCAACCGATGCTGTGATCTTCTGAACGAAAGAGGTGATAGAAGATGAGACGGGATAATGCTAAAAATTTAGTAATACTACTAAATAATAGTCTATTAAAGATCTCCGATATATTATGCAGAACAATTTCTCTTTTTCCTCTTCGAGTTTTAGTGGCCAGTGCGCTTGTCATGACGACTGTGCCAGCAAGCGCACAGCTTACTCAGGTTAGCACCTTGCTGATTACGATCCAGAATACGTTGCTCGGCGTCGGTGGGGTGGTGTGTTCGATTTCGATCATCTGGGCAGGTTTCAAGATGATGTTTCAACATGCCCGGTTTGGTGATATTGCACACGTCTTTATCGGCGGTCTATTCGTCGGCTGTGCGACGGTGATCGCCGGCATGCTGATTCCGACGAGCTGATGTGTGCACGGAGTGATCAATGGACGCACTCGCGGACCCCATCTTCAAAGGTTGCACCCGGCCTGCAATGCTATGGGGGGTACCGCTCGTGCCGCTTTTGATCGTCCTCGGCGGCGTGCTGATTCCTGCAGTGTGGGTATTGATCGCCAGTCCACCCGCGGGCGTTGGGCTCGTGCTGCTGATCATTCCAGTATTCGCGACGATGCGAATGATCTCGCGCCAGGACGATCAGCGGCTCGCCCAGCGTCTGTTGCGTATCAGGATGAAGTTGCGTCAGCGCAATTGTTCGTTCTGGGGCGCTCACGCATATGGGCCTATCCGATTCAAACGCAGAGGCTGATATGAATATGCGATCAACGCTGGCTGCAGTCGCGCAACGCGAAGTGGTACTTGCCGACTTTATTCCGTTTTCCTCGCACGTCACAGACCGGGTTATTCGTACGTGCGAGGGCGACTACGTGCAAATCTGGAAAATCCCCGGCATCGCGTTCGAAGCGGTCGATCCGGCAGAGATCCTTACACGCCACATTGGATTCAATCAGCTCGTACGTAACCTTCCTGGCGGCCACATCGCGCTTTGGACACATCGGCTACGGCGGCGCACCGCAGATCGCTTCGAGACATCGTACTCCAATCGGTTTTGTCAGGAGTTGGCTGAGCGCTACTACGCGAGCTTTTCCGGATACCGAATGATGGTCAACGAGCTGTATCTGAGCGTGGTTTACCGACCACATCGCACGACACTGGGGCGGGCATTTAGCCGTGTGGCCCGTCGTACGCTCGACGATATTCGTCGCGACCAGCAGGACGCGTTGCGAGCCATGGAAGATATCGCCTCGCAGATGGAATCGGGTTTAAAACCCTGGGCCCCTGTCGCATTGGGTGTGGTTGTGCGTCCCGATCCATTGACGGGGCGGCCACGCTGTTACTCGACCGCGCTCGAGATGCTGGGCTATCTCGTCAATGCAACGTGGGAAGTGGTGCCGGTGCCGGCCGGTCCAATCTACGAAGCGCTGCCGACCTCTCGGCTGCTGTTTCAGCGGGAGAAGCTTGAAATCCGTATGCCTGCGCAAACCCGATACGCGGCCGTGCTCGATTTGAAGGATTATCCGGAGCAGACCGAACCAGGAATGCTCAACGGATTGCTGTATGGAGAATTCGAATATATCGAAACGCAAAGCTTCACTGTTCTCGATCGTCCAAGTGCCAAGGAGACGCTCGAGCGTCAGCGCAATCAACTTGTCGCTGGCGACGACGTGGCCGTCTCCCAAATTGAAGCGATGGATCGTGCATTAAACGACCTTGTGAACGGTGACTTTGTGCTAGGCGAGTATCACTACACGTTGGCTGTAATGGGCGACTCGTTAAACGACGTGGTCCGCCATGTCGCGCAAGCACGGACGTCGCTGGCCGACGCCGGTTTCCAAAGCGCACTTGTCGATCTGGTGGCCGACGCCGCATGGTTCGCGCAGTGGCCGGGCAATTGGCGATATCGGCCGCGGGATGCGAAGCTCACTTCGCGCAATTTCTGTGCAATGGCCAGTCTGCATAATTTCGCAACCGGAAAGCGCAATGGCAATCCGTGGGGCGAGGCCATCACAATCGTGAAGACGCCCAGTGGCCAACCGCTCTATCTGAACTTTCACGCGACGCTTGAGAAGACCGACGCCATCGACGAGAAGGCTTTGGCCAATACGCAGATCATCGGTCGTGCCGGCGCAGGTAAAACGGTGCTCGAACTATTCTTGCTCGCCATGGCGACGAAGTATGGCGTAACCGCCGTGCTCTACGACAAGGATCGCGGTGCCGAGATCGGCATTCGTGCAATGGGCGGTAAATATACGGTCTTTCGTCGGGGAGAGCCGACCGGTGTGAATCCGTTCCAGCTTGAACCGGACGAGGTTACGCGCGATTTTTGGGAACGTCTCGTATGCAAGCTCGTCGATAGCGGCTCTGCGCTGTCAGCCAAGGAGGAGCTCGACATTTCCCGCGCCGTCCAGCAGGTCGCGCGCATGGAGCGCTCGTTGCGACGATTGTCGATGGTCCGACAACTTTTACCGAACGTTGGCGAAAACAGTCTGCATGCGCGACTTGCTAAATGGTGTGCCGGTGGACGTCTCGGCTGGTTGCTCGACAATCCAGTGGACCGGATTGATTTTCACAGCCATAGTCTCCTCGGATTTGACGATACGGAGCTTCTCGACGATCCCGAAGCGTCCACACCCCTCACGATGGTGTTGCTCCATCTGACCGAGCGCTTGATGGACGGACGGCGCTTTATCTACGTGATGACGGAGTTCTGGAAGCGGCTACGCGATCCGGTTTTTAGAGAATTTGCAAACGACAAGCAAAAGACGATTCGCAAACTAAATGGTCTGGGTATATTCGACACGCAGTCGCCCGCGGATGTACTCAATAGTCCTATTGCCCGCGCACTTGTCGAGCAAACAGCCACATTCTTCTTTCTACCGAACCCTACAGCTGACTACGACGACTACGTGCATGGGTTTAAGCTTTCCGAAGCCGAATTCAACATCGTGCGGCGCATGGGCGAACACAGCCGGCTATTTCTGGTTAAGCAAGGCCATCGTTCGGCAGTCGGGCGGCTGGATTTAACCGGTTTGGGTGACGTGCTCGACGTACTGTCTGGTACGACGGATAACGTTGCATTGCTTGATGCGATTCGAGCCGATGTGGGTGAGTTACCTGAAGCATGGCTGCCGCACTTCCATGATGCAGTGGCCGCGCGCCGAGCGCGATCAAGTTCGCTTGGAACAGATCATGTGAACACCGTGGTAGGCCCTGAGCGAGGTGCGCGATGAACGGGCTTTTCAGTGCGGTGGGCGGCACGCTCGAAAATGGTATGCAAACGTATGTGACAGACGCATCGTCGGCGCTTTCCTCCGCGCTTGTACCAGTGGCGACAACTGGGGTGACGATCTGGATTCTCGCGTTTGGCATGGCCGTGGTTCGCGGCGAGGCCCATGAACCGGTCCCTGCGTTCGCCTGGCGAGGCACGAAAGTCGCAATCACACTCGCATTTGCACTGGGCACAGGTCTTTATCAGTCGCATGTTGTCACCTCCGTGAGCGGGGCCACTACCGGCGTTGCTCAGGCAATTCAAACCGCGGCAGTCAACGCTGGTGCCGGCAACGCGGGGTGCGCGGCTCTCGTGCAAGCAAGCGCATCAGACACAAGTGCGGCCGGCATCTACCGCACGCTTGATTGCTATGACCGGCAGCTTAACCTCGTGGTTGACGCCTATTTCGATAAGGCAACCCACGAGGGGTTGAGTATGAGTGGCATTGTCGCAGGCATCGGTGACCTGGCCTGCGGTCTGGTAGCTGCGTTCGGCGGGGCGATTTTCCTGATGGTGTTGGCCGTCGAAGTTCTCATGGCGCGCATGCTGCTTGATCTCGTGCTTGCGCTCGGACCCGCATTTATCGCGTGCGCTGCATTTGGCCCGACCGCGCGCTTTTTTGAGGCTTGGACGGCCAAGGTGGTGAACTATGCGCTGCTTCAGATATTGGTCGCAGCGTTCCTGGGGCTCGCGCTTGCCGCATTCTCCGCCAATCTCGCGCCATTTCATGTGACGACGGTACCGCCCGAGACTTCTGCTGATGCGCTTGCGGCAGCCGCGCGCGAGGCACTGGAGGCGAGCGCGCCATGGGCGGCGGCATTTGGCATGTTCGTGACGTCCGTACTACTGGCCATGATCGGCTGGCAACTGCCGGCCGTCGCCTCTGGGCTTGCAGGAGGCGCGACCCTTTCCGGTTTTGGCGCCTTCGTCGCGGGATACGCGTCCCGGCAGATGAGCGGCGCACTCGTGTCCGGACTGCGTGCCTTGCCCCGAAGTGCATCGTCGGGTGCCCGGACAAGTGAGGCCGGCGCGCTTGCTAGCACAACCGGGGCCGTGCGAGCTCCAGCGTATCAGCGCGCCGCACGTGCTCATCTCGATCAAACCGAGGATTGACGAGGGGTTCAAACCATGAAGCGTCACTCATTAACGGCCCACATCCTGATTGCTGCGACTGCGTTCGCCGGTGCGATTGCCATGCCCGCAAGCGCGGAGATTTATTCCGTCTATGACGAACGGAACGTGGCTCAGGCCATTGCGATGGTCGGACAGTTAAAGCAGCAAGTGCAGCAGGAAATCGCGCTGTATCGCTCGATGAGCGGTGCGCGCGGGTTCGGCGCGTTGCTTGACCGACCGGGACTAGCCAATGCGCTGCCTGCTGATTGGCAAGACATTTATGCAGCGATTCGACAGGGTGGGTATGCGGGCCTCACCGGTCCTGCAAAAGCGTTACGTGCGCAAAACAAGCTCTATGACTGCGAGGACCAGCGCGGCATCGATCAGCAGATTTGCCAACGCGCGCTGAACAAGCCATTTCAGGACAAGGCACTCGGTCTGCAAGCGTATCAGACCGAGCTGGCGGAGCTTGACCGGATCGAGCGCTTGATGCGGCAGATCGATGCCACCCAGGATGCGAAAGGCATCGCAGAGCTACAGGCGCGCATTCAATCTGAGAGCACCGCAGTCGGCAACGAAATGACGAAGCTACAGCTTTTCAAGGCGCTGTCGGATACCGAGGACCGCCTAATCGCGCAGCAGCAGTCCGAACTGATTCTCAAGCGAGCTGGCAACACTCGCCGCCTTCAGGACGAGATGGTACCGGCGACATTCGGACGGTAAGGAGGACGATCGTGAAGCCGATTTGGTCGTCGATGACGTTGAGCATGCTGATCATAGTACTGTCAGGGTGTGGCAGTGTGCCGCCCAAACCGGAGCTGCCCGATGGTTCTCATCGGGTGCCGGTCAATCAGCAGTCTCCTATTCCGCTCGGCAAAGTTGCGCCATCAGTTGGGGACTGCCCATGAAAGGCGCAGACGACTACCGACGCGCGCTCGACTTTGAGACGTCGCTCACGCATCTGCAGGCGCGCTCCGAACGCCGAGCATGGCAGGTGGCGGGCGCAGCCGTTGTCGTTGCAATGGGCTCTGTGGCCGCGCTTGCGGTGATGACGCCGTTTTACCGTGTGGTGCCGTTACCGATTGAGGTGGACAAGCTCACTGGTGAAGCGCAACTCATCGATGTGCTTGACGCAAAGCACATTCCACTGCGCGAGATACAAGACAGGCATTGGGTCGCGGTCTATGTCCGCTCGCGAGAGCGCTATGACTGGGGATTGCTGCAGATGGACTACGACCGTGTCCTCGAAATGAGCGACGAGTCGGTCGCACGCGCATATCGCCAAATCTACAGCGGACCTGACGCTTTAGATCAACGCCTAGGCACGTCGGTACAGTACCGTGTTCGAGTTGTGTCCACCACTCTGGTGCCTGACGAGCCCGGCCGTGCAGTCGTGCATATCGAACGCACGACTCTCAAGAATGGTATCGACAGTGGCGAGCCCGCACAACGTTTCGTGATTACGCTGGCTTTTACGTATCGTCCAGCTACGCTGATGCGCGAGCGTACGGCAATCGAAAACCCCTTTGGTTTCAAGGTCACTGCGTACAGTCGGGATGCCGAAGACATATCACCTGCTCAGGCTGCGGTTGCAGGAGGGACGCGATGAACGTGCTCGTGTCCGCGACAGTTATGCTAGCAAGCGTGGCGGCGCAATCCGCCGATGCTCATATCGTGCCGGAATGGACTCGTGATGCGCGGGTGCGCCAAGTACGCTTCGTGCCAGATGACGTGGTGCGCGTTGTCGCACAGCGCGGCTTCGCCACGCATATCGCGCTGGATCCGGGCGAGCATATTCTTGTGGTCGCGCCAGGTGATCGTGACGGATGGCACGTCGTCGCCAACCGGGGTGATCACGACGTTTATCTGAAACCAAAGCTTGCGGCGCACGACACGAATCTCGTCATTCGGACCGATCGACGCAGTTACAGTTTCGATCTTGTCGTGCTGCCGCTGAAAGCCCGCTTCGGTAATACGCGCGAAATGTACCGGGTAAGTTTTGTGTATCCCGACGCCAACGCAGCGAACGCTCGTATTGCGGCGCGCATGACGTGTCTGCAACAACGCCTTTCCCAACCTTCGAGCGTGCGCAATACCGCTTATTCGATGCAGGTCATGCCGCATGCCGAAGACATTGCACCATCTGCGGCGTGGGATGACGGTCGCTTCACATATATCCGAATTCCGAACAATCGCCGAATACCCGCTGTCTTTCGCGTTGAAGATGACGATAGTGAGCGCGTTGTGGACAAGCATATGGACCACGATGTGATCGTCGTTCATGAGCTGGCTCGGCGTCTCGTGTTGCGTCTAGGCGAGGAGACGGTCGGACTGTGGAACGACGCATTTGACGTTGACGGCGTAGCGCCTCGGCACGGTGTAACGGTCGATGGTGTGCGCCGTACTTTGCGGAGCAGCGAGGATGATTGACGAGACTTCGCGCAACGGTAGATCCCCTCACGACGATCTCGAGCCGCACCAAATCGACTTGTCAGGATCCGATTCGTTTACCGTCCTGGACCGCAGCTTACCCAGTCTAGATGGGCAGAATCGTCGCTCGATAGCCGGCTGGCTTATCCCACTCGTGATTGTCATGCTCGCGCTAGCCGGCGCCGTGTGGACGGTTCATGGCGTGCTCAGCCGCCATGATGCTGCCGAGCGCGCTCGGCGCAATGCGGTTCGTGCTCAGGATACGCACGACAAGGTATTCGAGATCGATCCAGCGCTTGCGGAAATTGCCGGGGCTGCAAGTGCGGGGCCTGCGCCATCGATGGCTGTATCAGCGCCACGCGCGGCCGTAGCCGTGGATCGCATTGGACCGGCACACAGCTATTACGATGCACCGTTGCTTGTCGTTGCCGGCCGTGAGAGTGAGCCTGGCAACATGAAGGAAGCAGCCTCCGGTGGGTCGGGAACGGTCCTGGCACACGTGAGCGAACAGACCGGTGGCGCGGATCAGGGAACGTTCTCGAGCCTGGCGCAGGCGCTGGTTCCGACCCGCACGCCAAAGGTGAAAGCCGCGTTTATCGGCAACCGCAGCTTGCTGCTCAGTCAGGGCACCAAGATCGACTGTGCGGGCGACACCGCGTTCGATTCGACGCAAGCCGGCATTTCGACCTGCACGGTCACTCGCAATATTTATTCTGACGACGGGCGCGTTGTGCTCATCGAGCGCGGATCGCAAATCAATTGCGAATATCGTGCCAATCTCGCGCCCGGGCAAAAGCGCGTATTCGTTCTGTCGGCCAGAATCGTCACACCGCATGGCGTGATCGTACAAATCGACTCACCCGTGGCCGATGCGCTAGGTCGTATGGGCGTGGCCGGTGCACTTGACAATCACTGGGGCGAGCGTGTGGGCGCGGCGATGCTGCTCGGACTGAGCCAGGATGCAATCGGCTATCTGGCCACGCGCGGGGGCAACGCCAACGGCACGATCGTTTATCAGAGTACGCAGGCACAAGGCAACGACATGGCTACGCGCGTGCTCGATCAGACCATCAATATTGCACCCACGCTCAAACAGAATCAGGGCGCGGAATTCACGATTGTTCTCGCGCGTGATCTTGATTTCAGTTCCGTCTACACCATTGAACCGGAGGGCGTGCGATGAACGCTTATGTGCATACGCCATCGGTGGCGCCCGCTCCTCTAGCCGATGCACTATCCGTGTTACCCGACGACGCGTCGGTGAGGGAGTTGATGCGTCCGTTTGCACCATTGCTCGAAGATGCAGAAGTCACCGAGCTCGTGATCAATCGCCCACAGCGCGTACTAACTGAAACTCGTCTAGGCTGGCAAGCGCACGAGCGCTTGGAGCTCGACTTCGAGCGACTGATGGCGTTTTCCGTCGCGATTGCGACCCTGACGAATCAGGGCATTTCAGCCGAACGTCCATTGCTCTCAGCACTGCTGCCGGGCAACGCGCGCATCCAGATTGCTGTACCGCCAGCGGTTCCTCCGGGCTCGGTTTCAGTAACGATTAGGCGACCGTCCGCCGAGGGGAAGACGCTCGAGTGCTATCGCGACGAGGGGCTTTTTGAGACGACGCAGTGGCATCGCCCGAGCGACCTCGATACGGCGAAATCGGCCTTGCATGCAGCAGACCAGTTGCTCATCGAACGGCTTGAAGCACGCGAGTTTGCGACTTTCTTTGAGCGCGCCGTGCAGGCGCGCAAGAACATCGTCGTTGTCGGTGCCACTGGCTCTGGCAAAACGAGCTTTATGCGCAGTTTGTGTCGATATTTGCCGTCGAACGAACGCATCGTGACGATCGAAGACGTGCGCGAACTATTCATCTGGCATCTGGACAACTGCGTGCATCTTTTGTACAGCAAGGGCGAACAGGGCCGCGCCCGCATCACGCCCGCCGACTTGATTGCCAGCGCCATGCGCATGCGACCCGATCGGGTATTGCTTGCCGAGTTGCGTGGCTCGGAAGCGTACGATTTTTTGAAGCTGCTGACGACTGGACACGCGGGGTCGATGACGAGCTTTCATGCCTCCAGTGCGCGCGTTGCCATCGAACGCTTCGCGTTAATGGCCAAAGAGCACCCGGAGGCCGCGGCGTGGGACGTTGCATCGCTTAAGCGCTTGCTGTGTCTCACGATCGACGTGGTTGCGCACATGCAGGCGCGGGCGGTGCTCGACTCGCACGGTGCTCAGATCGGCAAACGCTGGACGATGACTGAAGTGTGGTTCGATCCGCTGCACAGAATCGGGCAGGTGGATAATCAGAGTGGAGGGAATCGTGATGCGACAGCCACGTCCGATTTCTGACTGGCATTCGTTCTCGTGGCGCGCGACGACTGTCACGCTCTGCGTGGTCATCGGGATGTTGATGGGGCTTTGCGTTGCCGTGTGGTTAGCTACCTGCACGCTATACGTGAGCTTGCATCTCAATCCGCTTCGCGCGCATTGGTCGGCATGGGTCGATGCACTTCTGGCGTGGTCAGACGGCGGCCTGCCGAATATGGGTAGGCGTTTGGCCGGTGCGGGTTTCATCGGATTGGCCATTGCTTTTGGCAGTCCGGTGCTTGCCATCTACGTATGGCTTGAGCGGGCAGCGCGCCGGGCGCTTTACGGCGACGCGCGTTTTGCCACCGATGCTGATATTCGCAAGGCGGGATTGTGATGAGGCAGGGCTTGCTCACGCCACCAAACCCAGCGCTTGTCGTAGGCCGCTGGCGTAGTCGCTATCTGCGCTTCACGGGCCAGCAGTTCGTGTTGCTTGCGGCACCCGCGCGTTCGGGCAAGGGTGTTAGCGTCGTCGTGCCGAACCTGCTGAGCTATCCCGATTCTGTCGTGGTGCTCGACATTAAACAGGAGAATTTTCAGCTAACTGCCGGCTTTCGGCACGCACACGGGCACGCGGTATATCTCTTTAACCCCTTTGCGGAGGATGGCCGAACGCACCGGTATAACCCGCTATCCGTAATCGGCGACGGGGTGTTTCGTGTGGGCGACATCCTGGCCATTAGCCATGTACTGTACCCGGCGGGTGGACACGACGAATTCTGGAAAGACCAGGCCCGCAATCTGTTCCTCGCGCTCGTACTGTTGCTGTGCGAATGGCGCGATGCTCGCCACGCGGAGGTGGCCGATGCGCCGGACTATCCGGTGACAATGGGTGAGGTACTACGCCAGTCCTCGGGAAACGGGATGCAGCTTAAGGTCTATTTGCAACGGGTGTTGGCGCGAGATCGACAGTGTTTGAGCCGAGCCTGTGTTGACGCGCTGAATCGCTTTCTCTCCAACGACGAAAAGGTGCTGGCCAGCATCCTGGCGACATTTAATGCGCCACTCACAATCTGGGCCAATCCGATCGTCGATGCGGCAACGAGTGCGAACGACTTCGACTTGAGAGACGTGAGAAAGCGCCGAATGTCCGTGTATCTCGGTGTAACGCCAGACCATCTGAGCGAAGCAGCGCTGCTGATGAATCTGGTCTTTTCTCAGCTCGTGAATCTGAATACCAAGGAGCTGCCGCAGAACAATCCCGATCTGAAATATCAGTGTCTGCTATTGCTGGATGAGATGACATCAATCGGCAAAATTCAGATCCTCGCGCGAGCAGTGGCCTACATGGCCGGCTACAATCTGCGCTTGCTCTCGATTGTGCAATCCGTTTCCCAACTCGAATCGGTCTACGGCCGTGCCGACGCGAGAAGCTTCGTGACGAATCATGCGATGCAGATCCTGTTTGCACCTCGCGAGCAGGCAGATGCCAACGCATACTCGGAGATGCTGGGCACGCGTACGACACATTCGCGCACAACGAGCCGCTCAGGGGGCATCTTCGCGGGCCGAGGTGGCACAAGTGAGAGCTTGTCCGAACAGCGCAGGCCGTTGATGTTGCCGCAGGAACTCAAAGAGCTCGGTCGTGACAAGGAGATCATCCTTCTTGAAAATACCCGGCCAATTATGGCCGATCGGATTTGCTACTGGCGTGATCCGGTCTTCACGTCACGTCTGATGGATGCGCCCATGGTGCCGGCACTAGATATCGCCGGATTTACTGCTCAAATCGAGCACCGGGTAATGGACTTGGCAGACGACGAAGTCAATGCCCATACCTCGAGTCTTGCACACGTTTTACCTGATTATCTGGAAAGTGCTCAGGCATGGGATCCGCAGGACTTGTCGCAACCGTTGGACGATATCAGTTGCGAGGACGTTGATGCATACGTGGGACAGCAATTTGCGTTGTTTGGCGCGCCAACCGATGACACAGCGCGCGCTCGAGGCCATTTGTCGGATAACAAAGCCGGTACGGCCGGGGCTGCACCGGCCAAAGGGCACTCGTGTCAAAGTGCGCGCCGTACCCGGACATCTGCCCGTACCAGTGAGGTGTCTGCGGGTGGAGCAAACCCATGAACGGTCCCTTCGTGAGCGAGACAGAGCGGGTGCGTGCCGCTTTGTCCACGATCCCGGCCGACGACTATACGACCTGGGTCGACATGGCGTTTGCGGTGAAGCAAGGGTTTGGCGACGTAGGCTTCGATCTATGGGATGCATGGAGCCAAACGGCATCCAATTACGATGCGCGAGCCGCCCGTGTGACGTGGCGTTCGGCGAGCCAAAATGGGGGGAAGACACTCGCGTCGCTGTTTTGGCTAGCCAGTCGGCATGGGTTTGACCTAGCCGACTCACGTGTGCTTGGCAATCGTACGAGTTCTACCGCGACGCGTTCCGCCCCCAAGGTCGACGGTGGGGCCGAACGCACGCGAAAAAGCCAGGCTAGACGAGCCGCCGTCGCGCGTGAGGCGCGAGCGATCTGGCGATGGGCGCGCCCACTCGCGCCCGACCACCCCTATCTGACGCGCAAGCGGATCCAGTCGGTGCCCGGGCTACGTGAGCTCGAAGCGGAGGAGTTGCACGTGTTGCTCGGCTACGTGCCGAAATGCACCGACGAGCCACTTTGTGGTCGCGTGTTGATCGTGCCGGTCCGTATTGGGGATCGAATCTCGACGCTCGAGCTGATTGATCGTGATGGACGTAAATCCGCACTGGCGGGTGGCGCAAAGGCTGGTGGCTGCTGGGAAGCCGTACCAAAGCAAAGTCTTGGCGAGGTACGCGTGCCGATCATGATCGCCGAAGGCGTGGCAACGGCTGTGTCGGCATGGCAAGCAACCGGATGGTACTCGCTTGCCGCCTTATCGAGCGGCAATCTGCTCAAGGTGGCACTTGCCTGGCGCGCGCGGTATCCGCAAGCCGACCTCGTTATTCTGGCTGACCTCGGTGCGGGCTACGCGCATGCCGTGCATGCGGCGCGCGATGCCCAGGCGAGATTGGTGGCTCCCGAGTTCAGGCAAGGCTCTGGTATCGACAACCAGGTACCGACAGACTTCAACGATATGGCGGTGCTCAGTGGAATCGGCGCTCTTGGCGAGTTTTTACGAAGCGCTGTTCGTGGCAGCCCCATACTTGCACCGCTTGACGCAGGTATGGGCAACATGGTGGCAAACAGCATGTCATTTAACCTAGCGGGAGGTCAGGATATGGCGCGCGCGAGGGCAGACAAGGGCGCAGGTGCGGGCGAGGCGGGACAACACACCATGCCGAACGGTTCAAGTGACGGGGAAACAGCAGTGCGAACGCCAGACAATGGGCACACGGCAAGACCTTCTGATGCGGGGATCGGCCTGCAGGGTGAGTCTGTGTCGAGCGAGAGCGCGGTCGAGTCATCGCGTCGGCCGCCCGGGGCGTTGCTTTATGGGCTCGACGTGGTGCCGGCGGAAGTCAAGGCGTTGGCCCAGCATCGGTTTGGTGCCACGTTAAGGATGGCGACACCACGAGAACACGGCGGCCCGTATCGAGGAGAGGTGTTCAATACCGAACATTATCTCGTTCAAGAGGTCGCGCCGCGAAGCGTGGTATTTCACGCCAAGACGCAGATGACGTTTGTCTCGGACCGGTTGCGATGGATGAACGAAAATCATCGCTTAAACGGTGCGGATGTACAAATTGGCTACGACGGCGACCGAGCGAAAGTCTATCCGTGGGACCGCGCGCGCGATCAGCTCGAGCGTGCGGTGGCCTCGCTGAAAAAATCGGCGCGGGAAATGGGACTGGGCGAAGACATGGACGCGAAGCTCGACGCATTGCAGAGTGCGTCATGGGAGCGTGTAAAAGCAGCGCGTGCGACTGCGCTCGCACAAGCGAAGACGCGCACGCAAGATCGGGCCGATACCGATGACCCACCGCGGTAGTCGATAGCGTGATACGCAGTATTCGGATTTTCACCACATAGATTGGCCTTACAGATCGAACGATAGGCGGGTTCGTCATGGATGAACGTGACTGGTTGTCACCACACGAGACTGGCGCAGACCCGATCACGAACATGATCGAGCCGGATTTACCACTGGAGATTAAACCCGATCGACACAGTGCGACTGGCAGACCTCTGGTCGATCTGTCCAGCTACATAACGACACACATGCGTTGGCAACGAGAGTTCGACGCAGCCCGCGCTCGTTTGTGCAAACAAGCCGCACGGAATCCGCGCATGGATGCTCAAGTTGATCCCGGGTCTACCGATATCTCCGGCATCTGCGACGAACCAGCTAACGTGTCGCTGCCTCGATATGTATGCGTAGCTGATTCCGAGCACTCACGGGACGTAATGCTGCGCCAGTCGACGCCCGATATTCATGCAATCCAGCTTGCCACGTTCGTGGCAGCCATGCGCGAGCAGGGTTTCCGCGGCCGCTCGCTCGATCGTGTCAAGCAAGGCGCCGCGCGCATGCTCGACGCATTTCGCGCCGACGGGGGCGAGCCTCCCCTACCGCGGGCCTTCGTCCCGCAGGCGGTGTCCACACGAACATGGCAAGCGAAACAAAGGCGAGCGCGCTTGCAGCAGCGGGAAGTCGAGCGTGTGCTTGCGTTGCCTGCGATACCTGAAAGGTAGACGAACATGGGATCGAGAACTCGAACACGCGTTGCTGTTGAACTGGGTGCGCTCAAACCCATCTGGGCGGCCTGGTGTGCGCAGCGTGGCGTGCTACCGGGCGAAGGGTTGCGCCGACTCGTGGCCGAGACGGTGGGAATTACTGTCGAGCCGCCGGACATGGCACGGTTGCTCGAACCGCTGAGCGAGCGCGAAGTACGAATCGGAGTAGGGCTCGCGCGTGCCGAACTGGAATGCGTCAAAGGACAGGCCTATCTGCACGGCTTTACGCCGAATCGATGGATTGCCGCATTGGTTCGGGCACACCTGACAAATCAACCACAGTTCGGAAACCGCGAACTAATGCTGCTCGCGGAGTCGAATCGACAACTTGCTGCAATTCGTACGCGACTGAACGAACTGGCGAGGCACACGGATGCTAGCGAGCGCATGAGGGGATTCGATTGGGAGCAGCTTCGCGGCATGATCGACGCGCACTTGCGCACGGTGGTGAAACATCTACAAAGTAATCTAGACCGATGGAGCCACTGATATGCCGTTTCCTAAAGCCTATGTCGACTCGCTTCTGGTCAATTGGGGAGATCGGTTATTCCCCGAGCCGCTGTGGCACTCACGCGCCCTCTATTTGTCGCACGGCCCGCTACCATGCGACGCACAGCGCATGCGTGAGCGGCTGGCTTTGACGCTCCGGCGTGCCCCCGAAGTTATGGTACGGATTACAAATCGCGCTTCGGGCGCCCAGGGCATGGGTGCGGTACGCCGCCACTTGCAATATATCTCGCGCCACGGTCGTGTCGGACTAGAGGATCAGGACGCACGTGTGATCGCCGGGGATGCCGCATTGCAGGATCTGTGCGAGGAATGGAAATGGGGCGGCTTGGGACTACCGGAACAGAGCCGACATCGTGAAACGTTCAATGTGATGCTGTCGATGCCGCCCGGTACGAGCGGCAAGGCGGTGCGCAATGCGGCCCGAGCGTTTGCACGGGAGATTTTTGGAGATGGACGACCGTATGTGTTTGCCCAGCATGATGACGAAGCACATCCTCATGTGCATCTGTGCGTTCAGGTGCGTGGTCCTGACGGGCGGCGTATGAATCCGCGCAGGCAGGATCTGCGGCACTGGCGAGACGAGTTTGCTCGACAGTTGCGCGAACAGGGCGTGGAGGCTAATGCGACGCCGAGACTGGTGCGCGGCCAGACGCAGCGCTTGCCGAAACAGGCCGTTGTTCGGATGGCCTCTCGCGGCGTTGCTCCGCGGTTTTACCAGCCTATGATTAGCGAGAGGGCGCAACGCTCACTGTGGCGCGCGCATATCGAATCATTGAGCGTCTGGCGCGAGCTTGCGCACGCATTGGCCAACTCTGTCGAGCCTGAAGACCGTGCCATGGCGATGCGCGTTGTGGAGTTCGTGCGGCGCATGCCGGTGCGGCGATTGGATCCCGAAGCGCTGCCGCGGGATAGCGCTGTCGCGCAATCGCGGCGCGCCCAATTGTCCGAACGGCCGCGCAGTTCGTATGCCCCGGAACGACAGCGGAGTAGGGGCGGTGAGCACCACGAGATCGAGCCGCCATTGGAAAGGGATTGATCGCGATCGTGCGTGCGCCGGACATACGCGAGGCGACGAAATCACTCAACGGGTTATCGTTCAGTCGGCGCGCGTCAGGGTGGGAAACGGCTTGCTCCGGCGCGCAGCTTTTCCCCCTTGGTCTGGTACGGTCAATCGGCTTGCAGGCAGGCTAACGTAATCATGAGGAGCGCGTCATGACGAAGCACGATTCCCTGAGGGTGACATCAAGGAGCAGGCATGGGAGGCGAATCGTCACAGCCTGGCGCGGGCGGCCGCGGCCGGCGCGCCGCGCGTTACCGGCTCAAGCGTTGCGTGACGGTGTCCTTCAGTCGCGCGGCGGTCAGCTCGCCCATGTGTGATTCGACGAGTTCTCCTTTCGCGTTGAAGAATAGCGTGGTCGGTAGCCCACGCGAACCGTACGCGTGCATCGCGTGCAGCGAAGGATCGAGCAATACGTGATCGAAGTGCAGGCCCTGCTGCTCGAGGAACGTACGCACGGCTTGCGCATTTTCCCCTTGGTTGAGCATCAGCACCGTGATGCCCTGATGGTCGTGCTGCGCTTGTTGGAGGATCGGCATCTCGCGCCGGCATGGCGCGCACCACGTCGCCCACAGATTCACGACGACCGGCTTGCCGACGAAGCTCGCCGGCAACGCGGGCGTCGAATCGAGTGCCTGGAGCGGCATCGCGGCAAGCGGCGGCGCGCTACGCTGCCACGTCGCCAGCGCGCCTTGCGCGATGCCCCATGCCGCGAGGCCCGCGACGATGCCGGCCAGCACGGGCCGACGCAGCGCGGGCAGGCGGCGCAGGCGCCAGCCGGCGAACACCAGCGCGGCTGCGATACCGATGCGCGCGTCGAAGCCGCCGTCGCCGAGTGCGACGATCGCGCGCGGCGCCGCCGCATAGTCCGGCCACCATTGCGCGACATAACCGACTCGCGCGGCAATCAACCCGAGCAGCAGCACGTCGAGGATCAGGCTCGATGCGGTTTTGTGATACCCGTCGGGCGGACGCTGGATGAAGCGCGCGACGAGCCACGCCAGCAGCGCGGCGACGGCTACCGCGACGACGCGGATCGAGAACGGACCGATGCTCAGCATGAGAGAGGAAAAATGGACGTGATCGAGTGGGGCAGGAGACGGGATCGTCCGCCGCGGCGACGAAGCCGTCGACGGTCGTGCGGCGTTTCGACCGGTCGCCGGGTCCAGGGGTTCCCTTCGAGAACGTCACGGCGTGTTGCCGCTCGTGATACGCGCGCGGGTTGCTCGGGGCTGCGTGACGTTCGCGCCACGATGCAGCGAATCGGACCGGTCCGATGTTCAGCGGCATGTCGTTGATCGACAATACAAAGGCCGGTCTGGTGTGGTGTCCGCCGGTATCCCGTATAGGGATCTCTCCTTGACGGCCGCTCCGCTCGCGAGCGGCCGCTTTTTCATCGTCATGCGTGCGCGCGTGAATGCCTTGTGGCGGTCGGTGGGCGCGGCCGCGCTCCGGTGCATATCGGCTGATTCAACGAAATAGGAACGCTGCCAGATGCGAGCACAGGGCGTTCACTCGCGCGCGAGGTCCTTCGTTACCGGACGTTGCTTGAACCCGCTCCACCGAGCCGATACGCGGTAAAGAATTCGTACCACGGCGACCCCTGCACGACCGGCACACCGAGTGCCGCCGTCCGCTGTTTCAGCGCACCGAATACATCGTTGATGAGCATATCGAGCGTCTTGTCGCGGAATGGAACCGGTTGCGTTCGCCCCGCGGCGAACGCGCCATACGCGATCGCCAGCAGGCGTGCGCGGTCGTCGATTGCCGCGATCGTCGTGTCGATCGTTTCGACGAAGCGCGGCCGGTCTTCGTCGCGCGCCGCGGACAGGCACAGGAATACAATGGACGACAGTTCGTGCCGGTCCTGCACCCGCAGCAGCGCAGGCAGCCGTGCAACGATCCGTTCCACCGGTTCCTCGCGCAGCGCATCGCCGAAGTCGAGCACGGCGGTCATCGGGTTCGTGTCTGCTTTCACGCGATCGAGCGCCGGTGGTGGGGCCGACGACGCGCCGTCCCGCACCGCAGCGGGCGCGGACCGCAACGCGTCGGCCACCTGCTGCGCCCACTCGGGAAAAATCATCCGCACGTTGCCGAACTGCTCGCCGCCTTCCGCGGCCGGGTTCCACCGATAGACGATCGTGCCGCCGCGAATGAACGGTGAATACAGGTGCTCGGGCGTTTGCGGCAGCGGGCGCCGGTTGATCGGCAACCACGCGAGCGTGAGCCAGTCGTAGCGGCCGGTAGCAGGCACCGATGGGCTCGAACTCGCGACGACCTGCCAGGTGCCGCGATTCGCATAGCGGCGGCGTGCGTCGGGTACCGCAACAGTCCGGCCTTTCGCGGTGTCGAAATACGTCGTGCCGGTGACGTTCGCGCCGCTGTCCGCGGCCGGCGTGATGGTCGAGATGACCCACGGCGCGCCGTCCGCGGAGCGGTAATCGGACAGCTTCAGCGTTGCCACGTCGTGCACCATGCGCGTTTCCGCCGCGACGGGACTTGGCGGGGCATCGGCGGGCGCGGCGAAGATACTCGGCATGGGCTTTCCTCGGAATCGGGTGCGCATCGTCGAGCGTGGGCGATGCGCGGCGGCGCGGGTGGCGTTCTCGTAACTGTAGAACGCCGTGACCTGAAACGGAAACTGGCCAAACGAGGTAATCGGTGCACGCGTGCGCCGCTTCGGCTTACGATGCGCAGCCTGAGCAACGACGCATACCGGGCGGGAGCACGCATGACCGATACGAAAGCCATTACCGAACACTGGACGCGGGTCGCCGACCAATGGATCGGCTGGGCCGGCAAGCCGGGCCACGATGCGTTCTGGAAATATCGCGCGGGGCTCGTGGCCTACATCGGTCGAGGCACCGGCGCCGCGCTGGAGATCGGCTGCGGCGAAGGCCGCGTGAGCCGAGAACTGAAGGCGCTCGGCTACGACGTGACCGCGAGCGACGCGGTGCCCGCGATGCTCGATGCCGCGCGTCACGCGGATTCCGCGCATCGTTATCGGCTGGCCGACGCGGCCGCGCTGCCGTTCGATGCGGCCAGCTTCGATCTCGTGATGGCGTACAACGTGCTGATGGATCTCGACGACATGCAGGGCGCGTTGAACGAGGCGCGCCGCGTGCTGAAGCCCGACGGCACGCTGTTCATCTCGCTCGTGCATCCGTTCCGCGATCGCGGCGGCTTCGCCGGGCCGCAGCCCGATGCGCCGTTCGTGCTGACGGGCAGCTATTTCGGGCGCGAGCATTTCGACGGCGTTGAAACGCGCGACGGGCTGTCGATGCATTTCGCGGGCTGGTCGCTGCCGCTGCAGGCGTATATGGAGGCGCTGGAAGCGGCCGGGTTCGCGATCGTGTCGCTGCGCGAGCCGCCGCCCGATCATGCGGATACGGATCAACTGAAGCAGTGGGCGCGTGTACCGCTGTTTTTGTGGATCAAGGCGCGGCCGGTGGGGTGAGAAAAGCCGGGCTTGCTCCTGTTGGCTGATCCTGGGCGGTTATCAGTTTCCCTTGTCGTGATTTGCCAGCAATTCTGATCGGCCAATGACCTTTCTCGCGTTATCGGCCCGATCTGCATCCGAGAAACCAGCGGCCTCGATGATCGGCGTGAGCGCTTTGAGTGCCACCTGTGGTTTGGCGCTACGGAGCGATCCCATCCCTTCGTTCCATGCGTGCAGCATCTGCTTGGCTATCCAATGCCACCGCGTCTCGTTTTTTGCCGTTTCGACGATATCTTTTCCTGTTGATACGGCCGAGTCGCACAGCGCCTCGACCATTTCGCGATATCGCTTCGACGGGATGCCGAGGCGAGTGTTGAAGAAACGTTCCAGCGTCTTCCCGGGCACCCACGTTTTGCGACCCTCGACGCTCAGTCCGGGAGGATTGTTCGCGAAGCGCGGGTAGGCCGCGGTGGTGACAATGTCGTAGGCGGGCGTGTAGACGACGTCGTCGATGTTCGAGTAGAGAAGCGCGATGTTTTTGGCGTGGCAGTCCGCGTTGCGCACGACGTAGTTGGCGATGAGCTGCCAGCCGAGCTGCTCGGCTTCTCGTCGCCAGTTGGCGGCGCCGATGTAGGGCTTTGTCGCGTTGAGAACCTGTTCGGTTGACGGGCGGTACTTTTCATGCGGCGGCAGGCCAAGCAGGCTGCAAGCGTCTTCCAGGCCAAACGCCGGTTTGCCCTGCTCGTCGATGTCGAACCGGTCAACGACGAGCACGCGACCGTCGTCCGACATCGTGGTCTTCGCGACTCGAGCGACGTCGAGTCTTGCCAGCACCTGCATCGAGTAATGTTCGTTGAAACCAAGATAGGGCGTTTGCTCGTCGGACCCCTTGATGATGTGTCGGCTCGTGCGCAGCGTTTGCTTGCCTATCGGTGCTTGAGCCGACGGGAGTTCAGGAGCAAGGAATTTGGGTACGGCGCCTGAAATTGCCGCGCGCGCGTAGTACCGTACAAGTTCCGCAAAGCGCGCGGTGGTGATGTCCTCGTGCAGCAGGCTCTTCAGGTCGAGCGGGTCAAGTTCGCCGCCGGGTGCGCCGCCTTCGGGCGCGACGGTTACCCGGCCGATGCCGGCGCCGCCGATGATGGCCAGAAGCGAAAGGTCCGTTCCGTCGAGATAGGGGCCGAACTCTTCGCGAATCACTTGAAAGAGAAACCCTTCCGGCAGGTTCTGCCGGAAGAAAGGATGCAGATCGCGAGGCCAGACCCACGCATCGTTGCGAACGGGCATGATCAGACTGGCAAAATCGGCGGCACTCGCATCTGCCGTGTAGCGCAACGCATAGTCGTCCGCCTGGCGGTAGAGATGGGCAACGAGTTTGCCTTTGACGTATATATGAAGGCGCATGTCACGCGTCTCCCATCGCGCGTTGTTCGGCCAGCACGTCGTCCAGCGTGCGCCCGTGTCCGCGCTTGACCGCTCTCAGATCATATCCTGCAGCCTCGAGGAGGCGAACGAGCGCAGATACGCTCATGTCGCCTCGGGCAAGCGTTTCCATGCGTGCAAGCGTCGTCCGTGCGACACCGGCATGCTCAGCCAGTTCTCTTTGTGAAAGACCCGCTGCGTGGCGAGCGTCTTTCAGCATCTCTCCGACATCGGCAAGCGTAGTCATTTGTAGCCCTCAAGCATCAGAAATTACCAAGCTCGTTCTTATTGTAGCCCCTCTGCTACAAACTGGTGTGTTGAAATTGTAGCCGGAGGGACACAAAAATTACCGAAAGCGAAAAATTTGTATCTCTGGGGCTACTGAGGCGGTCAGGGCGATTCTGTTAGACTTTTTGCCCGCCTGTCGCCAACCGGGCCGCACCGCGCCCGGTTCTTCGCGCCATGAACGAACACCACGTGCCGAATCCGATCGCCGAGGTCCTGCAGGCCTACTGGAAAGCCGATCGCTGGATGTTGCTGGCGGTGGCGGTGGTCGTCGTGCTCTCGAGTACGAGCGCCGTTGCCGCGCCCTATCTGTTCTCGCGCCTGATCGATGCGCTGTCGCATCGCGGCGCGCTCGGCGCGCTACTTCCCGGCTTTCTGCTCTATGCCGTCCTGCTGGGCGTCTCGAGCGCGTTGCAACGCGTGGTGCAGTACCTGGCGTTCATGAGCGCGGAAAATCTGGGATTCGTCCTGAGCACGCGCTTCTTCGCGCGCATCCTGAAGAAGACCACGGCCTTCTTCGTCGAACACAATCCGGCGGAAATACAGAACGCGAACGCGCGCGGGCGTTCGTCGCTGGCGGTGCTCGTGCAACTCGGCCTCATGGGCCTGATTCCCGGCGTACTGCAGATCGTGCTGACGTTCGTGACGCTCGGCGCGCTGATCGATCTCGAGGTGGTGGCGATCGCCGCCGCGTACGGCGTGGTCGCGGTGGTGATCGCAGTCGTGTCCGCGCGCCGCTCGCGTGCGTTCCTCGATCGTGCGGTCGAGGCCGGACAGGAGAATGCGCGGTTCGTCGGCGGCGCGATCAACGCGATGGAAGCGCTCCGGCATTTTGGCAGCCACCGCTGGATGAACGAGCGTTTCGCGGACAAGGCGCGGATCGTGCGGGACAACTGGCGTGCTTACGTGGCGCGGCACGTCGGCTATCTCGCGCTACTGGGCCTCGGCCTCGCGATCCAGTTCGCCGTGACGTTCTGGCTGCTTCTGCCGCGTCACGCGGCCGGCATGCTGTCGATCGGCGACATCGTGCTGTTCAACACGCTGCTGCTGCAGCTCAATCAGCCGTTCGACATGATTGCGCGGGCCATCGACGAAATCGCGCGCGCCCGGGCGACGCTCGTGCCGTTCGCGGCGATGTGGGCGGCACCCGAAGAGCGGCAGGTGTCGCATGCGTCGACGTTCGTGCCGCGCGCTGGGCGCGTGGTGTTCGATCACGTCGGCTATGCGTACGGCAACGGCCGCGGCGTGACCGATGTCGCCTTCGTCGCCGAGCGCGGCGCGATCACGTTCGTCGTGGGCGAGACGGGGTCGGGAAAATCCACGGTGTTCAAGCTGGCGCTGAAGTCGATGGAGCCGACCAGTGGGCGCATTCTGGTCGACGGCGTCGATCTCGCGGCGATCGACCGTGCCGACTGGTACGGCGTGGTCGCCGTGGTGCCGCAGGATATCGTGCTGTTGAACGAAAGCCTGGAGGACAACATCCTGCTCGGTCGGCCACGCGACGAGCGGCGCTTGCGCGAGGCGGCCGCGAAGGCGGCGATCCTGCCGTTCATCGACGGCTTGCCGGACGGGTTCCGCACGACGGTCGGCGAACGCGGGCTGAAGCTGTCGGGCGGCGAGCGCCAGCGCATCGCGATCGCGCGTGCGCTGTACGGCAAGCCGACCGTGCTGTTTCTCGATGAGGCGAGCTCCGCGCTCGACGAAGCCACCGAGCGCGACATCATGGAGCACGTGCGGCTGCTGGCCCGCGACGTCACGGTGATCGCGATCACACACCGGCGTTCGGTCATCGGGCCGACCGACAAGGTCGTGCGGCTCGGCGCCGCCGAGGAGCCTGATGTCGGAGGCATCGAGTTCGACCCTCCGCGTGCGGACATCAGGATCAAACAGGTCGATTTCTGACGGACCATCGGATGACGGTCGACGAAAAATGCCGTGAAGGCGGCCCGTCGTACAGGGGCCGAATGACCGGAACGTCGCAGGCCGCTACGATAGGAAGTTCGCAGCGCGATGGGTAGGCTCATGGCGGTCGCGCTTTCTGGTGCCACGGCGGACCACGGCGGCGCTGACCGTCGCGCCGCGTCGCCGTGGCCACTTACCCCCGCATCGGCGGATTGAGCCGCGCGAACGCCTCCTGCCGGCGATACGGAAAGTACGGATAAGGCGCTTCCACCGCGCTCGCCGCGTCCAGCTTCGCCATCTGCGCATCGGTCAGCGCCCAGCCGACTGCGCCGAGGTTCTGCCGCAACTGTTCCTCGTTGCGCGCGCCGACGATCACCGACGACACGGTCGGGCGCTGCAGCAGCCAGTTCAGCGCGATCTGCGGCACCGTCTTGCCGGTTTCCTCCGCGATCGCGTCGAGCGCATCGACCACGTCGTACAGTCGTTCGTCGTCGACCGGCGGCCCGTAGCTGGCCGTTTCATGCAGGCGGCTGCCTTCGGGCAGCGGCGCATTGCGCCGGATCTTGCCGGTGAGCCGGCCCCAGCCGAGCGGGCTCCACACGAGCGCCCCGAGGCCTTGATCGGCGCCGAGCGGCATCAGGTCCCACTCGTAGTCGCGGCCGACGAGCGAGTAGTAGACCTGGTTCGCCACGTAGCGCGACCAGCCGTGCCGGTCGGCCGCCGCGAGCGACTTCATGATCTGCCAGCCGGCGAAGTTCGACACGCCGATATAGCGCAGCTTGCCTGCGCGCACCAGATCGTCGAGCGTCGACATCACTTCCTCGACCGGCGTGCCGGCGTCGAACGCGTGCAGTTGCAGCAGGTCGATGTAGTCGGTGTCGAGACGGCGCAGCGCATCGTCGACGGCGCGCACCAGCCGCGCGCGCGACGTGCCCGCGTCGTTCGGGCCGTCGCCGGTCGGCAGGCCGGTCTTGGTCGAGATCAGTACCTGGTCGCGGCGCCCCTTGAGTGCGGCGCCGAGCACGCGCTCGGATGCGCCGTCGGAGTACACGTCCGCCGTGTCGAACAGGTTGACGCCCGCTTCGAGGCAGATGTCGATCAGGCGGCGCGCTTCGTCGACGCCAGTATTGCCCCATGCACTGAACAGCGGGCCGGTGCCGCCGAAGGTACCGGCGCCGAAGCTCAGGACGGGAACCTTGAGGCCGGAGCGGCCCAGCGTACGGTATTCCATGGGCGTTTTCTCTCGTCGTGTGAGCGCGGCACGGCCGCGCGTCGGTCGTCAGGCGACCAATGTATCGTTTGCGCCTTTTCCCGATAATCCCGAAGATGACGAAAATATCCTTCGGAAGGAGCGAACAATGCTGCTCGACAACCTTGCGCTGTTCCTGCGCATCGTGGAAAAGGGTGGGCTGGCCGCGGCCGGCCGCGAGGTCGGCCTGTCGCCGGCCACGGTGTCCGAGCGGCTGACGGCGCTCGAGCGCCACTATGGCGCGGCGCTGCTCACGCGCACGACGCGCGCGATCAACCTGACCGACGAGGGGCGCACGCTGGTGGATGGCGCGCGGCGCCTGCTGGCCGAGGCCGACGAACTCGAAAGCCGTGTGCGGCTGGGCGTGCAGACGCTGTCGGGGCCGGTGCGGCTGAGCGCGCCGGCCGATCTCGGGCGCGAGCGCGTCGTGCCCGTCGTCGACGCGTTCCTGGCCGAACATCCGGGCGTGACGGTCGACCTGCATCTCGGCGACGGGTATGTCGATCTCGTCGGGCAGGGGCTCGATTTCGCGATCCGCCGCGGCACGCTGGCGGACAGTTCGCTGCGCAGCCGCTCGCTCGGTCGGGCGCGGCGCGTGGTGTGTGCGTCGCCCGCGTATCTCGCCGCGCATGGCAGGCCGATGCACCCGGACGATCTCGGCCTGCACGACTGCATCGTGATGCGCTTCGGCCAGGAGCTGTATGCCGAATGGCCGTTCAGCATCGATGGCGCGTTGAAGCGCGTGGCGGTGCGCGGGCGGCGCGTCGCCAACGACGGGGCGCTCGTGCGCGCGTGGTGCATCGCGGGGCACGGCGTCGCGCTGAAGTCGCTTGTCGACGTCGAGCGGGATCTGGCGTCGGGTGCGCTCGTCGAGGTGCTCGATGCGTTCTCGCCGGGCGACGTGGATCTGCAGATCGTCTATCCGGGAAGTGTCGCGCAGCCGCGGCGCGTGCGGGCGTTGATCGATAGACTCGCGCAGGCGCTGGCGTAAAGGCACGTGGCCCGCGCGGCCTGCGAGACGTTGCGGCGCCGGTCTCGCTGCGATCGCATCGAATGCGCGAGGAGGCGCAACGGCGCGCGGCATCGCGGGCCGAAACCGTCGTTCAGACCCGTTGCCCGCATTTCGTCATTTAGCTAATATTCAAAACGTAACCGAACCCGCACCTCATGGACGACGTCACCCGCATCAGCGCCTTGGCCAACGAAAGCCGTCTGGCCGTGCTGCGCTGGCTCAAGCAGCCGCGCAAGCATTTCCCGCCGCAACCGCATGGCGATCTCGACGAACTGGGCGTGTGCTGCACGTACATCACCGAGAAGCTCGGCATCGCGCCGGCCACGACCACGCGCCACATGCGCATCCTCGCGGACGCAGGGCTCGTGCAGGCGACCCGCGTCGGCAAGTTCACGTACTACAAGCGGATCGACGGCGCGCTGCAGCAGCTTGGCCGTGATCTCTCGAAACTCTGACCCTGACCGAGGCAACCGACATGGACGAACTTGCACTGCTGGCCGACGCCGATCGGCGCGCGCACGCGTATCTGGCCGCAACGAACGAGCGGCGCGCGTTTCCCGATGCGGCGGCGCTCGCCGGTCTCGCCGCGTTCGACGAACCGCTGCCCGACGTGGGCCGCCCGGCCGACGACGTGCTGCGCCTGCTGGACGAGCGCGGCACGCCCGCGACGGTCGCATCGAACGGCCCGAATTACTTCGGCTTCGTGATCGGCGCGACGCTGCCGGCCGCGGCAGCGGCCGAGCGGCTGATGCTCGCGTGGGACCAGTGCGCGTCGTCGTATGCGAATTCGCCGGTGGCGGCGACGCTCGAGCGCCAGGCCGCGCGTTGGGTCGTCGATGCGCTCGGGCTGCCCGCAGGCAGCGCGGTCGGCTTCGGCACCAGCGCGACGGCCTGTACGCTCGTCGCGCTGGTGGCCGCGCGGCGCGCGCTGCTCGCGCGCAAGGGCTGGAATATCGACGAGGATGGGCTGATCGGCGCGCCGGAAGTGAAAGTCGTGATCTCCGCGCTCGCGCACATCACGGTGAAGAAGGCGCTGCGCGTACTCGGCTTCGGGATGAAGCGCATCGTCGTCGCGCCGGTCGATACGCATGGCCGGATCGACCCGGCGCAGTTGCCGCCGCTCGACGACATGACCATTCTCTGCGTGCAGGCCGGCGAAGTGAACACCGGCGAATTCGATCCGTTCGCGGCATTGATTCCGCCCGCGAAGGCGGCCGGCGCGTGGGTGCACGTGGACGGCGCGTTCGGCCTGTGGGCGCGGGCGTCGTCCAAGCGCACGCTGACGGACGGCATCGACGGTGCCGACAGCTGGACGACCGACGGCCACAAATGGCTCAACACGCCGTACGACGGCGCGATGGTGATCTGCCGCGATGCGGCCGCGCTCGCCACCGCGATGAACAGCGACGCCGTCTATCTGAGCGGCGCGCAGGATGCGCAGAAGAACCTGAACCTCGAATTCTCGCGGCGCGCGCGCGGCATTCCCGTGTGGGCCGCGCTGCGCTCGCTCGGCCGCGCCGGCGTGGCGACGATGGTCGAGCGGCATTGCGCGCAGGCGGCACGCGTCGCGGACGGCCTGCGTGCGGCCGGCTACGACGTGCTGAATCGTGTCGTGCTGAACCAGGTGCTCGTGCGCGCCGGCACCGACGAGGAAACGGCGGCGATCGTCGAAGCCGCGCAGGCGTCGGGCGACGTGTGGTTCGGCACGACCGTGTGGCAGGGGCGGCCGGCGTTCCGGATCAGCGTGTCGTCGTGGCGCACCGAGGATGCACACATCGATCGTCTCGTCGCGTTGCTGACGAAGCTGCGCGGCGTACACGTGGGTTGAGTGTCGCGCTTCGTCCGCGGTTGAAATGGTTGCGTATGCAACTTTACTGCATGCGATGAGGTGCGACACGGCCTGCGGGGCTGCGTTATGTCTGCAAGCGCGAAAATGTCGGACAATAGCCGCTGCACCGGCCGCGTCGGCGCGGTGCGTTCAACCGAAGCATTCACGCTTGCGAGATCCCCATGTCGACTCCCTTTCCCCGGGAACTGCTGAAAGCCGCCGATATCGCGAAGATGGAACCGACGCGCGAGGTGCATTCGCTCAATCCCAATGCCGTTCGTCTGAAGCGACAACTCAGCGACTTGACCGGCCTGACGCAATTCGGCGTTCATCTGCTCACGCTGATGCCCGGTCACGAATCGGCCGAATATCACCGCCACCTGTACGAAGAAGAATTCGTGTACGTGCTGTCCGGCACCGGCACGGTGACGATCGGCGAGCGCGCCAGTGAGATCGGTCCCGGCGATTTTCTGGGATTTCCGCGCGGCGGCGAAGCGCATACGGTGCAGAACACCGGCGATGCGCCGCTGGAGTTGCTCGTCGGCGGGCAGCGGCTCGAACACGACGTATGCGAATACCCGCGCATCGGCAAGCGGCTTTATATCGCCGGCGAACTCGAAGAGTACGTCGAGCTGCCGAAACAGCGGTGACGGCCGATTGCACGTCATCTCCGGAGAAGGGTTGCAGCAGCGTGCCGCCTACCTCGATGAGTCAGATCCCTTTTCTTGCTTTTGCGCTCGCGGCGCTCGTGCCCGGCCTGGTGTGGGCGCGTTTGACCCACGATCCCGGGTCGCTCAAATATTCTGTTCCAATCGCCTACCTCGGTACTGCAGCGTTCGGGATCCCGCAATATCTGCTGGTCATGAAATACTGGCGCGTGTCCGTGTTTTCATCGTGCCTGTGTGGCAGCGTCACGGGGTTGTTGACGTGGATTGCCATCTATTTCATTTACACCGCCGTCCGGGATCACGATGTTTTCAAAGGCGACTTGGCGGTCGTTTTCGGGTTTCTTGCGTTCGTGGGCCTGGGGGCCGTGGCGGGCTTCGTGTTCTGGCTCATGTACCGTTGGCAGTGATCCAAAGGACGAATTTGCTTCTCGCGGCCCCGTCGCGCTTATGATGCGGGAACGCCACTGACAGGGTTCACGCCATGGACGCGCCGCTCCCGCCGATGTCTTCCCCGATTGCCGAAACGGCTCCCGACACCGAAGCTGCCGCCGAGCCGCGCGCGTTGCGTGTGCACCGGCCGGTCGCGCTCGTCACCGGCTCGACGTCGGGGATCGGCGCGGCTGTCGCCCGCCGCCTGGCGGCCGACGGCTACGCCGTGATCCTGCATTCGCGCAGTTCGGCCGACGCCGGGCGTGCGATGGCGCGTGAACTCGGCGCGGCCTATGTGCAGGCCGATCTCGCAGACGATGCGCAGCGCGTGCGGCTGATCCGCGATGCGCTCGCCGTGCACGGGCGGCTCGACGTGCTCGTCAACAATGCGGGCGCCAGCCGCGTGATTCCGCATGACGACCTCGCGGCGGCCACGCCAGACGTGTGGCGCGAGATGCACGAGATCAACGTGATCGCGCCGTTCAGGCTCGTCGCCGAAGCGCAGGCCGCGCTGCGCGAGGCGGCGTCGCACGGGCGGGCCGGGTGCGTCGTGAACGTCAGTTCGCATGCGGGTGTGCGGCCGAAGGGTGCGTCGATTCCGTATGCGGCCGCGAAGGCCGCGCTCAATCACACGACGCGGCTGCTCGCGCGTACGCTCGCGCCGGCGATTCGCGTCAACGCGGTCGCGCCGGGGCTCGTCGATACGCCGCTGACCGCCGACTGGACGCAAGCGCAGCAGCTCTGGCGCGAGCACGCGCCGATGCGCCGCGCGGCGACGCCGGACGATATCGCCCAGACGGTCGCGATGCTCGTCGCCTCCGACTACGTGACGGGCGAGATCGTGATGCTCGACGGCGGGTTGAATCTGACGTGATGCAGTGATGCAGTGATGCAGTGATGCGGCGATGCGGGGATGCGGGGATGCGGGGATGCGGCGGCGCGCAGGCAACGCATGTCGCGCAACCGCCAGGCCGTTCGAAGGCGCGCGCGATCAGCCGAGGTTCGACCGCAGCCGCGCGAGCGCGTGCTCGTGCGTGCGCTCGAACTTCAGCGGCGTGACCGCGATATACCCTTCGCCCAGCGCGACCGTTTCGGAATTCGCATCGTCCTCGCGCGGTGCGCGCGCGAGCTTCAGCCAGTGATATTCGATGTCGCGCGGATCGCGTCCCGACACGATCTCGACGCCCTGCAGCGTGCCCGCACCCTGGCTCGTCACCTTCAGGCCGCGTACGTCCCCGGCCGGTCGCGCCGGGAAATTCACGTTGAGGCACGCATCGCTGTCCCAGCCGGCGGCGACGAGCCGGCGGATGACGTCCGGCGCATGCGCGCGCGCCGTGTTCCACGGCACTGCGTTGCGATCGGCGAACGCCTGGCTCAGCGCGATGGCCGGCACGCCGACCAGCATGCTCGTCATGGCCGCGCCGACCGTGCCGGAAAACACCGTTTCGGTGCCGAGGTTCGCGCCGCGATTCACGCCGGACAGCACGACGTCGGGCCGCGCACCGTTCATCAGATGGCTGACCGCGATCGCGACGCAATCGCCCGGCGTGCCGCGCACAGCGAAGCGGTGCTCGCCCTTGCGATGCACGCGCAGCGGTTCGTGCAGGCTCAGCGAGTGCGACGTGCCGCTCTGATCTTCGGCCGGCGCGACGATCCACACTTCGCGCGAGTTGCGTGGCGACCTGTTCGAGTATTTCAAGGCCGGGAGCGTCGAATCCGTCGTCGTTGGTGAGCAGGACACGGTCGAACAGCGGGCGGGTTTCTGGCATCGGGACGATCCTCGCGAAGGGCAATGAGAGGGGAGTGCGGCATGGCGCAAGCCACAAGGCTAGCACTCCGGCGCGCGGATCGTCGTGTCGCGCCCGTGGCGCCGGTCGGCGCGGACGTGAAACGGGCGCATCGCGTGTGTTGCCGGTGTGGCGGCCGGACCCGCTCAGCCGAGCAGATGGCGCAGCAGGCCGGCCGACACGACGCCGACGATGACGGTCGGCAGGATCGACAGGCGCGTCGCCGCGACGAGCGTGATCGCGAGCGCGAGCAGATCGGCCGGGCGCGTCGACACGAAGGCCGGCGCGATCACCGAGATCAGCACGCAGCCCGGCACGTTCTCCATGACCGACGCCATCCGCGGGCTCAGCGTGCGGTTGCGCAGCAGCACGTAGCCGAGGATGCGCGACAGGTAGGTGGTCGACGCCATCAGCACGATCGTCGCGACCGTGCTGAAATCCGGAAGCTCAGGCATCGCGCGGCTCCCACAGCAGCGCGGCGATCAGCCCCGCGCATGCGCCGGCGGCGACATACCACGCGCCGGGCAGCGCGAGATGGGTGGCCGCCGCGACGACGAGGCTCACGAACCATGGGCGGCTCGCGCGCACGCCTTTCCACATGCCGCGCAGCAGCACCAGAAACACGGCCGTGAACGCCATGTCGAAGCCGTATTGTTCGACGTTGCCGATCGTCGGGCCGACCGCCGCGCCGAGCGTGGTCATCGAGATCCACGTCAGGTAGAGCCCCGAGCACACGCCCGCGTAGTAAGGGACGCTGATGTGCGCGGCCGAGCGCGAGCGCGCGTCGGCGAGCGACATCGCCCAGCTCTCGTCGCACATGAAGAACAGCGCGAGGAACGCACGGCGGCGCGGCAGGCGCCGGATATACGGCTCGAACGCGGCGCCCATCAGGATGTGGCGCGAATTGACGAGGAACGACATCGCGACGATCAGCGCGATGTGCGGCGGCGATGTCCACAGATGGATCGCCGCGAATTCGGAGCCGCCGCCGAAGTTCAGGCCCGTCATCATCGGCACCTCGAACAGGCTCAGCCCCTTTTGCGCCGCCTGTGCGCCCAGCACGAGCGCGAACGGCACGAAACCCAGCATGACGGGCAGCGCCGCGCGCAACCCGCGACCCATCTCGGCAAGATACGCGGGCTTGTCGCGAAGCCCGGACGACGTTGAAACGCTACTGCTCATCACTCCTCCTTCGGGGGAGGGATTGTCTGCTTTTTTGACTCGAATCGGATTGCGTTGTCGCCAGATATTTCGCAGAATTTGGCATCGAACGCTTGATACATGATTTTTTTGGAATCGGATGCCAAATGAAACTGGATGCCATCGACCGCCGGATCCTGAGCGCGCTGCAGCGCGACGGCCGCATGCAGAACGTGGAGCTGGCGCACGAGGTCGGGTTGTCGCCGTCGCCGTGCCTGCGGCGCGTGCGGCTTCTCGAGGAAGCCGGCGTGATCGAGAAATACGTGGCCGTGTTGAACCCGGCGAAGGTCGGCAAGGGGCTGACGATCTTCACGCGCGTATGGCTGAAGGGACAGGACGCGGAATCGGTGAACCGTTTCGCCGAGGCCGTCCAGCAGATGCCGGAAGTCGTCGAATGCCACCTGATGGCAGGCGACTGCGATTTCCTGCTGCGCGTCGTCGCGGCCGACATTGACGATTACCGGCGTTTCCAGATGGAATACCTGACGCGCATTCCAGGCGTGCTCAGCGTGAAGACCGACATTCCGATGCAGAAGGTCAAGCTCACGTCGGCGCTCCCGACCTGACTCTATGCGACCACGCGGCGGCGCGTCGAAGCGCGGTCATCGCGCGGTGACAATCGCCGGATAAACTGATGGGGTGAGTCGCGTCGCACGGATTGTTCGTGTGGCCGCGCATTGTTCGATGTGCAAGCAACTAACGGTCAATGCCGACGCGATCGGCCAAACGGCGCGGCGCGCCGGTCATACGTCGGAGCGAATGCGTTTCTTCCTGTCGAGCCTTACATGCAGCCATTCAATACGCCGTGGAATTCGCTGGAAATCGTCAAGCTCGTGCTTGGCGCGCTGACACCGTTGTCGGTCGCGTGTCTCGGCTGGCTCGTCGCGCGCCGGCTGAAGCGGCTCGAACTCGTACAGTGGACCAACCAGCGGCTGATCGAGAAGCGGCTCGCGCTGTACGACACGGTCGCGCCGCAGCTCAATGCGCTGCTGTGCTTCTATACGTGGATCGGCTACTGGAAGGACATCTCGCCGGACGACGTGATCCGCGCGAAGCGCGACCTCGACCGCACGTTCCACATCTACCGCTACCTGTTCGACGACGATGTATACGACGCGTATCACACGTTCATCCATGCGCTGTTCGAGATGCATACGGGGCCTGGCCGCGACGCGCGGATCCGCTCGCTGATCCACGCGCCCGACGGCGACCGCAGTGTGCACGGTTCGTATGAATGGAAGCCGGCGTGGTCCGAGCGTTTCTCGACCGCGAATGTCATGCCCAGGGACGACGTGCTGCGCCATTACACGCAACTGATGGAACGGCTGCGCGTGGCGCTGGGCGCGACGCGCTGAAGGCTTCGGTGCCTGCGCGCCCGCGCACGTGAAGCAGTGGCGGCGCACGGTGGCGGCTGATATGCCCGCGTCATCACCTCTCTGCTGCCTGCGTCAGTGGCGCCCCGCCACCGCGAGCCGCGCGGCGAGACCGACGAACACCGTGCCGAGCAGATATTGCGGCACCTTCGATGGCCGGCGGCGCGCGCCGATCCGCCGGCTCAGCCGGCTCGCGGAGAGAATCACCGCGCCGTTCACGACGATCCCGATCAGGTTGAGCACGGTCGCAAGCACGAGAATCTGCACGGCGATCGAGCCGTGATCGGGCCGCACGAACTGCGGAAACAGCGCGAGGACGAACAGCGCCATCTTCGGGTTCAGCAGGTTGGTCGTCAGCCCTTGGCGGAAGATCACCGCGGTCGAACGGCGACGTTGCGACGCGATGGGCGACAGCGTGGTTGCATCCGAACGGAACGTTTTCCACGCGAGATACAGCAGATACGCAGCGCCCGCGAAGCGCACGACGTCATACGCGAGCGGCACCGCGACGAAGAGCTGCGACAGCCCGAGCGCCGCCGCGAGCGCATGGCAGTAGGTGCCGGCCTGAATGCCCGCGAGCGTCGCGAAGCCGGCGCGGCGGCCCTGGCTCACGCTGCGGGACGCGATCAGCAGCATGTCGGGGCCGGGTGTGGCGGTCAGCGCGAGACACGCGCCGGAGAACAGCACGAGCGTGGAGAGATCGATCACGGGAAACCCTTTCGCCGACGAGGCGTGAAAGGGAGATCAGTTTAGGAACGCCGTCGCGGGCAGTCAACCGTGACGCGAGAGACGGCCGGCGCGGTATGGCTTCGCGATCGCGCCGGCCGCGGCTCTCACTCGGCGACGTGCGTCATGCCGGGCGCCGGCACGGCCGGTACGCCGGCCGCGCGCGCATCGGCGGGCATCGCCCACGCGAGCCATTGCGTGCGCAGCAACACGAGCGCGGCGCATGCGCTGCGAACGCGAAATCGGCGACGGCGATCGCGGTGAGCAGCACGATCAGCGCGCGCACGCCGCTGACGCGGTCCGCGATGAAGCCGCCGAGCGGCCGCACGATCGCGCCGAGGAACGCGAGCAGCGACATGAACAGGCCGGCGTTGATCTTCGGCATCTGGTACAGCGACGTCAGCAGCAGCGTGACATACGACGACATGCCGACGAAGCCGCCGAACGTGATGCTGTAGATCAGCATGATGACCCACGTGTCGCGCTCGGCGAGCACCGCGCGATAGCGGGCGGGCAGGATCGCGATCGCGAGCAGCGCGCCCATCACCGGCAACAGCAGGACGCCGGTCTTGCCGACGCCGAACAGCCCGCCGTGCACGGCCAGCACGAGCGCGACGAGGCCGACGAGCGTGATCGCGAATGCGCCGAGCGCGCGTGGCACGCTGCCGGACTTCTCGCCGCGGTCGTCGGCCCAGGTGACGATCGCGACGCCCGCGGTCGCGAGCAGCGGCAGTGCGGCGGCCGTCGACAGCTTCCAGCCGACTGCCGCCGCGATGTGCGGAAACATGAAGCCGTCGAGGACCGCGCCGATGTTGCCCGCCGCGGCGAGGCCGAGCACGAGCCCCTGCACCTTCGGCGGATAGCTGCTGCCCGCCATCGGCAGCGCCACCGCGAAACTGGCGCCGCCCATGCCGAGGAACACGCCGAGGACGAGCAGCAGCGCATACGACGGCGTGCCGGGCACGCACGGCAACACGACGGACGGCAGCGCCGACAGCACGACGCCCATCAGCGCGATGCTGCGCCCGTTTGCGGACTGGTACAGGTTGCCGAGCGTCACACGCAGGATGGCCGCCGCGAGCACCGGCACCGCGACGAGAAAGCCCTGTTGTGCGGCGGACATCGCGATGTCCTTGCCAATGAACGGCGCGAGCGGGCCGTACAGCACCCAGACCGTGAAGCCGGTATCGAAATACAGGAAGCACGCGAGCAGCGAGCGCCAGTTGCCGCTCTGCAGGGAGGTGCGCAAACGCGTCATGGTGAAGACCTCTGCGAATTGCCGGTCGGACACCGGCGGGATCGGTCGGAACATCGCGAGGCGCCGCGTCGCGGCGTCAGGGTCGTTGTTGGCAATATGTATGCCAGCACGCGCGAAATGCCGCGAATGCGGTGTCCGGCCTGCTTCGGCGCGGCATTGGAGAGGTTCGTCAGCGCTCGACGCGACAAAGGGGGCGGCACTGGCGGCGTGCTGCCCGGAACGCGGATCCTCTGCGCACGGATTAAGTGCGGCGCGAGATCCCGCCGGCGATCACGTTCGCTCGCCTAGTGGGGCCTGCGTCGAGACTCGGAGACGGGCCGGTTTCGGAAGGGGGATCGCGCGAATTCCCGGCAACGCCGGGTGACGGCATCGGGATCGTGTGCCGGTTGAACTGCTGACCGGTGAAGGGCCGAAGTCGGGCGATTCCGGTGTGATGCGGTCGGGCCTCGGTGTCGCTCGGCCTCGGGCACGGTGGGGCTGCTTTCGTGTGGCACAGCCGGGCGCGCAGCGGTCCGGCGCGCCCCGCAGCAAGAAGCGGCGGCGTGCCGGATCGCTGCGTAGCTCAGCCTTTCGCGACGATGTCGATGCGCAGCGCTTCGCCGCCGCCGACGATCGCCAGCAGCCGATCGACGTTCGGGTGCGCGCCCGGACGATTGCGCGCGTCGGCCGTATGCTCGGCGAACACCGCGAGGCCGTGTTCGGCCGCTTTCGCGTCGAGGGAGCCGAATGCCTGCTTCAGATAGTGGTACACCGCGAGCGAGCCCTGCTTGCCCGGCTGGTTCTCGATGGTCGCGACCACGTCGCCGTTCGCGCCGACGAGATCGATGTGCGCGATGCCGTCGATGGCCGGCAGTTGCGCGAGGTTGTCCTTGAATACTGGGGTCGGTCGAATCACTTGAAGCACTCGGTCGGTTGGGGGTTTGATCATAGGTCGAGGTGACCGACCGTATGTTATCTGATCAGCTACGGTGCACTCTTCGGCGTCACCGAGCTCGCAGCGCATTGCGAATGCCAAGCCCAATTCGCGAAATAATCTCCTGGACGATGGAGCATACTACGTACCCGAGGCGCGACCGGAGGACACGATGGGCGCAATAAGCATGCAAGCGATCGTGAGCAATACGACGATTCAAGTCGTTTTTACGCCGGGTGACGCGGAAGCTACGATTTACATCGTGAACGGAGAGCATGGCTCGTATCAACTCCGCCATATGGACGTTCGCGAATATGGCGAAGCCGGAATGTCCGCCGAGGACATTGTCCGGCACCTCCTCGAAGTCGTTTCAATTTCCGTCGAGGAGCTTGATCGCATGCGTCCCGGCTGAGCCGGCTCGGTCGCCGCGGTGGCGAGCCGGCGTGTAGAGCGCGTCAACAAAACGCCCTCGACGTTGCAGGCAGCGCCCCCGAGGCGCTCGTTTCGGTCGACGAGCTTGCTCGCGATCGGATGTCGCGCCCAGCCGCACCATCATTCCCCGTTGGGCACGTTCGGGTTCTACATCTCGTACCGCAACGTTGCCATGACGCTGCGCGGCGCCCCCGGCATGTTGAGGTTGGGGCTCGAGCCGTGTGCCGAAACGATATAGCCCTTGTTGAACAGGTTGTAGAGGTTCAACTGGAGCGACATCGGCCCGTGCGCGTACCAGGCCATCATGTCGGCCGTCACGTAGCCCGGCAAGGTCACAGTGTTCTGCGGATCGGCCATGCGCGCGCCGACGAAGTTCAGGCCGCCGCCGACGCCGAAGCCGCTGCCGAGATTCTTGGTCAGCCACAGGTTGCCGGAGTGGCGCGGAGTGAGCGTTGCGCGTTTGTCCTGCAACGCCGCGGTCGACTTGGTGACGGTCGCATCCAGGTACGCATAGCCTGCCAAAACGCGCCAGCCGTGGCCGAGTTCCGCGGCCCCGCTGAGTTCCATACCGTCGGTCCGCTGCTCACCGATCGGAATCAGTGCCGTGCTGGTCGCATTGGCGACCTTGATGTTGCTGCGATCCAGCCGGAATACGGATATCGTCGTGGTGGCCTTGCCGCCAAGCCAGTCGTACTTCGCGCCGATCTCGGTGTTGGTCGTGGTTTCCGGAGCGAGTTCCGCATTGTTGGCCGCCAGCGAAAACGCCTCGCCGGAAGGCTGGAAGGAGCGGCTCCACGACACGTAATACGACTGCGTCGTGGTCGGCTGCCAAACCAGGCCCAGGCGTGGGCTCCATGCCGTGTCCGTACGCGACAGCCCCGGCTGCTTGGGACGTCGGTCGATCGTTTCCTGCTCGAAGCGATCGTAGCGGATGCCGAGCAGCGCCTTCCACTGATCGTTGAAGCTGATCAAGTCCTGCGTGTAGAACCCCAGCGTCTTGAAGATGCCGAGGTTGTTGGCGGCCGGCGTGGACGACGTGTGGAGCGGCAGCGTCGGCAAGGCCGGCGTGAACAGGTCGAAGTTCATCGGCTTTCCGTTCGCGCCGGTGACGGGAGCGGAATAATTGACGAGATCCTTGTTCTGCTGGCCGAATTCCATCCCGTACAGCAACTCGTGCTTCATGCCGAACAGCGTGGCCTTTTGCGTAAGATCGGTCTGGTTGAACCAGCCGTGTTCCTCACGATAGACGTTGCCGTGATTCAGCGTAAAGGTCCGGTTCGCTTCGTTGACGCTGCCGACGAGCGTGTTGTTCCGGTCGAGCGAATAGTGGTAGTAGCGAGTGGCGTTGCGGATCGACCACTGCTCGTTGAACTCGTGCTTGATCGTGGCGGTGCTCGAGTAGACACGCGAGCGCGTGTAGTCCACCTCGCCGGCGTTCGCCGCACCGTAATATGCGGATGCCGGCACGTCGACCGGTCGTCCCTTGTAGGCCGGGATGCCGAAGTCCGTCACACGACGATCTTCGAGGTAGTCGGCTTGCAGCAACACGGTCGTCTTGGGCGCGATGCGAAATTCGAACGACGGCGCGACTGCCGTGCGATTCAGAAACTGCTGCGAGCGATAGCTCTTGGCCTCCTCGTGCGCGCCGGTTATCCGGAATGCGGCCGCGCCGTTCGCGAACACCCGTCCGACATCGGCTTCGACTCGACGATCGGCCCACGAACCGTAGCTGATGCCGAGATTGGTGACGTCGACGCCGGGTTTTTTCGTCACGCGATTAATTAGTCCACCTGAAGAACCTCGGCCATAAAGAACGGCGGCGGGGCCCTTGACGACCTCGACTCGATCGACGTTCGAGAGATCGCGGAAATACAGTGCATCGTCGCGAATGCCATCGACGAACTGGTCGGCGATCGCGGAGAAGCCACGGATGGTCACCTGGTCGCGCTGACCGTCGCCGGTCGAGAAGCCAACCCCGGCCACGTTCTTCAGCACGTCCTGCAACGAGTTGGCGTGCTGATCGCGCATCACTTCGGCCGTGACCACGTTGACCGTCTGCGGGATATCGCGCAGCGGCGCATCGATCCTGGTCGCGCTGGCTGCGCTGGACGGGTTGTAGCCTTCTCCCGGATCGCGAATCGAACTCGCACTGACGGACACGGCCGGCAGCACGTCGGCCGCTGGGCTCGCCGGCGTCGGCGCGCTTTCCTCTGCGAAGACCGCACCCACCATGATCGGCTGGCACGCGACGGCGGCCAGAACGGCTCGTCGTGCCGGTTGCAATACTCGTCTCATCGTCCACCCTGTCGTATGTAATAGTTCGTAATTCCGTAACGCGACGCATTATCATTTGAAAGGAAAGGAAGGTCAACAAGTGTTGCGCGGCGGCAGGGTTATTGATTTGTCTGATGTTTTTTTCGATGACGAACGTGTTCCGCGTATGCGCCCCCGGCTCACGGCATAGGCGTTAAAAATCCGCTTGGACTCACCTCGTTTATCGACGTCCGTAGTCGAGCCATCATCACGTCAGCGCCGTAGACGCAAAGATGGCCGCCAGCATTGACGTGTATGCCGGCGAGCCGGTGTGTAGAGTCGGCTAGCAAAACTCTGTCGCGGTCGTCGGCACCGTGTCGGGCGAACGCGCAACAGCGCGAGCGGATGCCGGCCGAGCGTGACACCCATCGCGTTGTAGTCCGGACGACGCGCTCGCGGACGGACATGATGCCAACGCGGGTGAACAGCGCCTTGGCCTGCGCTTCGTTGAGTAGCTGACCGGCAAGTCGGCCAGGTCCACCGCGCCCGCCTTCCCGGCAGATTCGGCCGCAGCGGCGCATACCTGCCGGCGCCTGAGCTACAAGGCGCAGGATGTCAAGGGCGTCGGCCGCGGTGGCCAGCTACAGCTGAACCGATGCTCAGAGCCGGCGTTGCATGCGCTGGCCGGTTTCCGATCCATGATGTGTCGGTGCGCTGCCCGTACGCGTCGAATCGAGTGCTTCAGGTGGGTCATGTCATCCATGCGGAAGCGGTGCGGGAGGGCGGCGCGTAGGGCGGTGCCGCGCCAAGTCGCAGCGCGCCGACGCGGGCGCCGAACGCGTGCCATCGGTTCGATCGCGAGATTACGATCGCTGTGTCTATCTGCGCGATCAGCACGGCGATGCATCGGGTCGGCCGTGTGAAAGGGTGCTGGGCCGGCGCAGCGGTATCGGCCACGTGTGCGGAAGCAGGGCGGCGTGTCGGATTCACCGGAATTCGCGCGCGCGCTTCATTACCGCCCAGTACCGGTCAGCATGCCCGCGTCGCGCGAGCGCTCGATGTCGGGGCTGCGATACGCGAGTTCGGGAATCTCGGCGAGCCGCGACGCATGCACCTGTCGCGGCGCCAGCCCATAGAACTTCTGGAAGCTCATGATCAGCGGCGACCACTTGTCCGGATCGATGCGGTCCGGATGACCGTCCATCAGCAGGTCGGGATGCACGTGCACGCGCTGGATGCGCAGCTCGAACACGCGGATGCGGCCGCGCAAGTCGGGCATGTCGTCGCCGATCCCGTGCGTGGCCGCGACGACCGCCTCCAGATGCACAGGACATTCGAGCGCGCGCGGCGGCGCGACGGTTTGCGATGCCGTTTCGGCCAGCCCAGCCGTGCCGAACTTGTCGGGTTCGAATACGTACCCCTTCGCGCGCTTGCCATCGGGCACCGGGTACGTGCCCGTCGTGCGCGCGATACGGTCGACCGCGTCCGCCTGCGCCGACGATGGCAGGTTCAGCACGCATTCGCCGGTGCGTAACAGGTTGTGGGTGGTCTGCGAGCTGGCGGCGATTCCGATCACGCCGCGCCAGCCGAGCCAGAACGCGGACGAGATCGGTGCGAGATTGGCCGTGCCGTTTTCGTTCAGCGTGCTGACCAGCACGACGGGCGTGCCGAAGTAGAGAATGTTTGGTTCGGTGACGCAATGCGGCGCATTCATGGTTGAGTCCTTCGTTGACGGGATCGGTTCACATGCTGATCCCGTCGCGACGGCGCGGCGCTCCGAATCTTGTCGTGTCATTCCGAAAGGTACGCAAAGGCGCGGTGCCGCCCGCCCGGACCGGCCGGCAGTGCGCGGGCTTTTCCGCTACAGTAAGAAATCGAAGGCTGTACTCGCCTGCGTTGCGCTGGCGCGTGCAGTCATGTTCTGCCAACGCACACGAGGGCCTGATGGACACCGAGCAACGCTACACCGCCAACGCGCCGACCCGCGCGGAAGTCGACGCATTGAGCGGCGCAACCGTCATCGAATTCGGCGCGAACTGGTGCGGGATATGCGCAGGCGCGCAGCCCGCGATCACGGCGTCGTTCTCCGAGCATCCTGCCGTGCGGCACCTGAAGATCGAGGACGGCCCCGGCCGTCCGCTCGGCCGCTCGTTCGGCGTGAAGCTGTGGCCGACGCTGGTATTCCTGCGCGATGGGGTCGAAGTCGCGCGGGTCGTGCGCCCCGCCGACGCGAAGCAGATCGAAGCCGACGGCTTCGCCGCGCTGGGCTGAGATCATGGCAATGCAGCAGGGCATCACGCACGTCGGCGTCGATACGCGCGGCAGCGGCCTCGTCGAAATCACGCCGCAAGTACGAGCGTTCGTCGACCAGCAGGCGATCCGCACCGGCCTGCTCACCGTGTTCTGCCGTCATACGTCGGCGTCGCTGCTGATCCAGGAGAACGCGGATCCGTCGGTGCAGCGCGATATCGAACGCTATTTCGCGACGCTCGCGCCCGAGGACGACACGCGCTACGAGCACGACACCGAAGGCGCCGACGACATGCCCGCGCATCTGCGCACGGCGCTCACGCAGGTGCAAGTGTCGATTCCGGTCGAGCACGGGCGCATGGTGCTCGGCACGTGGCAGGGGATCTATCTGTTCGAGCATCGTCGCGCGGCGCACCGGCGCGACGTCGTGCTGCATCTGATCGGCGAGTAGGCGCGTAGCAGGGCAAAGCGGCGAACGCGCGATGCCGCGTTGGCGCGGCTCAGGCGAGCAGCTTCTCGACGAGCGCGCCGAGTTCGCGCAGGTGAACCGGCTTCGGCAGGAACGCGTCGAACACCCGCTGGTTTTCGCGCAGCGCTGCCGATTCATACGCGCTGACGCCGAGGATAGCCGGATGCCGGCCGTCGTCGTCGGGTTCCGCCACCGCGCGAATGCGCCGCGCCACGTCGAATCCGCTCAGGTCCGGCAGTTCGAGATCGAGCACGACGAGGTCGTAGCGGCCCGTTCCGAAGCGCGCGACACCTTCCTGTCCGGTGCCGCACAGATCGGCCTCGATGCCGAGCGCCGACAGCATCGCGCCGAGCGTTTCGCGCGCGTTGTCGTTGTCGTCGACCACCAGTGCGCGCCGCCCGAGGTGCGCCAGCACCGGCGGCAGCGCGGGCATGTCGGCCGCGCTGCCGCCCGCGCCCGTATCGACGCCGGGTACTTCGACGGGCAGCGTCACGACGAACTCGCTGCCTTCGCCGACCACGCTGCGCACGTCCACATGCCCGCGCAGCGTCGTCACGATCTCGCGCACGACCGCGAGCCCCATGCCGATCCCGTCGACGTGCAGTCCGACCGCGTCGTTCGCGCGATAGAACGGCTCGAAGATTTTCGACAGATGCTGCTTCGCGATGCCGGCGCCGGTGTCGCGTACGGCGATCCTCACCTGCTGGCCGGCCGGCGCATCGGCGAGCGTGATCGCCACCGTGATCGAGCCGCCGACCGTGTACTTGACCGAGTTCTCGATCAGGTTCGACAGCACCTGCCGCAGCAGCTTGCGATCGGAGCGGATCGCGAGGCCGGGCGGCTCGACGAGCTGCGTGACCGAGATCCGTTTCGCCACGATCTTCTCGCGCAGCGGTTCGAGCACTTCGGCAAGCAGCGGCGCGACGCCGACGGTATCCAGTTCGGCGATGCGCTTCGTCGAGCGCAGCTTGATGTAGTCGGTGAGATCCTTGACGAGCGCTTCGAGCGACAGCGCCGAATTCTGTAGCCGCCGGATCGTCTTCAGGTTCGCGTCGGACTGCGCTCGCGCGAGCAGGATCTCGATCGATCCGCAGATCGCCTGCAGCGGCGTGCGCAGCTCGTGGCTGACCATTCCGAGGAACGCGTTCTTCGCCTCGATCATCTCGAACGCGCGGTCGGACGCCTTGCGTTCCGCGTCGAGCGCCGCGTGTTGCCGTTCGAGCAGGTCGTCGCGCGTGCGCATCGTATAGAGCAGCAGCAGGAACAACGCGCAGAGAATCACGCCGAGCACGATGCCGAGGATCAGGATCGCGCGCTGCTTGTCCTTCAATTGATGGAACGTGAAATCGCGCTGCGCCATTTCGATCGCGCGGAAGTAGTTCGCGAGGCCGTTGACCTTCGGCCAGTACGCATTGACTTCGTCGATTACCTGCCGCGCCTGCGTCGGCGCGTCGCGCAACGGCGGCACCTCGCGCTTCAGGCGCGTCATGAATTCGCCGAGCGCGTCGATCTCGTTGCGCGCGCGCGGAATGCGCAGCCAGTATTCGGACACTTCGGACGGCCGCTGCAGGAATCCGAACGACACCGACAGGCTGTCGAGCTGCATCTGTACGTGATCGAAGTCTTCGTCCTCGTGCGTCGCGTACAGGATCAATTGCCGGTCGAAGCGCGTGTAGACGTTGCGGTACTGCGCGGCGGTCCAGAACACGCCTTCGCGCGGCCCCTCGAGCACGCCCTCGTTGACCGAGGTGGCGAGGAGATCCCACAGCAGGAACGCCCACGCGGCGAATCCCATGATCCACAGCGAGCCGAGGACCAGGATGATTTTTCTATTTTTCCATCGCCGCCGCGTCATTTCACTTCACGGTCAGACCGATGATCTGCCATGCGAACTTGGCTTCGCCGAGCGGCGTTTTCAGCTCGTCGGGATACTGATCGCGCGGATACATGATCCACAGCGGGCCGTAGTTGTCGTTGCCGAGCACCTTGCCGTTCATCGTCCGTGCGAGGATCACGCCGTACTTGTCGGCGTCGGAGACGGGAATCGTGAACGTGTATTCGTCGATGCAGCGGAATTCGATCTGCGTGCCTTGCGCGCCGACCGTCTTCAGCACGTCGGACAGGCGCGGGCCGGTGAAGGTCGCCTTCGGCGTCCAGCTCGTCGACGTGACGATCGTATGCTGCGGCAGCGCCATCAGCGCCTGCTCGGAAAAGACGTAGGCCGTCTTCCCCTGCTGGTTGCTCTTGCTGATCTTGCCGTCGACGGTGAACGTGAACGACGAAGCGGCCCATGCCGCGGCGGCCATCCCGAGCAGGCAGGCCGTCAGCAGGCTTTTGGTCCAGATGGTTGAAATGCGCATGTCTTTCCCCTCGGTCTGATGGTTGGTGTAGCCGGTTGTCGTTTCCCGGCGTCGGTTTCCGGTTCTCAGTTCGTGGCCGCCGCGGCCGGCAGCGTGAGTTTCAGTTCGCGGGCGACTTCCGCGAACAGGATCGGCAGGCGCACCGGCTTTTCTTCGCAGCGCGCGTTGTAGTGCGACACGATGTGCGCGATCTCGTCCTCGCTCGCTTCGCCGGTCGAGATCTTGCCGGTCAGCAGGAAGATCGGTGCGCCGCTGTTCTCGCTCGTGCGGATGCTGCGCACGAGTTCGGCGGCCGTCTGGTCGCCGAGCATCCAGTCGAGGATGTAGCCGTCGAAATCCTCGACTTCCAGCGCCTTGCGGAAGCTCGCGCCGTCGAAGTACGGAATCGCGTTCACGCCTTTCTCGATGAAATATTCGCAGACCGTTTCGGCGACGTCGTGCGAATCGTCGACCACGGCGATCCGCGCCGCATACACGTTCGGCTGCGCCGAGCGCAGCTCGATCACGTCGACCGGATACGTGCGGCCCTCGCGCGCGTACTCGCGTTCGGTGACGATCCATTCGCCCTGCCATTGCAGCGCGACGAAATCCGTTTCGATCTGGCTGGTGGCCTTCGTCGAGATCGCGGCGCGGCAGCGCAAGCGTTTCGATTCGATCACGAACGTCGCGTCGATCATCTCCGCCGCGGCCGGCTGCGTGCCCTTGTCGTCGAGCAGGATCGCGGGCGGCACGCCGAAGTGCGTCGCGATGTCCTGCAACTGCGACAGGTTCCACGGGATCAGGCCTTTCATCTTGCGCGTGACGACCGAGAAGCTCAGACCGAGCACGTTCGCGATCGTCGTGTTGTGACTTCGCGGCGGAATGCCGTTCCGGTTCAGGAGATCGCGCACCTTGTTGGCGGTGATGAGATCGACGTTGGCCTGCTCGGTGGTGGACATCTCGATGGGGTCTCCAGGGGTTTTGGCGAGGAAGAGCATATCAAAGCTGACGCGCTACGCAAACTTCAAACACGCGAATGCCCTTGACATGCCATTTTTCTCCATTATTATTGCTCACCACGTCACTATTGTTTGCTGCGTCATGTTTGGAGATCGATGCCGGCACAGTCGGATCAGCGCAGGGCGGCAGCAATGAAGCAGTGACGGAACGATTCGAAGAGAGAACCTGAGAGAGCCTTGGCAGCGTGTCGGCGTGCGCGGATTGTATCCGCTGCGCCGCGCGCAACCGGGTAAACGCTCGCGGGGATGGGATAGCTCGAAGAATTGCGGCGCCAATAAAACTTGAGGAAAGTACCAATGTATCGCCGTTTACTCGCACCGGGGCTGCTGTTGCTGTTGGCCGCGTGCGCGCAGGATCCGTCGGTTACCGCCGGCACGGTACGGATCTGCGACGACACAGGTTGTTCCGATCGCCCTAAAGATCAGGTGTCCTATCAAAAAAGGGACGACGCGGAAGACCGCGAAGATCCGCGCATCGCCGCGCTCAAGCAAACCGCGAAAACCCAGCCGAAGGCCGCCTA
>NZ_LOVM01000023.1:0-36848 GCF_001523445.1 Burkholderia sp. ABCPW 11 | reverse complement strand
GGTGTGTAAGCGCAGTAATGCGTTCAGCTAACCGATACTAATTGCCCGTAAGGCTTGATCCTATAACAAGTCTGTCTCGATGCCCGTTAGCGCTTTAGCGCTTACGGACATCGAGCGTCGAGTGCAAGGCACTCGACGTACGACGGTTGAAGTACCGCATACGTGTGAGATACAGCTCACAACCCAAAATTACTGCTTCTTCCAAGATTGGTTGCGCTGCGAAGCAACGCAACAACCCTCTTTGCCTGATGACCATAGCGAGTCGGTCCCACCCCTTCCCATCCCGAACAGGACCGTGAAACGACTCTACGCCGATGATAGTGCGGATTCCCGTGTGAAAGTAGGTAATCGTCAGGCTCCCTAAGCCAGAAACCCCCGCCCGACAAGGCGGGGGTTTTTGCATTTGCGCGGCGGAAATGCACTTGGTCCGGCGAAGCGCTATACAGCATGAGCCTGGAGCGTAGAAAACGTCGTCATGCCGCTAGTCCGACCGACCGAATTCCGATATTTCTCCGCCGCATCCCCCTCGTCAGACCGTGATCCGCAAGATCGGAAAAAAATCTGCCCGGAATGGCGCTCGATTCCTGTTCGCCAATCTTTTCAGCTCCCAGCGCCAGATAGAACGGCGCAGCATTGGGATCCGCTTCGATCACGAAGCTTTTGATTCCTCTCGCAGCGGCTTCGGCCTGAACTGATTCCCACAGCGCACGGGCGATGCCCTGGCCCATGTGATCGGGATGAACGAATAACCATCCGGGCGTCGGTCCATCCGAATCCAATGATGCTCGGACCCAGAACCCGATGATCGACTCGCCCGATTCCGCGACGTAACCGATCGCTCCTTCGATCGTCTCCGGCGAAATCGTAAGATCGTTTTGCCACAAGTCGAGCCATTCCTTCGGATAGCCCCAATGCGCCTTCGAAAGACGCGCCAATTGCGTGAGTTCGTCCGCGTCCGCGGCACGCGCAGGACGCACGGTAAATAGCTCGTTCATTTCGACTCTCGTCATGGCCGATACCACCATGGTCGGCGATTTCATCAGTGCATCATCCGGATCGCGGCGTCTCACCGCTCGATCGACAGCCGGGCCGCTCGCAGCAGCATTGCTTGCCGCGGCTCATCCGCACACGCTCGGCGCAGCTACATGATCTGCGATGCATGCCCGGCGATGACGCGCCAGTTGGCGCCCGATCGACGCCACAGGCGCGTATAGGCAAACGTGCCGGCGAATGCCGTGCCATCGAAATGACCGGCGAGGGTCGCGCGTGTCGTGGTCAGGATCATCCCGTCGATCGCGCATGCGCGCATTTCGTGAACATCGAGTGTGTCGAGACGCAGAAGCTTCGCGCGATGCGCGGCCAGATCGTCCTCTTTCGAGATGACCTGGCCGGTCGGGACTGTAAACACCAGATCGTCGTCGAGCAGCGCGTCGAGCACGTCGACATCGTTGGCCAGCATCGCGGCGCGCAGCGCGGTTTCGCTGGGTTCGATGACGGTACGGATTGCATCCATGTCAGGCCTCGCATCATTTCGGAAGGGAAGCGGTACGGCGACGACGAACGCAGCCTACCGCGCATTCGACAACGACTGACGCCGGATGAGCATCACCAGGCAGATGCCGATCGACGCGATGAGGTTGACGGCCGGATAGAACGCGACCGCGACACTCCACGTGCTCAGCGCCAGCAACGCCAGCGCGTACTTGAGTACGCACAGCGCGAAATAGGCGAGGCTCTCGCTCCACGGATCGCGGATCGTCTTGCGCACGGTCGGGCCGAGGCCGGCAAGCTCAATCAGCGTAACCAGGCAGATCGACACAGTCGGATCGTCGGTCAGCATCCACAGCGGAATGGCCGATAGCGCCGCGCACAGGAACAACCAGTCGAGGCCCGTCCAGCCGCGCTCGCCGCGAAACAGGCTGGCGATCAGCGTCAGAAAGCATGTGACGGCAATCGCTGCCGTGCACCATGTGGACGGTCCCGCGCCCGCGACGAACTGGCCGGCGGCCGCGATCGCCGTGACGACCGACCACACGAGCCACGTGAACAGATGCGGGCGGACGGTGCACCGGTAGATCGCGAGCGCGTAAGGAATCGCTGCCAGCAACGACACGGCCGTTCCGATCGCGCCGAAGATCGAAGCGGCGCTCTCAGCGGTATTCACCATCGACGCAACCTCGTTCGGACGGGCCGACCAGTATGTGGTCTGACGGAACGGGGTGCAACGTCATGCCACGCTCCGTGGTGCGGTGAGCGCTACGCAGAATCCCACCGGAACGCAAGGGCGGCCACGTGCTGAAGACGCTCGAGAACTGTCTCGGCGAGCAGACCTTGCACAAGGGGCTGGAGGCAGAGCCGGGCGTATCGACGGCACACGACGAGACGCTCCGCGTCCGCCGGCATTCACGATTCCGCCTTCGCCGCATGCACGTCGCGCCGAAATGCGCCGGGGCTCGTGCCCGTCCATTTCCGGAACGCGCGATGAAACGCGCTCGGCTCGGTGAAGCCGAGCTCGGCCGCGATTTCGGCGACGCTCAGCGTGTGCCCGCGCAGCAGCGACTGCGCGAGCGCACCGCGCAACTCGTCCTTGATCGCCGCGAAGCTTTGCCCTTCGCTGCGCAAACGCCGTCGCAGCGTCGCCGGTGTCGTGTCGAGGTACACGGCCAGCGTGTCGAAGTCGGGCCACTCGGCGGCCGGCCGCGCCTTCAGGTGCGCGCGCGTCTTCGCGACCCAGCCCGTGTCGTGCCGGTAGCGCACGAGCAGATTGCCGGGCGCGCCGCGCAGGAAGGTCTTCAGCGCCTGCTCCGAGCGGATCGTCGGCAGCGCGAGGTAGGCGGCATTGAACGCGAGCCGGCTGTCGGGCCGATCGAAATGCACGGGCACGCCGAAGAACTGGTGATAGTCGCTGCGCTGGCCGGGGCTCGGGCACGCGAAATCGATGCGCTGCAGCGGGATGCGCCGGCCGATCAGCCAGCACGCGACGCCGAGCAGGATCAGCCAGAACGTCCGGTACGCAAACGCCGGGTACGGCGCGCCCGATTGCGCCAGCACGATCTGCGCCTGCCCGTCCGCCACGACGAGCTCGCCGTGCGGCTCGTCGAGCACGACCCGCAGGAACTGCAGCGCGCGCCGCAGCGCCTTGTCGAGCGTGCCGGCATGCAGCACTGCATGGCACAGCAGCGTGAAACTGCCGCGCCGCATCGGGCGCGCGGCGAGCCCGAAAAATTCGTCATCGAGCGCGCCGGCAATCGCCAGCCACAGCCGGCCGTACTGTTGCGGCGTGACGGGCTCGCGCACGGCGGCCGGCAGCCCGGCGGCGCGAAGCACGGGCGCGGTAGGCAGACCATGCTGGCGCAGGCACGCGAGCGCATCGTCGACGAAATCCGGCGAAATCATCTGCGGCCCCATTTTCCCGCGTCCTCCCGACATGGCAAAAGCGATCACGATTCTAGATTCCGTTTGTCATTGATTGCAATGTAGCGGCTGTCTACTATCGATGTATCCCCGTCGCGCCCTGGCTCGACGGCGGCCATAACGAACAGGAGACGCGCATGCCCGAAGGAGCTACCGCCCGGCCGGTGCCGGCCTATGCCGACGCCGTGGCCCGGTTCAGTATCGAGACCGCCGCCGCGCAACTGAGCGGCGATCTGGAGCGCGGCCTGAACGCGTGTGTCGAATGCTGCGACCGCCACGCGAAGGCGGACGCGATCGCGCTCGACTGGATCGACGCCGCCGGGCAGCACCACCGCTTCACGTTCGCGCAGATGCAGGCGTTGTCGGCCCGGGTCGCTAACCTGCTCGTCGCCCAGGGCGTGAAGCCGGGCGACGTGGTGGCCGGCCTGCTGCCGCGCACGCCGGAGCTCGTCGCGACGATCCTCGGCACGTGGCGCGCGGGCGCCGTGTACCAGCCGCTGTTCACGGCGTTCGGCCCGAAGGCGATCGAGCATCGGCTGCGCATGAGCGGTGCGCGGCTCGTCGTGACCAACGTCGCGAATCGCATGAAGCTCGGAGAAATCGCCGATTGCCCGCCGGTGGCGACGGTGTGCGAAGCGAGCGACATGCTACCGGACGGCGACATCGATTTCCGGGCGGCGCTCGATGTGCAGCCCGATAGATTCGAGCCTGTGCTGCGCAAGGGGGCGGACCTGTTCATGATGATGTCGACGTCGGGCACGACAGGTCTGCCGAAGGGCGTGCCGGTGCCGCTGTATGCGTTGCTCGCGTTCGGCGCGTACATGCGCGAAGCGGTCGACCTGCGCGCCGCCGACCGGTTCTGGAATATCGCCGATCCGGGCTGGGCGTACGGCCTCTATTACGCGATCACGGGCCCGTTGCTGCTCGGTCATGCAACGACGCTCTACGAGGGCGGCTTCACGGTCGAGAGCACGTACGACGTGATCGAACGGCTCGGCATCACGAGCCTCGCGGGTTCGCCTACCGCGTACCGGATGCTGATGGCGGCCGGGACGGAAGCGGCCGCGCGCGTGAAGGGACAACTACGGGTGGTGAGCAGCGCGGGAGAACCGCTGAATCCGGAAGTCGTGCGCTGGTTCCACGCGGCGCTCGGCGCGCCGATCCACGATCACTACGGCCAGACCGAACTCGGCATGGTCGTGAACAACCATCACGGCCTCACGCATGTCGTGCACGTCGGTTCGGCCGGCCTCGCGCTGCCCGGCTATCGTGTCGCGGTGCTCGACGAAGCCGGCCGCGAGCTCGGCCCCGGCGAGCCGGGCACCCTCGCGATCGACATCGCGCGCTCGCCGCTGCTGTGGTTCTCCGGCTACTGGCAGCAGGACACGCCGGCGATCTCCGGCGGCTACTACCGGACCGGCGACAACGTCGAGCTGGAGCCGGACGGCACCGTGAGCTTCATCGGGCGCTCGGACGACGTGATCACGTCGTCGGGTTACCGGATCGGCCCGTTCGACGTGGAAAGCGCGCTGATCGAGCATCCGGCGGTCAGCGAGGCTGCCGTGATCGGCGTACCCGACCCTGAGCGCACTGAAATCGTGAAGGCGTTCGTCGTCCTGTCGAAAGGGTTCGACGGCACGCCGGAACTGGCCGAGGAATTGAGTCTGCACGTGAAGCGGCGGCTGTCCGCTCACGCTTATCCGCGCGCGATCGACTTCGTCGACGCGCTGCCGAAAACCCCGAGCGGCAAGATCCAGCGCTTCGTGTTGCGCAAGATGGAAGCCGAGAAGGCCGCTCAACGCTGATTATGGACTGCGAATGAATATCAAGGATCGCGTTTTTCTGATTACGGGCGCAGGTTCCGGCCTCGGCGCCGCGGTGGCGCGCATGGTCGTCGCGCAAGGCGGCAAGGCCGTGCTGCTGGATGTCAACGAAGAAGCGGGCGCGAGCCTCGCGAACGAACTCGGCGAGGCCGCGCGGTTCGTGAAGACCGACGTGACGAGCGAAGCCGACGGTCAGGCGGCGGTCGCCACCGCGCGTGACGCGTTCGGCCGTGTCGACGTGCTCGTCAATTGCGCGGGCGTCGCGCCGGGCGAGAAGGTCGTGGGCCGCGACGGCCCGCATTCGCTCGACCGCTTCGTGCGCGCGGTGTCAATCAACCTAGTCGGCACGTTCAACATGATCCGGCTGGCGGCCGAAGCGATGTCGAAGCAGGACGCCGACGCGGAAGGCGAGCGCGGCGTGATCGTCAATACGGCATCGGTCGCGGCGTTCGATGGGCAGATCGGACAGGCCGCGTATGCGGCGTCGAAGAGCGGCGTGGTGGGCATGACGCTGCCGATCGCACGCGAGCTCGCGCGCTTCGGCATTCGCGTCGTGACGGTCGCGCCCGGCATCTTCGCGACGCCGATGATGGCCGGCATGCCGCAGGATGTGCAGGACGCGCTCGGCAAGAGCGTGCCGTTCCCGCCGCGGCTCGGCCGCCCGGAAGAATTTGCGGCACTGGTGCGCCACATCGTCGAGAACACGATGCTGAACGGCGAAGTCATCCGTCTCGATGGCGCGTTGCGGATGGCACCGCGCTGACACTGGAGGAAGCGAATCATGACGACTCAGGATCCGATCGTAATCGTGGGCGCGGCGCGCACGCCGATGGGTGGTTTTCAGGGCGACCTGGCGGCTGCCAGCGCGAGCGATCTCGGCGCGGTGGCGATTCGTGCCGCTCTCGAGCGCGCGAACGTGCCGGCCGAACGCATCGACGAAATCGTGTTCGGCTGCGTGCTGCCGGCCGGCCAGGGCCAGGCGCCCGCGCGACAGGCCGCGCTGAAGGCCGGACTGCCGCTTGCGGCGGGCGCGACCACGGTCAACAAGATGTGCGGTTCGGGAATGAAGGCAGCGATGTTCGCGCACGACCTGCTGCTGGCGGGGTCGGCGGGCGTCGTCGTGGCGGGCGGGATGGAGAGCATGACGAATGCGCCTTACCTGCTGCCGAAGGCGCGCGCGGGCATGCGCATGGGGCATGGGCAAGTGCTGGACCACATGTTCCTCGACGGGCTCGAGGACGCCTATGAAAAGGGCCGCCTGATGGGCACGTTCGCCGAGGATTGCGCGCAGGCCTACCAGTTCACGCGCGAGGCGCAGGACGCGTTCGCGATTGCATCGCTCACGCGCGCACAGCGCGCGATCGCGGAAGGGCACTTCGTGTCGGAAATCGCGCCGGTGACCGTGAAGGCCGGCAAGACGGAAAGCGTCGTGTCGATCGACGAGCAGCCGGGCAAGGCGAAACTCGACAAGATTCCGACGCTGAAGCCGGCGTTTCGCGACGGCGGCACGGTGACGGCCGCGAACGCGTCGTCGATCTCGGACGGCGCGGCCGCGCTCGTGATGATGCGCCGCTCGGAAGCCGAGCGCCTCGGCCTCACGCCGAAGGCCGTGATCGTCGGGCATTCGACTTATGCGGACAAGCCCGGCCTGTTCGCGACCGCGCCGATCGGCGCGCTGCGCAAGCTGTCGGAGAAAACCGGCTGGAACCTGCGCGACGTCGACCTGTTCGAGATCAACGAAGCGTTCGCGGTGGTGCCGATGGCCGCGATGCGCGACCTCGACCTACCGCACGAGAAGGTCAACGTACACGGCGGCGCGTGCGCGCTCGGGCATCCTATCGGCGCATCCGGTGCGCGCGTGATGGTGACGCTGCTGGCCGCGCTCGAAACCTATGGCCTGAAGCGCGGTATCGCATCGCTGTGCATCGGCGGCGGCGAAGCGACGGCCGTCGCGATCGAGCGCATCGCGTAACGCATCGTTCGCACGCAAGCCAGCGCCGACACGGGCGGCGCGCATCGCACGGAACATCCCCGTGTGGTGCGCGCCGCCCGTTTTTATTCGACGGATCGTCGTGTCGCGTTACGACTTCGCATGCGGCGACACCGCGCCGCACGCGCGAATCACGAGTTGCACGACCTGCTCGGTCTTTTCGTCGAACGCCTTCTTCGTGAACGCGCGCTTGCCGCTCAGCGCGCGAATCTGCGCATCGAAATCCGCATAGTGCTGCGTGGTCGCCCAGATCAGGTACATCAGCGCATGCGGGTCGATCGGCGCGAGCAGGCCGCGCGCGATCCAGCCTTCGATCACCTTGATGCGCGTGTCGAACCACGGCTTCACGCGTTGCGACAGGATGTCCTGCATGTGCTCCGCGCCGTGGATGATCTCGTTGGCCCAGACCTTCGACCCGAGCGGGCGCCGCTGCGACAGCGCCATTTTCGCGCGCACGTAGCCGCCGATCGCCTCCACCGGATCGTCGCCGGCCTCGAACGAGCCGGCCGCGCGATGCCAGTCCTCGAACAGGTCGTCGAGCACGCGGCGGTACAGCGCGAGCTTGGTCGGGAAGTAGTAGTGCACATTCGCCTTCGGCAGGCCGGCGCGCTCCGCGATCATCGCGGTGCTGGCGCCGGCGAGCCCGCGTTCCGCGAATACGGCTTCCGCGCACGCGAGCAGATGCGCTTCGTTGGACTCGCGAATGTGCGCCTTGCGTCGCCGCAAAGGCGCCGGCGTTTCGTCCCGGTCGGTGGCTGCGATTGTCGCCTCGTCATGTCTCATCGTTACCCTCGCGCGGCGGGCATGCCGCGTTGGGCTTCATTCTAGCCGCTGATTCGCGTCGCGCACACGCGCGGGGATGCCGCCGCTCCACGACGATGCTGCGTTGCGATGGCACGTTTCTCGCTCAGGTGCGTCGCGCAAGAAAGACGTTGCGCTGCTCATTTTGATCGTCTAAAACCTGTCCAATCGGACAGGATTTAACGCGTTTCGCGAACCGGCGGAGCATGCACCGCATCCGGGCGGCGTGCCCCGAAACAGGCCTCGCGTGCACCGGCACGGACCGGGCCGACGACATCACCGACCCCACAGGAGCGATACGAATGAACGCAGTATCGGAAACAGTGAAGCGGGCAGCTTTCGACACGTCGATCAAGGTCGACGGCAAGCGGTTGTGGGAGAGCCTGATGGAGGTCGCGAAAATCGGCGCGACACCGAAAGGCGGCGTGTGCCGACTCGCGCTGACCGATCTCGACAAGGCCGGCCGCGACCTGATCGTCGGCTGGGCGAAGGCCGCCGGCTGCACGGTGACGGTCGATACGATGGGCAACGTGTTCATGCGCCGCGCGGGCCGCGTGGCCGACGCGGCGCCGGTCGTCACGGGCTCGCACGCGGATTCGCAGCCGACCGGCGGGCGCTTCGACGGCATCTACGGCGTGCTCGGCGGCCTCGAGGTGATTCGCAGTCTCAACGATCACGGCATCGAGACCGAGCATCCAGTCGAGGTCGTGATCTGGACCAACGAGGAGGGCTCGCGCTTCGCGCCCGCGATGGTCGCGTCGGGCGTGTTCGCGGGCGTGTTTCCGCTCGAATACGGGCTGTCTCGCAAGGACGTCGACGGCAAGACGATCGGCGAGGAACTGGCGCGCATCGGCTACGCAGGCGACGTGCCGTGCGGCGGGCGCAAGCTGCATGCGGCATTCGAGCTGCATATCGAGCAGGGCCCGATTCTCGAAGCGGAATGCAAGACGATCGGCGTCGTGACCGACGCGCAGGGGCAGCGGTGGTACGAGATCACGTTCACCGGCCAGGAAGCGCACGCGGGGCCGACGCCGATGCCGCGCCGCCGCGACGCGTTGCTCGGCGCGTCGCGCGTGGTCGATCTCGTCAACCGGATCGGCCTCGATCATGCGCCGTTCGGTTGCGCGACGGTCGGCATGATGCAGGTCCACCCGAACTCGCGCAACGTGATTCCCGGCCGCGTGTTCTTCACCGTCGATTTCCGTCATCCGGACGACGCGGTGCTCGCGAAGATGGATGCGGCGCTGCGCGACGGCGTCGCGCGCATCGCGGCCGACATCGGGCTCGACACCGAGCTCGAGCAGATTTTCTATTACAAGCCGGTTGCGTTCGATCCCGCATGCGTCGCGGCCGTGCGCGACGCGGCCGATCGCTTCGGCTACTCGCATCGCGACATCGTGTCGGGCGCGGGCCACGACGCGTGCTATCTGGCGCAGGTCGCGCCGACGTCGATGGTGTTCGTGCCCTGCGTCGACGGCATCAGCCACAACGAGATCGAGGACGCGACGCCCGCATGGATCGAGGCTGGCGCGAACGTGCTGCTGCACGCGATGCTCTCGCGCGCATGCGAGCCGGCTTCATGACGGACCGACCGTAGCAGCCGCGAGGCTGCCTGTCGTTTGAAATTCGCAGGCCTAAGCATGACCGCCCCGACTGTGCATTCGCAGCCGGCGGGGACGGCTTTGTCTCCACCCAGTCGAAGGAACGCGTATGACCACCAAGCCAACCGGCGATATCGCCGCGCATCGCCTGTCGTCCACGCAACTCTCGTGCGAGTTCGCCGATATCGCGCCGCTGCTCGATCCGACTGCCGCGGCGGCCGCCGCGAGCCGCTGCCATTACTGCTACGACGCGCCGTGCGTGAACGCGTGCCCGACGCAGATCGACATTCCGAGCTTCATCCGCAAGATCGGCAACGGCAACCTGAAAGGCGCGGCGATGGACATCCTGTCCGCGAATCCACTCGGCGGGATGTGCGCACGTGTGTGCCCGACGGAGATCCTGTGTGAAGGTGCATGCGTGCGCAACCATCAGGATGCGCAGCCGGTCGCGATCGGCGCGCTGCAGCGGCACGCGACCGACTGGGTGATGCAGACCGGCGCGGTGCAGTTCCGGCGCGCGCCCGAGACGGGCCGCCAAGTGGCGGTGGTCGGCGCGGGGCCGGCCGGGCTCGCGTGCGCGCACCGGCTCGCACTCGCCGGGCACCGCGTCACGCTGTTCGACGCGCGCCCGAAGGCCGGGGGCCTCAACGAATACGGGATCGCCGCATACAAGACCGTCGACGATTTCGCGCAACGCGAAGTCGAGTGGCTGCTGTCGGTGGGCGGCATCGCGCTGGAAACGGGCGTGGCGCTCGGACGCGACGTGACGCTCGACGCGCTGCGCGAGCAGCACGACGCGGTATTCCTCGCGATGGGGCTCGGCGGCGTGCGTGCGCTCGCGATCGACGGCGAGCAACTGCGCGGCGTGATGAACGCGGTCGATTTCATCGAGCAGGTGCGGCAGGCCGACGAGCTCGCGAACGTGCCGGTCGGGCGGCGCGTGGTCGTGATCGGCGGCGGCAATACGGCGATCGATGCGGCGGTGCAGAGCCGCAAGCTCGGCGCCGAGCGCGTGACGATGGTGTACCGGCGCGGCGTGGACGCGATGAGCGCGACGTGGGCCGAGCGCGAGTTCGCGCAGAAGAGCGGCGTCACGCTCGTCACGCACGCGAAGCCGGTGCGCATGGCGGGCACGAACGGGCAGGTGACCGGTGTCGAATTCGAGGCCGCATCGGGCGAGCGCTTCACCGTCGACGCGGACATGGTACTGAAGGCGATTGGCCAGACGCTCGTGCCGGACGGTATCGCGGCCATGTTGCTGACCGCGGACGGCACGCGTATCGCGGTGGATGCGGACGGGCGCACGGCACTGCCGGACGTGTGGGCGGGCGGCGACTGCGCGGCGACCGACGGCGTCGATCTCACGGTACAGGCCGTGCAGGACGGCAAGCGCGCGGCCGCGTCGATCGACGCGGCGCTCGCCGCGCGCGCCGCGAAGGCGGCCTGAACGCGGCACACCGCCGGCACACCGAACACGATCCCTTCTCACGGAGCCGAACATGGCCGATCTTCGCTGCACCATCGCAGGCATCGCCTCGCCGAACCCCTTCTGGCTGGCGTCCGCGCCGCCCACCGACAAGGCCTACAACGTCAATCGCGCCTTCGAGGCGGGCTGGGGCGGTGTCGTCTGGAAGACGCTCGGGCTCGATCCGCACGTCGTCAACGTCAGTTCGCGCTATGGCGCGGTGCAGTGGAACGGCCAGCGCATCGCGGGGCTGAACAACATCGAGTTGATCACCGACCGTCCGCTCGACGTGAACCTGAGAGAAATCGCGCAGGTGAAGCGCGACTGGCCGGACCGTGCGTTGATCGTGTCGCTGATGGTGCCGTGCAACGAGCGCGACTGGAAATGGATCCTGCCGCTCGTCGAGGATACCGGCGCCGATGCGGTCGAACTGAACTTCGGCTGCCCGCACGGGATGAGCGAGCGCGGGATGGGCGCGGCGGTTGGGCAGGTGCCCGAATACGTCGAGATGGTCACGCGCTGGGTGAAGGAAGGCACGAAGCTGCCATGCCTCGTGAAACTCACGCCGAACATCAGCGACATCCGCATGGGGTCGCGCGCCGCGTACAAGGGCGGCGCGGACGGCGTGTCGCTGATCAACACGATCAACTCGATCGTCGCGGTCGATCTCGACCAGATGGCGCCGGTGCCGACCGTCGACGGCAAGGGCACGCACGGCGGCTATTGCGGCCCGGCGGTCAAGCCGATCGCGCTGAACATGGTCGCGGAGATCGCACGCGATCCGGAAACGCCGAACCTGCCGATCTCGGGCATCGGCGGCATCTCGTCATGGCGCGACGCGGCCGAGTTCATGGTGCTCGGCGCCGGCAGCGTGCAGGTGTGCACCGCCGCGATGCATTACGGCTTCCGGATCGTGTCGGATCTCGCCGACGGGTTGTCGAACTGGATGGACGAGAAGGGCTACGCGACGCTCGACGACATCCGCGGCCGCGCGGTGCCGAACGTGACCGACTGGAAATACCTGAACCTGAAGTACGACATCAAGGCGCGCATCGACCAGGACCGCTGCATCCAGTGCGGGCTGTGCCATATCGCGTGCGAGGACACGTCGCATCAGGCGATCACGGCGACGAAGGACGGCGTGCGGCATTTCGAAGTGATCGATTCGGAGTGCGTCGGGTGCAATCTTTGCATGCATGTGTGTCCGGTCGAGCAATGCATCACGATGGAGCGCGTCGATTCGGGCGACTACGCGAACTGGACCACGCATCCGAACAATCCGGCGAGCGCGGATGCCGGTGCGAGCGGCGGCCCGGCGGCCGCGCCCGAGAAGCACGCGAAGGCGGCCTGACCGGCGTCCGGCGGCGCGGGAGGTGCCGCGCCGCCGCTTTTCGTTTCCCCGGGCCGGCATCGCACGATGCCGGCGCCGACGTTTTCGTGGAGTGCGATCGATGAAATCCGCAGCGAATCCCGCCGATCCCGACAGCGCCGTGGCGCACGGCGGCAGCCTGTACAACGACGACCTCGCGCCGACGACGCCGGCGCAGCGCACGTGGAAGTGGTACCACTTCGCGGCGCTGTGGGTCGGGATGGTGATGAACATCGCGTCGTACATGCTCGCGGCCGGGCTGATCCAGGAAGGCATGTCGCCGTGGCAGGCGGTGACGACGGTGCTGCTCGGCAACCTGATCGTGCTCGTGCCGATGCTGCTGATCGGCCATGCGGGCGCGAAGCACGGAATTCCGTACGCGGTGCTCGTGCGCGCGTCGTTCGGCACGCAGGGCGCGAAGCTGCCGGCGCTGTTGCGCGCGATCGTCGCCTGCGGCTGGTACGGCATCCAGACCTGGCTCGGCGGCAGCGCGATCTACACGCTGCTGAACATCCTGACCGGCAATGCGCTGCACGGCGCGGCGCTGCCGCTCGTCGGCATCTCGTTCGGGCAGCTCGCGTGCTTCCTCGTGTTCTGGGCGCTGCAGCTGTACTTCATCCTGCACGGCACGGATTCGATCCGCTGGCTCGAAAGCTGGTCCGCGCCGATCAAGGTCGTGATGTGCGTGGCGCTCGTGTGGTGGGCGACGTCGAAGGCGGGCGGGTTCGGCTCGATGCTGTCGGCGCCGTCGCAATTCGCGGCGGGCGGCAAGAAGGCCGGGCTGTTCTGGGCGACCTTCTGGCCGGGCTTGACCGCGATGGTCGGCTTCTGGGCGACGCTCGCGCTGAACATCCCCGATTTCACGCGCTTCGCGCGTTCGCAGCGCGACCAGATGATCGGGCAGTCGATCGGGTTGCCGCTGCCGATGGCGCTGCTGTCGGTGGTGTCGGTCGTCGTGACGTCGGCGACCGTCGTGATCTACGGCAACGCGATCTGGGATCCGATCGACCTGACGAGCCGGATGACCGGCATCGGTGTCGGCATCGCGCTCGTGATCCTCACGCTCGACACGATGTGCTGCAACCTCGCCGCGAATCTCGTCGGTCCTGCATACGATTTTTCGAGCTTGTGGCCGAAGGCGATCTCGTACCGCGCGGGCGGGATGATTACCGCGACGATCGCGATCGTGATGATGCCGTGGAAGATCCTCGCGACGACGGACGGCTATATCTTCACCTGGCTCGTCGGCTATTCGGCGCTGCTCGGGCCGGTCGCGGGCATCCTGATGGTCGACTATTTCCTGATTCGCGGCACGCAGCTCGATACGCGCGCATTGTTCGACGAGGGCGGCGACTTCAGCTACGCGCGCGGCTGGAACCCGGCCGCGCTGGTCGCGCTCGCGGTCGGCGTGCTGCCGAACCTGCCGGGCTTCCTGCACACGGCGTTTCCGGCGTCGTTCCCGAACGTGCCGGCGTTTTTCAACACGCTTTACACGTATGCGTGGTTCGTCGGCCTCGTGCTGGCGTCCGGCGTGTACGGCACCTGGATGAAGCGGCGCGCCGGACAGCGCGCGCAGATCGCGAGCGCATGACGCGCGAGCCGGAGGCGACTCGCGCGCGGCGTGCGGCACCCGACAGTCAACGAGGAGGCAACGAAATGGCAATCCTGATTCGTGGCGGCACCGTGGTCGATGCGGACCGTTCCTATCGTGCGGACGTACTCTGCGCGGACCCGCAGGACGGCGGCACGATCCTGCAGATTGCAGAGCGGATCGACGCGCCGGCCGGCGCAACCGTCGTGGACGCGCACGACCAGTACGTGATGCCGGGCGGCATCGATCCGCATACGCACATGGAGTTGCCGTTCATGGGCACGACCGCGAGCGACGATTTCTACTCGGGCACCGCTGCCGGATTGTCGGGCGGCACGACGAGCATCATCGACTTCGTGATTCCCAGCCCGAAGCAGCCGCTGATGGATGCATTCCGCGAATGGCGCGGCTGGGCCGAGAAATCGGCGTCCGACTACGGCTTTCACGTCGCCGTGACGTGGTGGGACGACAGCGTGCACCGCGACATGGGCACGCTCGTGCGCGAGCACGGCGTGTCGAGCTTCAAGCATTTCATGGCGTACAAGAACGCGATCATGGCCGACGACGAGATTCTCGTGAACAGCTTCACGCGTTCGCTCGAACTCGGTGCGCTGCCGACCGTGCATGCGGAGAACGGCGAACTCGTGTTCCAACTGCAAAAGGCGCTGCTCGCGCGCGGCATGACGGGCCCGGAGGCGCATCCGCTGTCGCGGCCGCCGGAGGTGGAGGGCGAAGCCGCGAACCGTGCGATCCGTATCGCGCAGGTGCTCGGCGTGCCCGTGTATATCGTGCACGTGTCGGCGAAGGATGCTGTGGATGTAATCACGCGCGCGCGCAGCGAAGGGCTGCGCGTGTTCGGCGAAGTGTTGCCGGGCCACCTCGTGATCGACGAGGCCGTCTATCGCGATCCGGACTGGACGCGCGCGGCGGCCCACGTGATGAGCCCGCCGTTTCGCTCGGCGGAGCATCGCGAGGCGCTGTGGCGCGGGCTGCAGTCGGGGCAGCTGCATACGACGGCGACCGACCACTGCGTATTCTGCGCGTCGCAGAAGGCGATGGGCCGCAACGATTTCACGAAGATCCCGAACGGCTGCGGCGGCGTCGAGGATCGCATGTCGGTGCTGTGGCATCACGGCGTGAATCATGGCCGAATCACGCCGAACGAATTCGTGCGGATCACGTCGACGAACGCCGCACAGATCTTCAGCCTGTATCCGCGCAAGGGCGCCGTGCAGGTCGGCGCCGATGCCGACCTCGTCGTGTGGGACCCGGCCGCGACGAAGACGATCTCGGTGAAGACGCATCACCAGCAGGTCGACTTCAACGTGTTCGAGGGGATGACCGTGCAGGGCGTCGCGACGCACACGCTCACCCGAGGTGCGCTCGCGTGGGCCGACGGCGAATTGCGCGCGGTGCGCGGCGCGGGCCGCTACCTGAAGCGCCCGCCGGCGGCAGGCTACTACGAGGCGGCGCGGATCGCGAACCGTCTGCGCGAACCGCATCCGGTCGAGCGCGCGGGTTGAACGGCGCATGCCGTGCGGGGCGTATCCGTTCGGACGGCACGCCCCGCGCGTGTTCCGGATGGGTAGGTAGAACAACTGATCAAGCGGCCGGAGCGCGAAAAGAGAAACGATCGATGCCATTGATCGCGGCGATTTTGGCGACGTTGCCGGCGCGCATATCGAACGAGTAACATCCACCAACCCGATCACGCGGGTCGCGGGCACGGGCCGCCCGCCGGACAGTTCAAATAGTGAGAAAGGAGCACAAGGTGGATATTCTGCGCAGTCTCCTCGGTATGCTGTTTCTGTTGCTGGTCGCGTATCTGCTGTCGAACAACCGCCGCGCGGTCAGCGCGCGAACCATGATCGCCGCGTTGCTCACGCAGTTCGCGATCGGTGCGCTGGTGCTGTTCGTGCCGTCGGGGCGCGCGGCGCTGGCCGCGGCCGCGAACGGCGTCAATCGCGTGCTCGACATGGGCAATCACGGCATCGCGTTCGTGTTCGGCGGGCTGGTCGACGCACGGATGTTCCAGTTGTTCGGCGACGGCGGGTTCGTGTTCGGCCTGCGCGTGCTGCCGATGATCATCTTCGTCACCGCGCTGATCTCGGTGCTGTACTACATCGGCGTGATGAAGTGGATCGTCGCGATCCTCGGCGCGGGGCTTGCGAAGATACTCGGCGTGAGCCGCATCGAGGCGTGCTCGGCCGTCGCGACGATCTTCCTCGGGCAGAGCGAGATGCCCGCGCTCGTGAAGCCGTTCGTGCGCAACATGACGAGCGCCGAGATCTTCACGGTGATGGCGAGCGGCATGGCGTCGGTCGCGGGCTCGGTGCTGGTCGGCTACGCCGGCCTCGGCGTGAAGATGGAGTACCTGCTCGCCGCATCGTTCATGGCGGTGCCGGGCGGGCTGCTGTTCGGCAAGCTGCTGTTTCCGACCGTCGAGCCGAGCCGCGTGGTGGTCGATGGGCTCGATTTCGACGACAAGCGGGCCGCCAACGTGATCGAGGCGGCCGCATCCGGCGCATCGGTCGGCCTGCGGATCGCGATCAACGTCGGCGCGATGCTGATCGCGTTCGTCGGGCTCATCGCGCTGATGAACCTGATCGTCGGCGGCGCGGCCGCGTTCGCGGGCTTTCCGCAGGTCACGCTGGTCGGCATCATCGGCCACCTGTTCGCGCCGCTCGCGTGGATCATCGGCGTGCCATGGCACGATGCGGCGCTGGCCGGCAACTTCATCGGCGAGAAACTGATCTTCAACGAATTCGTTGCGTACGGCGACCTGTCGCCGTACCTGAAGGGCGGTGCGCACGCGGCGGCGGCCGGCCTCCAGGTGCTCGACGCGAAGACGCTCGCGATCGTGTCGTTCGCGCTGTGCGGCTTCGCGAACTTCTCGTCGATCGCGATTCTCGCGGGCGGCTTCAGCGCGGTCGCGCCCGAGCGCCGCTCGGACGTCGCGCGGCTCGGCTTGCGCGCGCTGACGGCCGCGACGCTGTCGAACCTGATGAGCGCGGCGATTGCCGGCCTGTTTTTCTCGCTGCATTGACCCGTGCAGCAGACTCCGATCGATCGAAGCGAGGCAACGATGTTTCTACCGCAGGAATTCATTCGCAGGAAGCGCGACGGGCAGCCGCTCGATCGCGACGGCATGGCCGCGTTCGTGCGCGGCGTGACCGACGGCAGCGTGACCGAAGGCCAGGTGGCCGCGTTCGCGATGGCCGTGTATTTCAACGACCTGAGCACGGACGAACGCGTCGCGCTGACGCTCGCGCAGCGCGATTCGGGCGACGTGCTCGACTGGCGTGCGCTCGATCTCGGCGGGCCGGTGATCGACAAGCATTCGACGGGCGGTGTCGGCGACGTCGTGTCGCTGATGCTCGGGCCGATGGTGGCCGCGTGCGGCGGCTACGTGCCGATGATCTCCGGGCGCGGGCTCGGCCATACCGGCGGTACGCTCGACAAGCTCAGCGCGATTCCCGGTTACGACGTGATGCCCGATACGGACGCGTTTCGCCGCACGGTGCGCGAGGTCGGCGTCGCGATCATCGGGCAGACCGCGCGGCTCGCGCCGGCCGACAAGCGCATCTATGCGATCCGCGACGTGACGGCGACCGTCGAATCGGTCGCGATGATCACCGCGTCGATCCTGTCGAAGAAACTCGCGGCAGGGCTCGACGGGCTCGTGATGGACGTCAAGGTCGGCTCCGGCGCGTTCATGCCGACCGCGGAGAAATCGGCGGAACTGGCGCGCAGCATCGTCGACGTCGGCAACGGCGCCGGCATGAAGACGACCGCGATTCTCACCGATATGAACCAGTCGCTCGCGCCGTGCGCAGGCAACGCGCTCGAGGTGGCGTGCGCGATCGACTACCTGACGGGCAAGTCGCGCCCCGCGCGCTTGCACGACGTGACGATGGCGCTGTCGGCCGAACTGCTCGTCACCGGCGGGCTGGCGCGCGATGCCGCTCACGCGCGCGAGCAGCTCCAGCACGCGCTCGATTCGGGCGCGGCGGCCGAGCGTTTCGCGCGCATGGTCGTCGCGCTCGGCGGCCCCGCCGACCTGATCGACGCGCCGGCACGGCATCTGGCGCGGGCCGCGGTGATCGTGCCGGTTCCGGCGCCCGCGGGCGGCGTGGTGCAGCGCGTCGATTGCCGCGCGCTCGGGCTCGCGGTGGTCGCGCTCGGCGGCGGCCGCACGCGTGCGGAGGACGCGATCGACGTCAGCGTCGGCCTGTCGGCGCTCGCGGAGATCGGGCAGCGTATCGGGGCCGGCGAGCCGCTCGGCTTCGTGCATGCCCGCGACGAAGCAGCCGCGGCCCACGCGGCGGATGCGATTCGCCGCAGCTACGTGCTCGGCGAGACCGGCGAAGCGCCGCCGACCCTTTACCGGCAGATCGGCTGACCCTGCCTCGGAGACCTCGATGGAACGAGACGAACTGATCGAACAGGCGAAGGCGGCGCGCGAGCGCGCGTATGCGCCGTATTCGCGCTTCAAGGTCGGCGCGGCGCTGCAGGCGCGCGACGGGACGGTTTTCCACGGCTGCAACGTCGAGAACGCGTCGTACGGACTGTGCAATTGCGCGGAACGCACGGCGCTGTTCGCGGCGATTGCCGCCGGTTATCGGCCGGGCGATTTCGCGCGGCTCGCGGTCGTCGGCGACACGGACGGACCGATCGCGCCGTGCGGCGCATGTCGTCAGGTGATCATCGAGATCGGCAAGCCCGATATCGAAGTGATTCTCGCCAACCTGAAAGGGGCCGTCGAGATCACGACGGCCCGCGCGTTGCTGCCGGGCGCGTTCACGCTGTAACGGCGCGCCGCATGCGTCGCCTCACGCGCCGTCGCGCGCGTCGCGGATCGGGATCACGGTGCGTGCGCCGCACTGGCGCAGCAGGTCGCGCAGCTCGTTGATGACCGGAAACACCTCGTGGTTCCAGTCGGCGCCCTGGCGATCGTGCGCTTCCTGTTCGCGCTCGACGATCCAGCGATCCTCGCGGAAGATGCGCTCGGTGAACCACACGAGCAGCGGCCATGCGAGATCGAGTGCGAACGGGATGCCGGGCTTGTGGATCGACAGCAGCCCGAACGTGCGGTTGGTGCGCTGCTCGGCGTCGAGCGGCACGTAGACGATCCACAGGTCCATCACGAGCGTGCCTTCGCTCGAGCGAATCTGCAGCGTCTGGTACGGATAGCCGGTGCGCACCGTCATCACGCTCTTGTTGGCCTGGTCGCCTGGCTTCTTGCTCGAACCGAACACGAGCGCCTCGCCGACCGGCTGCTTGCCTTCCATCCGTGCGAACGTGTAGTCGACCTCGACCCAGTCGTCGCCGCGGCGGCGGCCCACCGAGCGCGCGCGCATCTGCCCCATCTGCTTGCGATGCAGGAACTGATGGTTCATGTCCATCAGGTTCTCGTGCATGAACGAGTAGTGGCACTTGACCTCGCGGCCGAAGCGGCGCGTCTTGTACGCGCGGTTGTCCGCGGATTCGAGCGCGGGGAACGGTCGTGCTTCGGCGAGCGTGGCGTCGCCCGGGAACACGAAGATCAGCCCGTGCGCTTCGCGGCACGGATACGCGCGCACGCCGTTGGGCAAGCGCTCGCGGCCGAGGTAGGGCACGTCGACGCAGCGGCCGCTGTCGCACGCGTAGGTCCAGCCGTGGTAGCAGCAGCGCAGCGTCTCGCCGCTCACCACGCCCGCATGCAGCGGCACCTGGCGGTGCGCGCAACGATCTTCGAGCGCATACACGGCGCCCGATTCGGTGCGCACGAGCACGATCGGGTCGCCGGCGAAGCGCACGCCGAGCGTCTTGCCGCGCTTGAGCTCGCGCGACCACGCGAGCGGATACCAGTGATCCGGATGAATGGGCACGCGGCGCAGGTCGCGCACGACCGCGCCGGTGGACGGTTCTTCGAGGGTATTGCTGTCAGGCAAAGGCACTGCGCGCATGCGTGACGCCTCCTGGCTTGGCGGGTAGTCCGGACGCCGCATCATGCGGCGAGGATCAGGAGAAGTCTACGCGAAGTTGCCGGCCGCGGCGGACGCGATGCGGGTTTGCCCCGGCATCGCGTCCGCCGATTCGTTGATGCGGCGCAAAGAGGCCGCCGCCGGTGCGTGGCGTGGCGGCCCGCCGCGGCGGTGCGGCGGGCGGCATCCCGTCACGCAGCCGGGCGGGGGGCGCGAGCGGCTCACAAGCGCGCTTCGCGCCACAGCACCGCGTCGGCACGGTATAGCGCCGGGAAGCGCTGCTTCAGCCCGGCGACCTTCGGCAGGTCGTTGAACGCGATATACGGCGCATCCGGATGCAGTTCGAGGTAGTTCTGATGATAGGCCTCGGCCGGATAGAACCCCTTGTAGGCCTCGATGCGCGTGACCACGGGCGCCGGAAACACGCGCGCAGTGCCGAGCTGCGCGATGTACGCGGTCGCGACCGCGCGTTGCTGCGCGGTGGTCGGGAAGATCGCGGACCGGTACTGCGAGCCTTCGTCGGGGCCTTGCCGGTTCAGTTCGGTCGGATCGTGCGCGACGGAGAAGAACACCTGCAGCAGCCGGCCGTACGTGATCTGGGTCGGGTCGTAGACGATGCGCACCGATTCCGCGTGCCCCGTCAGCCCCGAGCCGACCAGCGCGTAGTGCGCGGTTTCGGACGCGCCGCCCGCGTAGCCTGCGGTGACCTGCTTCACGCCCTTCACGTGCTCGAACACGCCCTGGACACCCCAGAAGCAGCCGCCGGCGAGCACGGCCGTCTCGTCGTGCGACGCGCCGGGCGTTTCGTCGAGCGTCGGCGCGGGCACGGTGCGCATCGGCTCGGCGGAATTGACGATGCGCTGGTAGCCGAACACGGCGGCCGCCGCGACGGCGATGGCGCCGATGCGGCGCAGCATGGCCGCGCGCCGCTGTGCGGCGGCATCGCGGATAGGGATGGGGTTCATCCTTTGCTCCTTCGAAATGCGTCGGGAAATGTGTCGAGAAAAGCGGCGCCCGGATGGCGGTGGCGCCCGCGATCAACCGAAAGTGAATGCATAGGCATCGACACCCGGATCGAGGAACTCGATCGAGAACGTGCGATCGGCGATCGCGCCGGGCTGCCGGACGAGCTGGTACAGGCGCTGACCGGTGACGGTGCCGTAGCCCTGCGCGTCGACGTCGGCGCCATGCGCGGCGCCGGGCGCCGCGCCGTCGAGCGTCACGCGAAAGCGCACGGGCCGGCCGTTCGTGCCGGGGCCGAGCACGAGATGCAGATCGCGTGCATGGAAGCGGTAGACGATCCGGCCATCCGGCGCGGCGAGCGACGCGCGTTCGGCGCCGACGTTCCACGTGCCCGCGAGGCCCCAGCCGTTGAGATCCGGCCGGGCCGGCACGTCGTAGCGGTGCGCCGCGTCGCGTACGACGCCGCCCGGCGACGCGAAGCTTTCCGCGCGCGCATAGCCGACGTAGGTTTCGGGCGAACGGACGTCCGCGCTGTCGGCGGCCGCGAGCGCACCCTTCGCGGGCGCGCCGGCGAGCCCGAGCGGCACGTTCAGCGCGTCCGGATGGCCGGCTTCGGCGAGCAGCGACTGGATCGCGCGTTCCGATTGCGCGTATTCGCCTTCGCCGAAGTGGTGATGACGGATCCGACCTTGCGCGTCGATGAAGTAGTGCGCGGGCCAGTATTCGTTGTTGAACGCGCGCCAGATCGAATAGCCGTTGTCGATCGCGACCGGGTAGTCGATGCCGAGGTCGTGCACCGCCTTCTTCACGTTGCCGATGTCGCGTTCGAACGCGAACTCCGGCGCGTGCACGCCGATCACGACGAGCCCGTACGGCGCGTACTTGCGCGCCCACGCGGTCGTGTACGGCAGCGTGCGCAGGCAGTTGATGCACGAATACGTCCAGAAGTCGACCAGCACGACCTTGCCGCGCAGCCCGGCCGCCGTCAGCGGCGGCGAGTTCAGCCACTGCACCGCGCCGTCGAGCGACGGCAGCGTGCCTTCGACCGGCAGCGCGGCCGCGGGGGCGCCGGCCGCACGCATCATCGCACCGTCGGTCATCGCACTGCCGCCTGCCTGCGCGCCGTCAGTCGCGGCGGCCATCATCGCGCCGCTCGTTGCGCCATCGGCGGTGCCGGTCGCGGCCGTTGTTGCCGGTACAGCGTTCGAGCGTCCGCCGAGGCGGTCGACGAGCTTCGTTTCGAGCCCGCCCGTGGTGACGGTCGACAGTTGCGCGAGGGCGCCCGTGTCGAGGCCGAGCGCGATCGCGCCGACACCGGCCAGGAGCGCCGCGCCGATCCCGCGCCGGATCCATTCGCCGGCGCCGAGCGAGCGCTTCATCGCGGCGAACACCTTGCCGCCGATCACGAGCGCGACGCCGAGCGACGTCGCCGCGCCGGCCGCATACGCGACGAGCAGCAGCGTCGTGCCGACGCTTGCGCCGCGCAGCGCGGCGCCGGTCAGCACGAGGCCGAGGATCGGGCCCGCGCACGGCGCCCACAGCAGGCCCGTCGCGACGCCGAGCAGCAGCGATGACGCCGGGCCGGCCGGGCGGCCGTCGCGTTGCGCGAACCCGGTGAGCCGGTTGCCGGCGGCGACGAGCGGGCGCGTCAGGTGTTCCGCGAAGCGCGGCATCAGCAGTGTCAGGCCGAACACCGCGAGCAGCACGATCGCGATCCAGCGGCCGGCCTGGTTGGCCTGCGCGACCCAGCCGCCGCCTACGGCGGCGAGCGTCGCGACGACGGCGAACGTGAGCGCCATGCCGGCGAGCAGCGGCAGGCCGGTGCGCACGAACGGCTGGTCGGCGCGCGCGAACACGAACGGCAGCACGGGCAGGATGCACGGGCTCAGGATCGTGAGCACACCGCCGAGATAGGCAAGGACGATGAGCAGCATGGTGCGTTCTCCAGTCGGACGGGAGTGGGGCCGGGTCAGGCGGCGGCCGGGTGGAAGGCGAGCGCGACGCCGTTCATGCAGTAGCGCAGGCCGGTCGGCGCCGGGCCGTCGTCGAACACGTGGCCGAGATGGCCGCCGCAGCGGCGGCAGTGCACTTCGGTGCGGACCATCCCGAACGACGCGTCGGTGTCGGTGCCGACCGCGTGGTCGAGCGGTTTCCAGAAGCTCGGCCAGCCCGTATGACTGTCGAACTTGGTGGCCGACGAGAACAGCGCGAGGTCGCAGCCGGCGCACGCGAACGTGCCGTGCCGGTGCTCGTCGTTCAGCGGGCTGCTGAACGGCCGTTCGGTGCCGGCTTCGCGCAGGACCGTGTATTGAGCGGGCGTGAGCCGGCGATGCCATTCGGCGTCGCTGTGCGCGATCTCGAAAGAAGCGGCTTTGGGTGAGCCGGCCGGCGGCGCGGCGAAGGCGCGACCGACCAGCGCGCGGCGGCCGGCGGACGACAGCGCCGCGAGCGCGGCGAGGCCGGTGGCGCCGGCGAACAGCAGGTGTCTGCGGGTGGGCATGATGGGCTCCTGGAAGCAGGTTCTGAAAACATGCGCCCATCGTAGGCGGCGGCCGGTGTCGAAGTCCTCACGGAAAGTTAAATGAATCGTGATGATTTACCCGGCGTTTCGGTCAGGGCAGCTGAAATCTTCTCGAGCCGTGTCCGGAAAGGGTTTGCGGGAAATTGATGGCCCGGCGACTTCCACGAAAATCCTGCACGAACCGCAACTTTTTAGTGTCTTTTTAATGTTCGCGGTGTGGGTAAGCGCTGCTCAGGATACGCGGGCCGATCGGGCACGATATCGATGGAGGACGATCATGGGTGCATTGACGGTTCGGCAAATCGAAGCCGCGAAGGCGACCGGAAAGCGGTATTTCCTGTCGGATGGGCGGTGGGCCGGCGGCCGAGACGGCACGCACGCCGCGTTGCGTGGCTGGTGCCGGGGCCTGTCCGCCCGAGGACTGCGGTGGTCCCGCCGGTTACGCGGAATTGGGACGCACGCTGGCCGGCCGGATGACCGACGAAAAGCGCGACCTGCATCTATCTGTTCGTCGATGTTTCGGAAAAGCTGGGCCGCCATTACCGCGGGCAGCGGATCCGCGATGTCGACCATCTCGCCGAGTTGCTGCTGACGGAAGCGCACGTCGCGGTCGTTCCGGGCGCTGGCTGTGGCGATCCCAACTGCATCCGGATCTCTTATGCAACGTTTCCATCCTTTTCTCTCCGGTTCTAGGTGTGATTTGAAGCGAACTACCGAGTCAGCCGCACTTCAGATGAGCGCGGTCTGCTTGCGCTGGCGGGAGGCATCCCGCGCCAGAAGAAAAACACGAGTGCGCCTGCGAGCGCCTGTGCACCGACGACGAATGCGACGCAGCCCACCCAGCCCCAGCGATTCCATGCGGTAACGGGCAGGACCGAGCCGAGGCTTCCGCCAAAGTAGTAGAAGGACAGGTAAATGCCGATCGCCGTCGATCGTGCACTCCGTGCCGCTCGCGAGATGAACGCATTGGCCGACGCCTGCTCGACGAACACCGCGGTGGAACTGAGCGCGAGACCGGTCAGGATCGCGCTGACACTGCTCGACAGCGTCAGCAGTGCACCGACGATCGCGAGCCCTGTCGCCGCGAGGGCGAGATCGCGCGGGCCGCGTTGAGCCGCGACGCGGCCCGCGAGCGGCGTGACGACGACCGCGACGAGAAATACCGCATAGATCGCGCCGATCTCGACCGTATTGAAGCCAAATGGCGCGCTGGCCAGTCGCAGTCCGACGAAGGTGAACGTCGCGACTTGCGATGCGAGCACGCATGCTCCGACCAGAAACGACGCGAGCAGCGGGCCACGCGTCAAGAGCGTCCAGCGAGACGTCGACGCACCTTCGTCGTCCGGACGCGCGGCGCCGGATGCCGGCAGGCACGCGTGGATCGCGAGGCCCGTTGCGAGACACAGGAACGCGACGAAATCGAGCGCGTGACGCCAGCCGAACGCGGACGTCAGGGTATTGGTCACGAAGCGTCCGGCGAATCCGCCGAGCGTCGTGCCGGCGACGAAGAGCGCACTGACTTCCGTCGCCGCGTCGTGACTGAAGATCTCGCCGATGCAGGCGATCGAGATCGCGAAGATGAACGGCATCAGCATGCCCGCGGCAAAGCGGGCAGCGAGGAACGATGAAAAGCTCGTCGCGTGCGCGGACCAGAGAACGGGGAGCGCACATGCCACGGCGGCGCACGAAATGACCGTTCGGCGATCGAAGCGGGCGGCCAGAGCACCGACGAACGGAGCGATAATGGCAACCGCCAAGGTGGTGGCGCTGATGCCCTGACCCGCCTGTTCGGCGCTCACGTGGAATGCCGCAGCGAGTTCGTGCAGGATGCCCTGGGTCGAATAAAGATTGAGAAAAGCCGCAAATCCGCACAGGAAAAATGCGAATCGAATGGTTCTGTTGCCCACTGGTGACGCCCTATCTGGTTTGTGTGACAGTCTGACGAGTGGGCGACACGCGCGCCAATACTGTTTTCGTGGCCATTGATACCGAAAAGACAAGAATGCTCGACCTACGCCGCCTCCGCTATTTCGTGACCGTCGCCGACGAATTGCACTTCGGACGCGCGGCGTTGCGTTTGCGTGTCGCCCAGCCGCCTTTGACGCGCCATATCGCCGCGCTTGAAACTGATCTGGGTATCCGGCTGTTCGAACGATCGACACGCGCGGTCCAGCTCACGCCGGCAGGCGCGCTGTTTCTCGAACACGCAAGGAGCGTCATTCATGCAGTCGACGAGGCGGAGGCAACGGCGCGCAAGATGGCGCAAGGGATGGTCGGTCGCGTCGTGATCGGCTATGCGAGTTCCATTCCGATGTCCGACGCGTTTTCGGACATCATCCGCAAGGTGAGCCGAAGCATGCCGGAAGTCGAGTTGGCGTTTCGGGAAGTATCGACCGCGAGTCAACGCCAGCAGATCGCCGTCGGCACGATGGACGTCGGATTCGGCTGGTCGGCGGCAAAGACGTCCGGGGAGCGTATCCGGTCCCTCGTCCTATCGCGGGAGCCGCTCGTCGCCGCGGTCCCCGCGCAGAGTCGATACGCGGGTAAGGCGACGATCGCGTTCCGTGAACTCGTCAAGGAGAATTTCGTCACGTTCCCGGCGGGTTACGGTTCCGCGCTGAATGCGGCGCTCGAGGATCTGTGCGCCCAGGAGGGCGTTGCGCCGCAGATAGGGCCTACCGCATCGCAGATGACGACGCTGGTGTCGCTGGTGGCAGCGGAGCGCGGCGTCGCCATCGTGCCAGGCTTCACGTCGACGCTACAACGCTCGGGCGTCGCCTACGTGCCGCTGGCGACGCCGCATGTTCTCGAGTTGGTCGTCACATGGTCCGAACCGTTTTCGTCGACCTGCGTCGGGCAGTTCATCGAGTTCGCGAGGTCGGCCGCGGCCGGCTAGACGCGGCCGGCTAGGCTTCCAGGCCCTTCTGCACGTACCACGACAACGGCAGTGTCAACAGCAGGACCGAGGCCAGCGCGAGCAGCGCGATCGGGACGCCCGCGATGTCGCCGAGACGGCCGAAAAGCACCGGCGACAGCGCGCCGCCGCCGATCGTGCCCGTATAGAACAACGCGAACGCCTGCTCGCGCTTGCCGACACCGGCCAGTTCCGGCACCACACCGTAGAGCACGGACGATGTTCCGTTCAGCGCCAGTCCAAGCAGCGGCAGCATCGCCATCATGGCGAAGAGCGGCGAGAACACAGCGAGCGCGATCAGCAGCGACGTGGCCGACTCCGTGAGCCACACCGTCTTCATCATCCCGATGCGCGCCCCCAGATAGCCGCAGAACAGCTTGCCGAACGCACCGCCCACGAACAGCAACGTGAGCGCAAGACCGATACCGGCAGTGCCAGCTCCCTTGCTTTTGAGCAGGAACGGCAGAAACGTCAGAAAGCCCATCCGCACGGCACTGTCGAGGGTGCCGGTCGCGAGCAGCGCATGCAAGCCGCCGGACGAACCGCTGCCGGAGGCCGCTTTCGGCGTCTTGTCGCGTGCCGTGCGCGATGAGTCGCGCGACGGAATCAGCCACCACAGCAGGCCCGCCGAAACCACGCCCAGCAGGCCGATCAGCGTGGCGCCGGTGCGCCACGTCACGACCGTCAACAGAAGGCCGATCAGGCCTGGTATCAGCGTCTTGCCGATGTCTCCGGAGAAGTTGTATTGGGCCAGCGCCTCCTTCACGCCGCCGCCTGCCTCGTAGGAATCGGTGACCATCGACGATGCCAGAGGATGCTGCGTGCTGGCGCCCAAGCCGCCCAGCGCCAGCGCGATCAGCAGTACCGTCAGCCCACCGGCCTGACCGGCGATCAGATAGGCAACGCCCGCGAGGGCGGTCCCGGCCACCAGCATGCGCTCGCGCCCACATCGCCGCGCTGCCTGGCTCGCAAGCAACTGAAAACTCGCATCACGCCGGAATAGAGCCCGCGTAACAAGCCGATCTGAGCGTAATTGAGTGCGAACTGGGCCTGCCAGATCGGAAGCAGCACGTAAATGACGTCGGTCAGCCCGTCGTGGACGGCGTGCGCGCCGCAGGCGGCGATCAGCGAGCGACGACGGGACGGATCGGGGACATGCAGAGCCTCACGAGAGACTTCGCTTTTCAAATCGCTCATTTTGTTGATTATGTGCCGGATGTTGGTCGCGGTTCGCCATCATTCCTGGAGACCAAGCGGCGGAGTAGCGAGCTCGTTGAGATGGAAGTATCGCGAATTTGCCGCAGGCGATCGGCAATTCAGATACGCCGATCCGTGCTTCCGGCTATCGACGATATCGATGTGCTCGCCGATTGCGGGCAGTGCCGGGCTACGCGTAGGACGCGTCGATGATAAACCAGAACGTCCCTCGGTCGGCCTCGTGTGATTGACCGGCGAGGCCGAGCCGTCGATCCGCTTCCACGAAGCGGAGGGAATGGCCCACGGCAGGCCTGGCGACGGCACCCCGTGCCGTTCGCGTCGGCACCGCGCCGCTGCCCCGACCCTCGCGTCATCCGGCCTCGTCCGAGAGCGACACGGGCGCAGCATGCTGACCGTCGCGCTCTGCCGTCGACTCCTGGCTCCGGCGGAAACCGGTATCGGCCCCGAGCGCATGAAGGATCGATCGGCCCTTCTTCGTCAGATATGCGCGCCGACGGCCGGGGGCGCCATGTTCGAGCATGACGAGTTGTCGTTCGAGCAACGCATCGAGTTCGGCGCGATTCATGTCGAGCTGATCCGGCGCCTCGCACACCAGCATCAGCGTCGCGAATTCGTGCGGGCTCAGCATGGCCGCCTCCCGTCGCGCACGGAGCCGCCGCCGGCAGGCGTGGCGAAGAAAAACGAAATATGGTGCAGCGCGCGTCCGCGGGTGGCGACGCGACGGCGCGGCAGCTTCGGTCGGCCGATCACGGCGGGTGGATCGATGCGACGCAACGCGAACGGCTTGCGCGCGGCGCGTACTCGAGCACCGATCGGCGCGAAGCGACCGTTGCCGTTGCGCGCGACTCGCCGGCCGGCCGACAGACCCGCGACGACGCGTCGTGGCCGGCGGCCGACTTCCGTTAGCCGATCGGAGGTAAGGAAAGGATCGTTCATGATTCGCTCCCGGTTGGACCTCGCACGGAGGACGAACCGGACCACGCGCTCCAGTTCGTCGATCCGCGAGAGGCCTCGCTGACAAACAAATCGAAACACGCAGCGCGTAAGCCGCGGCTGCTTGAGCGATACCAAAATAGGACGGCAAGCGCGGATTTCAAGCGCCGTTTTTGCGATGATTCGCGCGGCCCGTCGAGGCCGCACCGGCGCGCGTCGCGCGGCATCGCGAGACGCGCGACGGTCGGACGAACGCGGTTCTGGTCTGAAACATTTTGTTACACATGCACTTTCTTCCCCCTCTTGAAGTGCGCTTCACGCGCCACTATTTCGCTTTTCGCCAATCGACGGCACGCCGGCGCATCGCAGCCTTTGCGCGTGCAGGCGCTGGCGGATTCCCTTTTCCAGGTGATCTCATCGCTCAGGAGATGAAAATGCAGATTCGTCCCCTCTACGACCGGGTTATCGTCAAGCGAATCGAACAGCAACGGACGACGGCCTCCGGCATCGTGATTCCCGATTCGGCCGCAGAACGGCCCGAGCAGGGTGAAGTGATTGCAGTCGGCAGCGGCCGGCTGCTCCAGGACGGCTCGCAGCGCCCGCTGCAGCTCCAGGTCGGCGACCAGGTTCTCTTCGGCAAATATGCAGGCCAGACCGTGAAGGTGAACGGCGAGGAACTGCTCGTGATGCGCGAAGAGGACGTCATGGGCGTACTCGAACCCGAATCGCCGGCTGCCAGGAAAGCGGCCTGAATACCGATTCGACCGCGTCGCACGGGTAGGAGCCCGATGCGCGCGGCATCTCGTTCAACGACTGTATCCGGAGCAAGAAAATGACCGTAAAAGACGTGAAATTCCGCGATGGCGCCCGCCAGCAGATCGTCAAGGGCGTGAACGTGCTGGCCGACGCGGTGAAGGTGACGCTCGGCCCGAAGGGCCGCAACGTCGTGATCGAGCGTGGCTTCGGCGCGCCGGTGATCACGAAGGACGGCGTGTCGGTCGCGAAGGAAATCGAGCTGAAGGACCGCTTCGAGAACATGGGCGCGCAGATCGTCAAGCAGGTCGCGTCCAAGACGGCCGACGTGGCCGGCGACGGGACGACCACCGCCACCGTGCTCGCGCAGGCGATCGTGCAGGAAGGCATGAAGCACGTCGCGGCCGGCATGAACCCGATGGATCTGAAGCGCGGCATCGACAAGGCCGTCGGCGCGGTGCTCGATGAGCTGCGCAAGCTGTCCCGACCGATTTCGACCCACAAGGAAATCGCTCAGGTCGGCGCGATTTCCGCGAACTCGGACGATGCGATCGGCAAGATCATCGCCGATGCGATGGAGAAAGTGGGCAAGGACGGCGTGATCACCGTCGAGGACGGCAAGTCGCTGGAGAACGAACTCGACGTGGTCGAAGGCATGCAGTTCGATCGCGGTTACGTGAGCCCGTATTTCATCAACGATCCCGCGAAGCAGGCGGCCTATCTCGACGATGCGCTGATTCTGCTGCACGACAAGAAGATTTCCAGTATCCGCGACCTGCTGCCGATCCTCGAAGCGGCGTCCAAGACCGGCAAGCCGCTGCTGATCGTCGCCGAGGATGTCGAGGCCGAAGCGCTCGCGACACTCGTCGTGAATTCGATGCGCGGCATCCTGAAGGTCGCCGCCGTCAAGGCGCCGGGTTTCGGCGACCGGCGCAAGGCGATGCTGGAGGATCTCGCGATCCTGACCGGCGCGACGGTCATCTCGGAGGAAACCGGCAAGCAGCTCGACAAGGCCACGCTCGAGGATCTTGGCAGTGCGAAGCGTGTCGAGGTGCGCAAGGACGACACGATCATCATCGACGGCGCGGGCGATGCGGCGCGCATCGATGCGCGCGTGAAGTCGATTCGCGTGCAGATCGACGAAGCGACGAGCGACTACGATCGAGAGAAGCTGCAGGAGCGTGTCGCGAAGCTCGCGGGCGGCGTGGCGGTGATCAAGGTGGGCGCGGTCACCGAGGTCGAAATGAAGGAGAAGAAGGATCGCGTCGACGATGCGCTGCATGCGACGCGCGCCGCGGTCGAGGAGGGCATCGTGCCGGGCGGCGGCGTCGCGCTGCTGCGCGCGCGCGCGGCGCTGTCGGACATCCGGGGCGCGAATGCGGACCAGGACGCCGGCATCCGGATCGTGCTGCGCGCGCTGGAGGCGCCGCTGCGCATCATCGCGGCCAATGCGGGCGACGAGCCGTCGGTCGTGGTCTCGAAGGTGCTCGAAGGCACCGGGAACTTCGGCTACAACGCGGCGACCGGCGAGTACGGCGATCTGGTAGACGCGGGCGTGGTCGACCCGACCAAGGTCACGCGTACCGCGCTGCAGAACGCCGCGTCGATCGCGAGCCTCGTGCTGACGACCGATGCGACCGTCGCGCAAGCGCCGAAAGAGGACGGCGCCGAGCCGGCTCCCGCGCCCGAACTCGGCTACTGACCTGCATCGCAGGCTCGCCTGCGATCGTCGAACAGCCGCTGGCCGGAGCGGCTTTTCCCGGCGCGCGCGACAGCGGGGCGCGCCGCCGCCTTTTCATGCTTGCGAGACCGACCATGAAGCTCGAACTTTCGATCGATTCCAGGCCGCTGCACGTCGAACTCGACGACGTCATCGCCGGCCTGCTCGCTGCGCGGCTCGGCCTGCCGCCGGAGGGCGATCATCGCGGCGCGATCGGCCGCTACCTCGGCGATGCGGCGGGGCCGTGGACGCTGGATGACGACCATATGCGCAAGCGCGTGATGCGCCGCCTGATTCTCGACATCGCCGATCCGACGCTGGTCATCCAGTACCTGATGGCCGACCAGACCGACCAGACCGACCAGAGCGGGCCCGGCGAAGCAGGCGAGTGACGCGCGCCGAACGCGCGTCCGCCCGTCCGGCGACGTATCCGGCGCGCCTCCTGTCGCTGCGCCGGCGCGTCGGAATCGCCGTCGCGCGCGGGGAACCGCGACTCAGGCGCCGTCCGGCTTGTCCGGCTTGCGGCCCTGGGGAGCCGGCGGACCCGCGCCCAGCTCGGCACCCGTCACCGGGTCGCTGTTCGGATCGGAGGCGAGTCGCTGCGCCATCGCCTCGATGGCGTCCGCTTGCTGCGCGTCGAGCATGCCTTCCGCAATACCGCTGCCGCCGTCGACCGCAGGTTCGGCGGGGCGGATTTCGAGTTCGCCTCCGTGGTTCCATGGCCCGACCAGCGGTGCCGCGTCCGGCTGCATCCGGAAATACACGTGATCGTACGGCGCCTTCGGCGGCAGCTTGCCCGGCGGGAAGTTCGCGGTGATCGCATACAGCGCTTTCTCGAACGACATCTGGTGCGACACCTCGCGCGTCATCAGGAAGCCGAGCGCGTCGCGGATATCCGGATCGTCGGTCACGTTGATGAGCCGCTCGTAGATGATCTTCGCGCGTGCTTCGGCCGCGATGTTCGAGCGCAGGTCAGCCGTCGGTTCGCCGATCGTGTCGATGTACGCTGCCGACCACGGCACGCCGCCCGAATTGGTCAACGGCGCGCCCGCGCCGTACAGCACCTGCGTCACGTGGCTGTCGTTGCCCGCGCCGTGCAGCTTGCGGTACAGCTCGGCCTGTTCGTCGACCGCTTCGGCCAGCTCGCCCTTGGCGCCGCGATTCAGCATCGCGGCCATCGAGCCTATTACTTCGAGGTGGCTCAGCTCCTCCGTGGCGATGTCGAGCAGCATGTCCTTGCGGCCGGGATCCTCTTCGGTGATCGCCTGCGTGAAATAGCGCATCGCGGCGGCGAGCTCGCCCTGCGGGCCGCCGAACTGCTCGAGCAGCAGGTTGGCGAGTCCCGGATTCGGCGCGCCCACGCGCACCGTGTACTGAAGCCGTGTGTTGTGGATGAACATGGCATCTCCGTTGAAAGGGTTGCGCGACATTCGCCCGGCCGAATCAGCACGAATCGATCCCGTGGGCGGCCGACGATTCCGGGCATGTGCGATGGCGGCCGATGCGGGCCGCGACAGGGGCGGCTTCTCGTGGGCGCTGGTGCGGTTCGTCGTGCGGCACGCGTGCATCGTGCCGACGGGCGGGAGTCGGCGCAGACATGAACCGGCGCCGGGCGACGAAGCAGCGATCGTGCGATCGGCTCGCGACGGGCAGCGTCTGGTGGGCGACGCTGCCCGCCGTCGATGCAAAGCGCCGCATGCGAACGCGGCAGAGACGGCGGCGACCGAGCGCGCGTCGCGTGACCCGCGGTCGGCGGCGCCGGATTTTCAAGCGGTTGTCATTTCGGCTGCATAGGCCGTGTCACGCTGGCATGAATGCGGCGCGATGCGGCATGCCGACGATGCGCGGGACCGGCCGCGTCGCCAATGCGCGATGCCGGTTTCGCACGGGAGTACAGAAGGCGACGCTCGACGGGAGCGACGTGGCGCCGCATCGTCGGTGAGCCTGACGACGACAGGCGCGCGGGCCGAGCGGCGCTAGCGGACATGCCGCGTCATCGCGCTTTCAGCATTTCGTCGGCGAGCCGATACGCGCTGACTGCGCGCTTCGATTCGTAGTCGGCGATCGTGGACACGTTGCGACCGGCGTCACGCGACAATAAACCCTGCAGCGCGGCGGCGGCGAAGAAATCGCGAAGATCCGGGGTGGCGGCTTTCGGCTCGGGTGGAACGGGCTCGACGAGCGGATCCGGCTTCCAGAAAACGGGCGACAGCGGCGACGCTTTCGATAGAGCGGCTGTTTGCTTGATGCTCACATTCTGGGACAACGGTGTCATGTCTTCCCCTTCGATCAGGTATCAGTTGGTGAAGTAGTGAAATATCCCCGATTGAATGAGCGAGCATCGTGTCGTTTTTTTTTTGAGCGGTACTAATGATTGATCGACGCGAATATTCGCCGGTAATACGGAATCCGTCAAAGAAAATAAATTGGCTCCGCCTAGTGTGTCGGAGGAGCAGGATTCGTTCCCGCTAGGCGCAGGGACGAAGCGGCGTTTTTTGCGAACCGGAGTCGATGGTATGTCGGCATGGATGACGTTCCGGTGACGCGCCGCGAGACCTCGTTGACCCTGACTTTTTCACGTCGACGGCGGTCGATATGGTGCGATTTATCCCGGCACGAACACGCCCATCGCCGCGATCGCCATCGCGAGCGTCGCGGTCCATCCTCCCCACGCAAGCGGGCCTCTGACGGCAAACTTGCCCATGACCCGTTTGCTTCCCGCCATCAGCATCATCACGACCATGATCGGAACGGCGCTCACCCCATTGATGACGGCGCTCCAGTAAAGCGCGCGGATCGGGTCGAAATGCATGAACGTGAACGCGATTCCACCGACGATCGCCAATGCGATCACCGCATAGAATTCGGGCGCGACGCCCAACTGCAGTGCGAGACTGTTGCGCCAGCGAAACGTGCCGGCGGCCGCATAGGCGGCCGATCCCGCAAGCACCGGCAGCGCCAGCAGGCCGGTGCCGACGATGCCGAGCGCGAACAGCACGTACGCGAAGTGACCGGCAAGCGGCTCGAGCGCCCGCGCGGCGTCCGCCGACGTTTTGACGTCGATGCGATGCGCGTTGAGCGTGGCTGCTGCAGTCAGCACGATGAAGAATGCAATCACGTTCGATACGCCCATGCCGAACCACGTGTCGAAGCTGATCCGGCGCAACTGCGCGGGCGCCTGGCCCGGCATGCGCCGCAGCGGCCGCTGGTTCGGCACGGCGTGCAATTCCTCGACTTCCTGGGACGCCTGCCAGAAAAACAGGTACGGACTGATGGTCGTGCCGAGCACGGCGACGACCGTGGTCAGATAGGCGGCGGTCAGTTGCGCGTGCGGCATCACGATCGCGCGAGCAACCTCCGCCCAGTCGACCGGCACGATGAGGGCGACCGCGACATAGGCCAGCAGCGTCAGCGCCGTCCATTTGAGCAATCGCGCGTAGCGGTCGTACGGGACGAACACCTGCAGCACGACCGACACGCCGCCGAGGCACACGATGTAGAGCTGTTGCGGGCCGGGCAGCAACAAATTGACTGCCGCGCCCATGGCCGACAAGTCGGCCGCGATGTTGATCACGTTGGCCGTGATCAGCAGCACGACCGTCGCGTACAGCAGCCATCGCGGATAGTGCGTGCGCATGTTGGACGCGAGCCCCTTGCCCGTCACGCGGCCGATGCGCGCGCTGACCAGCTGGATGGCCGTCATCAGCGGGTACGTCAACAGCAGTGCCCACAGCAGTTCGAAGCCGAATTGCGCGCCCGCTTGCGAGTACGTGCCGATGCCGGAAGGATCGTCGTCGGCGGCGCCAGTGACCAGACCGGGGCCCAGGCGGCGGACCCACGTGACGGCGTTCGGGTCCGGGTCCGTCGGCTCGGGCTGAAGCAAATCGTTGTCGTTCATGATGGCGCGCCTCCCGAGGAGTGCAGCAGGCGCAATCGCCGTGCCCGCTCGATGGGTATCTCGCGCCGGCGGCGCAGGCGGGCATCACGGTCCGTTCAGCGTCGCCGTGTTGCCCGCGTCGACCTTGATTGCCTGTCCCTTCGACACCAGTCGGCCGCCGGCCATGCTTCCGCCGCCGAGGCGCAACTTCAGGAGCGCCGGTTCGTTTGCATCGAGTCCCGACAGATAATCCAGACCGTGCAGTCCCGCGCGATCATGGAACGGGATGAACAGGAAGAGCAGAACTCCGACGTGGGGACCGGGCACTGGGTGCGGATGTCGAGCCGCCGGGCAGAGAACGGATAGTCGTCGATATCGATTGCACCCGCATCGAATCGCTTTTGGAGGGTGAGCGGCGTGACGGCGTAGCGGAGTTAGACGTGATCGGCCCACAGCGTGTTGTTGAGCGACGCCGGATCTTCGGGGGTGTACGCAACGATCGTGAGGCCGTTCCGGTCCCGGTGCTGGATTTCGTATCGGCTGACATCTATCGACTTGCGGCCGGCACACGCGATTGCCGCAGGCGGCGCGAAACAGATCAAACGCATCCGGTCATGCATGTCGTCCTCCCGCGCCTCGCGGTTTCGGTTCGCCTGCAATACGACGGTGCGCGACGTGGCGTTACGTCCGGCTACCCGCACCGTCGGCGGCCGAGCCCGTTGCGTGCATCGCCTGGTCGAGAAGGGCATGCGCGGCTTGCCACGCGCGCGCGGCCGCCGCGGAGTCGTTGAACGCCCGCGCTTCGACCGTGGCGCCGTCCAGCAGCATCATGAAGACGGTCGCCAGCCGGTTTGCGGTTTCGGCCGGCACGAGCGCTTCGATCAGTTCGGCGATCCATTCGACCATTTTGCGACGATAGCGGATCGCGACATCCGAGATCGGTGCATAAGCGGTGCCGAATTCGGCCAGCGCACGCTCGAACAGGCAGCCGGCAAATTCAGGTGTCCTGAACCATGCTGCGTACCAGTCGAAGATGGTCTTGACGCGCTCGACCGGATCGACGACGTGCTGCAACTGAGCGTCGATGCTGCCGACGATCAGGTCGTAGCGCTGCACCAGCACTTCGCGGATCAGCTCGTCCTTGCTCGCGAAATGCCGGTACAGCGTCATTCGGGCGACACCGGAATCGTCGATGATCCAGTCGACGCCCACCGGGTGGAATCCGTGCCTGGAGAACAGTTCGGTCGCTTTGTCTACCACCAGCTGGCGTTTGTTGGCTCGCACGAACGGCTTCCTCCTCGATATTTCAACGGCGTAGACCGATTATTCTAGCATCATGTCGGTGCATGAAATCGGCCTCCCGGCTCTGTTTGACGGCAGTTCGGCCCCGCCAGTCTTCGCTTGTCGAGCCGGTTATCGAGTCGTCTTGACTATTGGATAGACCGATATGTATCATTTGAAGCCAGTGAGCAGTGATCGTATTGCGTGGATTAAAGAGACAGAACGGGGCAGGTTCCTGCGTGCCGTTTTTCCGCCGTATCAGCCGCTGCAACGATGTTTCAAGACGAAAAGAGAACCTGAGAGAACCTTGGTACGCGGGCCCGCGGACGATGTTCGCCGCACCCCGCACCGGCCGGGGCATGCTCGCGGGCGAGCGCGCGAAGCAATACGGCGCCAATGAAACGTGAGGAAAATACCCATGTCTCGCCGTTTACTCGCACCGGGGCTGCTGCTGCTGTTGCTGTTGGCCGCGTGCGCGCAGGATCCGTCGGTTACCGCCGGCACGGTACGGATCTGCGACGACACCGGGTGTTCCGATCGCCCTAAAGATCAGGTCTCCTATCAAAAAAGTGACGACGCGGAAGACCGCGAAGATCCGCGCATCGCCGCGCTCAAGCAAACCGCGAAAACCCAGCCGAAGGCCGCCTA
>NZ_LOVM01000022.1:0-9113 GCF_001523445.1 Burkholderia sp. ABCPW 11 | reverse complement strand
CTGACAGGAATATGAATTGCTTCATAAACCTGACTTACTTTAGTGTGAGACTCTTGATACTTTTGCTATCTGATCCGGGGATCAGCTCGCTTCCATCAAGCGCCCACACTTATCGGCTGTTAATTTTTAAAGAGCATTCTGCGAGGAATCCTGAACCCCTCAGCAGCGCTGCGTTTTCAGCAGCAGAGAAGCGAGATTATGAACCGTGTTTCGCAGCGCGTCAACTACTTTCTGCACGACATCGTTGCGACTGCGGGGTCATCTTCCTGCGCCGTCGGGGCTCGCTACTTCCGAACCCCAACAGCACCGCTTCCCTTCCTCCCGCGCTGCGTTTCCGTTAGCGCGAAAGAGGCGTGATTCTATGCATCCGCCCCCTTCCGTGCAAGCTCTTTGTGAAGAAAGTTCGAAAAAGCCCCCGTGCGCTGCCGCGCACGGAGGCTTTGGGCGCGACGCACGATGTCACGCTGTCGGCCCGCAGACCGCCGACAACCTTTCTCCCTCCTATATATAGAAGCGCATCACTTGCTGCCCACCGCAGCCCGCAGTTGCTCGACCGGCACCGCGTCGGCCATCGCCGCGTAGCCCGCATCGCTCGGATGGATGCCGTCGCCGCTATCGTATCGGCGCTGCAGCACGCTCGGGCGCGCCGGATCGCGCAGCACCGCGTCGAAGTCCACCACGCCGTCGAACCCGCCGCCGCGGATCCACCGGTTCACCTCGAGCCGAATCGCTTCGCGTCCGGCCGGCAACGCCGCCGGCGTGAGCGTCGCACCGAAGACCTTCACGCCCTGTCGGTGCGCCGCCTCGATCAGCCGGCGATAGCCGTCGATCAACGACGCGGCCGTCACCTGCGTATGCGGGTGATCGCAGTCGAGCCCCGCGCGCGGCGGCATCGCCGCGAAGTTGATGTCGTTGATCCCGATCAGCACGATCGCCGCCTTCACGCCCGAGCGTGACAGTGCATCGCGCTCGAACCGCGACGCCAGCGACGTGCCGTAGCACGCGGAATCGCTGAGCAACCGGTTCCCGCTGATGCCGAGATTCACGACGCCGATCGAATCGGCGCCCGACGCCGTCAGCCGACGCGCGAGCGCGTCGGGCCAGCGACGGTTCCGGTTCACGCTGGAGCGCAGCCCATCGGTGATCGAGTCGCCGATCGCGGCGACGCTGGCATGCGCGGAACCGACTTCGACGGCCAGCTCCGTTACCCACGCATATTGAGTAAAACGGGTGCGGAACGCGGCGGCGGCCGGATCGCTCACATGATCGCCGGGCCCAGACACATAGTTGAACTGGTTCGACACGCGATGCCAGACCGTCATCCGCTGGTTCGGCCCCATCCGGAGATCGATCGCATACGGCTGCGCGGCCATCACGTCGATCGCCACCGGATCGCTTTCGAGCTCCTGGCCCGGCGCGAGCGTCACCGACGCCTTGCCGCCGAACCGCACCGGTACCGCCGCGCCGCCGGCAAGTGCCGCCCCTTCGCCGGCGCGCGCAAGGCTCGCGGCCTCGACGACCAGCGGCGCGCGACCGTATGCGTTGCTCACGCGAATCCGCGCGGCCCGCCCCGACACGGTCGGGTAGACGATCTGGCGCACGGTCCGCCCGGCCACGTCGGGAGCACGGTAGAGCGGCGGCGGCGAGGCGAGATCGGGAATCGGCTGCAGCGCGGTCGCCCACGCGGCGACCCAACCGGCCGGCGCGGCCGACGCCGCAAGCGGCGACACGAAAACGGCCGCGCCCAGCGCTACCGCGGCGAAACTGCTTCGAAATGACATCGGCGAAATCCTCATCGGAAAGCGGGCATTGTGCCGCAGAAGACGCGAGGCCCACGTGCGGGGCCGTACTCGCGCCGCCCGATCGCGCCCCGACTTCTGTCGTTTACCCGAATCCCGCCGCAAATTCGCGAGAAATTTATTAACCGACCGGTCGGTTGGTTTATACTTCGCAACACACTCAACCGGACGAGAGCTTTCGCCATGTACACGCAATCCCTCGACATCCCCGGCAACGTCGCGCCGCTCGACGCCGCAGCCGAGTCGCCCGAGCAGGCGCGGTTCGATGCGGTGATGGCCGCGGACGGCAAGATCGAACCGCAGGACTGGATGCCCGACGCGTATCGCAAGACGCTGATACGCCAGATCTCGCAGCACGCGCATTCGGAAGTCGTCGGCATGCTGCCGGAAGGCAACTGGATCTCGCGCGCGCCGAGCCTGAAGCGCAAGGCGATCCTGCTCGCGAAGGTGCAGGACGAAGCCGGCCACGGCCTCTATCTTTATAGCGCGGCCGAAACGCTCGGCGTATCGCGCGATGCGCTGATCGACGCGCTGCACGCCGGCAAGGCGAAATACTCGAGCATCTTCAACTACCCGACGCCGACCTGGGCCGACGTGGGCGTGATCGGCTGGCTGGTCGACGGCGCCGCGATCATGAATCAGATCCCGCTGTGCCGCTGCACGTACGGCCCGTACGCGCGCGCGATGATCCGCGTGTGCAAGGAAGAGTCGTTCCACCAGCGCCAGGGTTTCGACGCGCTGCTGTCGATGATGAAGGGCAGCGACGCGCAACGCGCGATGGTCCAGCAGGCCGTCGACCGCTGGTGGTGGCCGGTGCTGATGATGTTCGGCCCGAGCGACGCCGATTCGGTCCACAGCAGCCAGTCCGCCAAATGGGGCATCAAGCGGATCTCGAACGACGATCTGCGGCAGAAATTCGTCGACGCGACGGTCGACCAGGCGAAGGTGCTCGGCGTGACGCTGCCCGACCCCGACCTGAAGTGGAACGAGGCGCGCGGCCACTACGACTACGGCACGATCGACTGGGACGAATTCTGGCGCGTGGTCAACGGCGACGGCCCGTGCAACAAGGAACGCCTCGCGACCCGCGTGAAAGCACACGAAGACGGCGCCTGGGTGCGCGAAGCCGCGCTCGCGCACGAAGCGAAGCGCCGCGCCCGCGCCGAACAGCACGCCGCCTGAGCGGCACCCCTCGAATTCAGGAATCAGGAGAAAGCGATGAACAAGGAATGGCCGATCTGGGAAGTGTTCGTGCGCAGCAAGCAGGGCCTCGACCACAAGCATTGCGGCAGCCTGCACGCCGCCGACGCGACGATGGCGCTGCGCATGGCGCGCGACGTCTACACGCGTCGCCAGGAAGGCGTGAGCATCTGGGTGGTGCCGTCGTCGGCGATCACCGCGTCGGATCCGAGCGAAAAGACCGAACTGTTCGAGCCGGCGGGCGACAAGATCTACCGTCACCCGACGTTCTATACGCTGCCCGACGAAGTCAACCACATGTAACGCGCGCCATGACGATCACGCCCGAACACCTCTCCTATGTGCTGCGCCTCGCGGACAACGCGCTGATCCTCGGTCAGCGCAACGCCGAATGGTGCGGCCACGGCCCGATCCTCGAGGAAGACATCGCGCTCACCAACATGAGCCTCGACCTCATCGGCCAGGCGCGCATGCTGTATACCCACGCGGCCGAACTCGAGCGCCAGCTCACCGGCGCGACGAAGACCGAGGACGACTACGCGTACTTCCGCACCGAGCGCGAGTTCGCGAACTTCACGCTCGCCGAGCTGCCGCACTACGGCCCGGTGTCCGGCACCGCGCACGCCGACAAGGACTACGCGGTGACGATCGTGCGCAACTTCCTGTACGCGACGCTGATGCTGCACGTATGGAGCGCGCTGGAAACGTCGACCGACACGCAACTGGCCGCGATCGCCGCGAAATCGGTGAAGGAAACCCGCTATCACGTCCAGCATGCGCGCGAATGGCTCGTGCGCCTCGGCGACGGCACCGACGAATCGCACCGCCGCGCGCAAGCCGCGCTCGACTACCTGATGCCGTATACGCGCGAATGCTTCGCCGCCGATGCGATCGACGACGCGATCGTTGCAGCGGGCATCGGCCCGGCGCCGGCCGCGATCGAAGCCGCGTGGCGCGCGGACGTGGACGACGCGCTCGCGGAGGCCACGCTGACGCTGCCGGCGCCGGTGAAGCATGTGACGACCGGCAAGCGAGGCGAGCACTCGGAACACATGGGCTACCTGCTCGCGGAAATGCAGAGCCTCGCGCGCCAGCACCCCGGCGCGAGCTGGTAACCGGCCCACGCCACGGAGCCCGACGATGTCCGCCCAGACCGCTACCCCAGCCCGCAACGCCGCCGCGCACCGCGACGATCCGCTGCTCGCCCGTGCGTGGGACGTGCTGGAAGCCGTGCCCGACCCGGAGATTCCGGTCGTGTCGATCCGCGAGCTCGGCATCCTGCGCGACGTCCGCCGCGCGGACGACGGCCGGCTCGAAGTCGTGATCACGCCGACCTACTCGGGCTGCCCGGCGATGTCGCAGATCGCCGAGGACATTGCCGCCGCGCTGCAGGCCGCCGATCTGCCGCCGCACCGGATCGAGACGGTGCTCGCGCCCGCATGGACGACCGACTGGATCACGCAGGAGGCGCGCGACAAGCTGCGCGCGTACGGCATTGCGCCGCCGGCCGGCCAGTGCGGCAGCGCCGCGCCGCGGGAAAACGTCGTGCGCTTCGTGCCGCGGCCGGTCGCGGCACCCGCCTGCCCGCGCTGCGGTTCCGCGCGCACCGAACGTCTCGCGCAGTTCGCGTCCACGGCCTGCAAGGCGCTGTATCGCTGCGTCGACTGCCGCGAACCCTTCGACTACTTCAAACCCTACTGAAATATGGCGACCCCGCAATTTCATCCGCTGCGTATCCGCGACGTGCGGCCCGAGACCGCCGACGCCGTGACCGTCTCGTTCGACGTGCCGCCCGAGCTGCGCGACGCGTACCGCTTCACGCAGGGCCAGTTCGTCACGCTGAAGACCCACATCGACGGCGAGGAGACGCGCCGCTCGTATTCGATCTGCGTCGGCACGACGGACTACGACCGTGACGGCGAACTGCGCATCGGCATCAAACGCGTGCGCGGCGGCCGCTTCTCGAACTTCGCGTTCGACACGCTAAAGCCCGGCCACACGATCGACGTGATGACGCCGGACGGCCGCTTCTTCACGCACCTGAACGCAGACCACGGCAAGCAGTACGTCGCGTTTTCCGGCGGCTCGGGGATCACGCCGGTGCTCGCGATCGTGAAGACGACGCTCGAACTCGAGCCGCGCAGCACGTTCACGCTGATCTACGGCAACCGCAGCGGCGACGCGATCATGTTCGCGGAGGAGCTCGAGGACCTGAAGAATCGCTACATGAACCGCTTCGTCCTCTATCACGTGCTGTCGGACGACCTGCAGGACGTCGAGCTGTTCAACGGCGTGCTCGATCAGGCGAAGTGCGCGGAATTCCTCGCGACGCTGACGCCGGCCGACGCGATCGACGAGGCATTCATCTGCGGCCCGGCGCCGATGATGGACGCCGCCGAAGCCGCGCTGAAGGCGGCCGGCGTGCCGCAGGCGAAGGTGCACGTCGAGCGATTCGGCACGCCGCTGCCGCAGGCCGGCGCACCGGTCGTCGAGATCACCGACCAGACGCCGGCCGCCGACCTCGAAATCGTGCTCGACGGCAAGAAGCGCAAGCTGCGTTTGCCGTACGAAGGCGTGAGCCTGCTCGACGTGGGCCTGCGCGCCGGCCTCGCGCTGCCGTATGCGTGCAAGGGTGGCGTGTGCTGCACGTGCCGCGCGAAGGTGGTCGAAGGCGAAGTGCGGATGGAGAAGAACTACACGCTCGAGGACCACGAAGTGAAGGACGGCTTCGTGCTCACGTGCCAGTGCCACCCGATCAGCGACAAGGTCGTCGTGAGCTTCGACGAACGTTGAGCGGCATCGCGTCGCGGCGCCCGACGGTTTCTCGCCGTCACACATCTCGCTTACACTAGGGGCCGCCGGCCGGCTGGACGTCGCAACGTCCGCCCGGCCGGCGGTTTTCTTTTGTTGACGACAGGCCGATGAGTACCATTCATGTGATTCAGGGCGGCACCGCCGCCGCGTCGCTGCGCGAGGCTCTTGCGCAAGCCGGACGCGACGAGCGCGTCGTCGGTTTGCTCGACGATCTCGGCGTCGGGCCGCTGAAGGGCGCCGACGAGACGCCCGACACGCGCGCCGCCTTCTGGCAGCACGTGCTCGGCAACCAGATTCCCGACTGGAACGCGGAAATCGAAGGCGAATTCGCACGCCTCGACCAGCTCGCGACGGAGACCGGCCAGGTCGTCGTGTGGCACGCGCCGAGCGTCGGCGACAAGCTGCTGCTGCGCCGCGTCGCCTATCACCTGCGCAACGTGCCGCAGCGCCTGAACGAGGTGCGGCTGTCGGCCGCCGATCTCGACGCCGCGCAGCGCGCGTCGCTGTCGCGCACCGACCAGGCATGCGCGACCGGGATGTTCTCGCCCGCGGAACTGGCGCGCAAACGGCCGGCGGCCGCGCCGGTCTCGGTCCTGCGCATCGGCCGCCTCGCGCTCGAATGGCAGGAAGCGAAGCACCTGAACGCCGAACTGCGTTATTGGGTCAGCAACACGATCAAGAGCGGCCACTACGCCGATCTCGACGCACTGATCGTCGCGCGCGCGGAAACCGACTGGCAGCCTGCGCGGCGCCTCGTCGGCAGCATCATGGCCGCCGCCGACCGCGGCGGGCTGTTCGTCAGCGACTCGATCGCCTGGTGGCGTTGCCGCGAGCTGGCGGTCGCCGGCCGGCTCGAGCTGCAGGACGACGCGCCCGACGCCCTCTCTTCCACGCAGGTGCGCGCAGTCCGCGCCGCCCCGCACCGCTAATCTTCCGTATTCGACCATGGCCCGAACCCGAGCGCCCGACCACGAATCCCAGCGCGAGCAGATCCTCGACCTGGCCGCCGAGAAATTCGCGCAGACGAGCTACCCGAGCACGTCGATGTCCGATCTCGCGACCGCGAGCGGCACGTCGAAGGCGCGGCTCTATCACTATTACGAGAGCAAGGAAGCGATCCTGTTCGACCTGCTCGACCGCTACACGAAACGGCTGATGCTGATCATCGCCGAGGTCGAGGGCGCGAGCCAGCGGCGCGGCCTCAGCGAGCGCGACGCGTTCGCCGAACTCGTGCGCGCGTTCCTCGCCGAATACGAGACGTCGCACAGCCGCCACGTCGCGCTGCTCAACGACGTGAAGTATCTCGAGGACGCGCAGCGCGAAATCGTGCTCGACCGCCAGCGCGACATCGTCGCGGCGTTCACGCGGCAGCTCGCGCGCGCGTACCCGGACCGCATCTCGAAGGAAAACCAGACCTCGGTGACGATGATGGTGTTCGGGATGATCAACTGGACCTTCACGTGGCTGAAGCCGGGCGGGCGCCTCGGCTACCGCGACTTCGCCGAACAGGTGATCGACCTGATCGAACGCGGGCTGTCGACAGCCGCCTGATTGCCGCGCAGCAGCATGCGTTGCGTGGCGGGCACAGTGCGACCGCCCGCCACGCATTTCATATGATGAATTTTATATCCGTTAAAAATCAAATAGATAGAGAATGAACTAAGCGGATTTAGAATTCCTCCTCGGCATAAACACTGTCAAATACGGGTTTTCCCCAACCCCGCTCGGGTAAAATGCTGTTGCATTGCACAACCCGTTTGTGCGCCCACACTGAGGAACCCACGATGAACACGCAATTCAACGGCCGTGCCGATGCTGTCGGCAAGGTCGGTACTGCGCCGGTTCTCGTCAGGGAACTGGCTTCCAAAGACCGTGAGCAAATGCTCACCCACTTTCTCTCGCTCGACGAAGAGGACCGCCTGCTGCGCTTCGGCCAGATGGTTCCCGACCACGTGATCGAGAACTATGTCCGCACGATCGACTTCGGTCGCGATACCGTGTTCGGCGTGTTCGACCACGACCTCGAACTGATCGGCGTCGGCCACCTGGCCTATCTGCCGGCCGAAGGCGACACGCGCACGGCGGAATTCGGCGTGTCGGTGCTCGAAAGCGCGCGCGGCCGCGGCGTCGGCTCGAAGCTGTTCGAGCGCGCGGCGATCCGCAGCCGCAACACGCACGTGACGATGCTGTACATGCACTGCCTGTCGCGTAACGCGACGATGATGCACATCGCGAAGAAGTCCGGGATGCGGATCGAGTACGCGTACGGCGAAGCCGATGCGTACCTGTCGCTGCCGCCGGCCGACCACTCGACGATCATCGCCGAGATGCTGCAGGAGCAGGCTGCGGTGTTCGACTACGCGATGAAGCGCCACGCGCGCCGCACGACGAAGTTCATCGAATCGCTGATGCCCGCCGCACTGACGGCCTGACGTCGACGACGTCAGCCAGCCGGGCCGCGCCTGCGGGCGTGCCCGGCGCCCTCCCTTCCCCGCCGCGCTAGCGCACCGAACGAATCGGCAACGCCGTCGTTTCCTTGAAGCAGTCGAGCGAGAAGCTCGTTTTCACGTCGATCACCGACGGATGGTGCAGCAGATGCTCCTGCACGAAGCGGGAGAAATGCGCCATGTCCTCGACCTGCACGCGCAGCAGGTAATCCATGTCGCCCGTCATCGCGTGGCACGCGACCACTTCCGGCCAGGCCTGCACGGCCGCGCGAAACAGTTCCGCGTGGGTCGCGCCCGCGCGCGCCGACGTCTCGTCGGCCCGCATCGGCGCGAGGCCGCCGCGCTTTTCGAGCCGCACGCTCACGTAGGCCAGCAGGTCGAGCCCGAGCTTCTGCGGATTCAGCAGCGCGACGTAGCCCGTGATCACGCCGATTTCCTCGAGCCGCCGGATCCGCCGCAGGCAGGGGCTCGGCGACAGGTTCACGCGTTCGGCGATCTCCTGGTTCGACAGGCGCCCGTTCTCCTGAAGAATCGCGAGAATTCGCCGATCGATGGCATCCAATTCGGCTTGCGCCATCTTCTGCCCTCCGATGATTATTTTGAGACTGGAAATTGCGCCATCGTAGGCGCGGGCGATTAAGTTCGCAAGTTTCCGCTCGCGGCCGCCCACTACACTCTGTCGCATGTTTCGACTCGCCGCGCACGCGCGCTACCGGCACGGCCGTCGACATCGAACCACGCCGGGCACGCGCACGCCGCCCCGGCCGATCGCCCCGCACAGCAACCATCTTGAGACAGCCCATGTCATGCGCAATTGAAATCCGGCTGCCAACGCTCGCCAGTGCGAGCGATG
>NZ_LOVM01000021.1:0-92622 GCF_001523445.1 Burkholderia sp. ABCPW 11 | reverse complement strand
ATCGCCGAGCCGACGTTGTTGTTGATCGTGGTCGAACCGTCGCTGTTGTACGTCACGTACGACGGCGCCGAGATCGCGCCGGTGGTCGGATCGTAGGTAGCGCCGCCGCCGATCGCGCCGGCCGTGCTGTTGCCGAGGTTCGTGTTGTTGTTCGCGATCGAGCTCAGGCCCGTCGACAGCGAGCTCATGCCGGTCGACGTGGCGGTCGACAGCGAGGTCAGGTTGCTGTCCGTGCTCGACAGTCCGGTAGACAGCGACGTGATCGAGCTGTTGGTCGTACTCAAGCCGGTCGACAACGAACCGATGCTGGTCGACGTCGCTGTCGACAGCGACGTAATCGAGCTGTTGGTCGAGCTCAAGCCGGTGGACAGCGAGCCGACGACCGTTGACGTCGACGTGGACAGCGACGTGAGGTTGCTGTTGGTCGAACTCAGGCCGGTGGACAGCGAGCCGACGATCGTCGAGGTCGACGTGGACAGCGAGGTGACCGTGCTGTTGGTCGAGCTCAGGCCGGTGGACAGCGAACCGATGCCCGTGGACGTCGACGTGGACAGCGACGTGATCGAACTGGTCGTCGAACTGAGACCGGTGGACAGCGAACCGATGCCCGTAGACGTCGACGTGGACAGCGACGTGATCGAGCTGTTAGTCGAGCTCAGGCCGGTGGACAGCGAACCGATGCCGGTAGACGTCGACGTGGACAGCGACGTGATCGAGCTGTTGGTCGAGCTCAAGCCGGTGGACAGCGAACCGATGCCCGTAGACGTCGATGTGGACAGCGACGTGATCGAACTGGTCGTCGAACTCAAGCCGGTCGACAACGAACCGATGCCGGTGGACAACGACCCGATGCCGGTTGACGTCGACGTCGACAACGACCCGATCGAGCTGTTGGCCGAACTCAGGCCCGTGGACAACGAGCCGATGCCGGTCGAAGTCGACGTGGACAACGACGTGATGCTGGACGCCGTCGACGTCGACAGCGAGTCGATCGCCAGATTCGACGCATTGAGCTGGCTACCGTTGATCGCATCGGTGGAGGTCGCGCTGATTTGGCCGGCGGCGACGTTCTGGATCTGCCGCGGCGCGGCGGCCGAGCCGACGCTCACCACGTCGCCGCCCGCCGGCGTGCCGCCGGCAAAGTTGTACGTGGTTCCGCCGATGACGGCGCTGGGCGTCTGCACGGCGGCCGACACCGTCGACGCGTTGCCGAGCACGACCGCGCCGTCGAGGGCGGCCGGCACGGACACGCCGCTGCCGACGACGAACGCGTTGTTCGCGTTGATCGTGTTGTTGTTGCCGAGCGAATACGAACCCGAGCCGGTGACGGTGCTCGGATCGCCGATCGCGGCGGAGTTCGCGCCGCTGACGACGTTGCCCGTGCCGATGCTCAGGCTGTTTACGCCGCTCGCCTGAGCGCCTACGCCCATCGCGATCGCGTTCGTACCCGATGCGTTCGCATTCAGACCGACCGACGTGGTTCCGCTCGCGGTGACGCCGATGCCCGCATTGGTGCCGATCGCGACGTTGTCGTTGCCCGACACGAGGCTGCCGGCGGAAGCCGCGAGCGTGCCGTCATACGTGACGGTTCCGTCGCCGCTGCCCAGCGCGACGTTGCGCGTGCCGGTGACGCCCGAACCCGCACCGCGCATCGCGCTCGCGATGCCGCCGCCGATCGCGGTGTTCTGCGCGCCGCTCACGAGCGTGCCCGTGGCGAGACCGACTGCGATCGAACCGGTATTGGCGGTCGTCGAGCCCGCGCCTGCGCCCGCGCCGGCCGCCACGGTGCCATCGCCGCTCGCGAGCGCCTGGCCGCCGATCGCGAGCGACGTGTTGCCGGTTGCCTTCGCGGCATTGCCGACAGCGGTCGCGGCTGCATTCGTGGCCTGCGCGGTCGGGCCGAGCGCAATGGACGACGTACCGGACGACTTGCTGTTGGTGCCGACCGCAATCGATTGCGTGCCGCTGGCGACGGCGTTCGTCATCATCCCCATCGAATTCGTGCCGGTGGCAGTCGACTGGTAACCGACCGCGATTGCGTTGGCGCTCGAAGCCGTCGAGGTGCTGCCGAACGCGACGGCGCCCGTAGCAGTGGCCTGCGCGGCGTTGCCGACCGCGGCTGCGTTCAGACTGTCCGCCACTGCGCTCTGGCCGACCGAGATCGAATTGTCGCCGGATGCCGCAGATGCCGATCCGATGGCCACCGAGGCCGAGCCGGAGGCGGCCGCGGCGTTGCCGCCCGCGAATGCGGCTGCATTGGACGCGTTCGCGAAGGGGCCGACCGCGGCGCTCGATGCGCCCGACGACTTCGCGCCCGGCCCGAGCGCAGCGGAATTGCTGCCGCTCGCGTTCGCCGACGTACCGAACGCCGATGCAGCCTGGGCGGACGCCTGCGAAAAGATGCCGACTGCCGTGCTGTTGACGCCGCTCGCCGTGACGTTCCCGCCGATCGCGATCTCACCGCTCGCGAGCGCGGCGTTCGTGCCGCAGCCGATCGCAATGCCGTTGTTCGTCGTCGCGGTCGCCGAGCCCGGGCAATTCGTGCCGGAAATCGCGACCTGCGCGGCCGCACCGCCCGACCACATCGCCATGCTGCCGAGCACGGCAAGCGTCACGGACTTGAGCGCGGCCGCCGCGCCGGTGCCGCGCGCGACGGCTCGGGCTCCGGCACCGGCTTTGCCCTTGCCGTGGGCCCGATCGAGTTCGGATACCGCGACGATTGCGCCGCGTGCCGCATTCCACACAGTGCGGTAAGTTCTATTCATGGATTTCTGCCGGTAAGCGGCGCGCGCCATCCACGTACCGGGCCAGCCAGGAATGCCGGATGCGTGGAATGTCTGTCGAGCCGTGTGAAAACTGTATTTATCGGGAAGCGCGGTCTTGTGAAAAGGAGATTTCGATCAATCGATTACCCTGGAACGGTGAAAGAGCGCGATTAAACAAATCGAATTTTCTATGCCTTTTCAAGGGCAATTCGATTAATCGAAACGGGCAAGAATCCGCTGATCCGTAGAATAAGGGAAAGGTATTCGGGCAAGAGAGCGAGAAAATCTGAATAATTGTGAACTAAATGTGAACAAAGAAAACGAGCGGCCGCGAGCGATCGTATTGCGTGGATTTCCGGCGTGTCGGTCGACTGGGGGGATGAGCTGATTCCGATCGTTTGCGATGGTTTTTAACAACAAAAACAATGCAATTCGGGCCGGTGCGGATAAACGGTGATATGCCCGAAAGACCGTAAAATTTTTAAATTGACGAAATGGCGATGTCACCGCACGGCGCGGTAACCATGCGCGGGGCGCTTCCAGGTCAATGGGAAATGAAAAAAATTACGGAATGCGTCGTGCGCGGTGCCGTGGGCTCGATTTTCAACCGTCGCGGCGGGCGGTGTTTCGACGGAGCAGCAGCGTGAAGACGGACCCGCGTCCGACCGCGCTATCGACACGAATTTCTCCGCCCAGCGCGTCGACCACCTGCTTGACGAACGCGAGCCCGAGGCCATGCCCGGCCGTCGCGCCGCTCGCGTCGACGCGAAAAAACTCGGTGAACAGGTTCGGCAATTGATGTTCCGGGATGCCGACGCCCGTATCGGCGACCGTCACGTGCCAGCGTTCGTCGCTTTCGCCGGCCGCGACGGTCACGGTCGAGCCCTCCGGGCTGAACCGGATCGCGTTGTCGATCAGATTCGCGAATGCGCGGCGCAGCAGCAGCGCATCGGCGATCACGAGCATCCCCGGTTCCGCGATCAACCGGATCTTGATCCGCTTCGCGCTCGCATGTGCCCACATATCGTCGGTCGCGTCGGCGAGCAGCGGCGCGAGATCGACTTTCGTCGCTTTCGCCGAGCGCGCCTGCGCGCGAGCGAGCAACAGGAACTGGTCGGCGAGCGTGAGCGTCGTGCGCGCGTAGTGGCCGACGAGATCGATGAACCGTGCTTCGGGCAACGAAGCCGGCGCTTCGAGACGTTGCTCGATCAGCGCGAGGATCGCGGCCTGCGGCGAACGCATGTCGTGCGACAGAAAGCGCAACGCGGTATCGCGCTGACGTTCGGCGGCGCGCATCGGCGTGACGTCCGCCACGTGAAAGATCAGCATCGCGTCGCCTGCTTCGCGCGCGGGCACGACCGCGCATTTCACCAGCAGCGAGCGTTGCTTCGCGTCGACGATCTCGATGCCGTCCATCGGTGCGGCAGGTTCGTTCGACGGCGTGATGCCGTTGCGTTCGGCCAGCGTTTGCAGCGCGCGCTCGACGTAGTGCGCCGCGTCGTCCGAGGCGGTCATCTCGCGCAGCACGCGCGCCGCGTGGCGGCCGGTGGCTGGCGGCGGTGAACCGTGCCGCGCTGCTTCCGTCTCGTACAACCTGAGCGCCCGGCGGTTCGCGAGCAGCACCGCGCCTGAACCGGACGCGACGAGCGTGGCTTCGGGCAGGCTGTTCATCCATTCGGAAATGAGGTGTGCGGAGCGCCGCAGGCGCGCGATCATCGCGGTCATCACGATCACCCGCCGGCGGAACGGATCGATCGCGTCCGTGGGAGCGGGCGCGTCGCCCGGCAGACACGGGTCGGCGATCGTGCGTTCCGCTTCGCGGGTCAGATAGCGCAGCAACGTTTCCTGCCGCCGCCATGCGCTGAGCGCGTACGCAAGCAAGCACGCGGCGACCGCGGTGGCGGGAAAGCAGAACAGATGCGCGGTCTTCAGAACGACCAGCGACGCGGCGCATGTGGCCAGTGCGATGGCCACGCAAGCGAGCAGCGCGGCGCGCGGGCCGAGCGCGAATAATGCCGCGCAAAGCCACGGCAACACCGACAGGCTGAACAGCACCTGGTTGGCCCACGATGCGGTGCGCACAAGCGAGCCGCTCGCGAGTGCGTAAGTGGCTTGCGCGACGAACTCGACGCCGGCGCGCGGCGGCGGCTCCCGGCCCGGCGTGACGAAGTGCGTGTCCGCGGTGCCCGAGGTCGGGCCGACGAGCACGATCGCGTCCTTGAGCAAGCCGGGATCGACGCGGCCTTCGAGGGCGTCGACGAAGGGGACCGTGTAATACGACGGGGCGGAACCGAGCGGCACGTAGCGGCGGCATGCGCTGGTCCAGTGAATGTCGCGACGTGCCGGCGGTTCGTCGCACTCCTCGAACGGCACGCCGCTCGCGCGGAGCAGGGACGCGCTCATGTGCTCGTAGTCGATGGTCGGGGGCCCTTCGCGCAGATAGAAGCTGCGTGACACGCCATCCGCGTTCGGCGCGGCGTTGACCTGCGCGATCGCGAATGCGCCGCGCGCGATCGGCTCGAGCGGCGGCACCACGTTCGGCAAGCCGTCCCCATCGTCGTCGGCCACCACGGCCGGCAGCACCACGCGGCCATTGCGCTTGATCGCGCTCGCCAGCCACGCGTCGCCGGCAGGCAGGATTCTGCCCGGATGCGTGAACGCGACGTCGAGCCCGATGGCGGCCGCACCCGCCGCGGTCAGCCGGTCGATCAACGTCGCGTAATCGGCACGCTTGACCGGCCATCCGCCGAGCGCCTTCGCGCTCGCACCGTCGATCGCGATCAGCACGATCTTATGCGGCGACGGCCGCTGCAGCAGCGGCTGCACGACGTCGAAGAAGAACAGGTCGGCGCGACGCAGCGCGCCGGACGTCGTCAGCGTCGCGCACAGCAGCAGCACGAATGCACCCGTCACGATACATTCGCGCATGAAACCGCCTGGCATACGCGCATCGTCGGCAAGCATCACGGGTGATTCATCGTAAAGCGTGTGCGTTGACGGCGGCCTCACTCGCACTCGAACCCGGCGGGCGTCAGCGGAGGCGGCGACGCCGGCTGCGCGAGCGGAGCGCGGTGCGGCGACGCGCCGGCGTGATCGCGGGCCGACGGCACGGCTTCGAGGCGATAACCGTGTGTGTAGACGGAACTCAGGCGCAACCCGTTCTCGGGACCGAGTTCGAGCTTTTGCCGTATCCGGTAGATATGGGTATCGAGCGTGCGCGAATCCGGATCGAGCTCGCGTCCCCACGTGCTCATGCAGACGAGCTTGCGCGACAGCAGCTTGCCGATGTTGGTGAAAAAGAGTTCGGCGAGGTCGAATTCCTTCGGCGTCAGCTTGATCGGCACGCCGCGCAGCAGGATCGTGCGTTCGCGCGGGTTCAGCACGTAGTCGCCCGCGCCGATGAGGCCGAAGCCGTCGATATCGCGCGCCGAGCGTTTCAACAGCGCGTTCACCCGGCTCGCGAGTTCGGCGACGCGAAACGGCTTCGTGACGTAGTCGTCGGCGCCGGCATCCATTGCCAGCACGATGTCGTCTTCGAGCGTCTTGCTCGTCACGAATAGCACGGCGGGCGACGTGCCGAGCGTGCGGCGAATCCAGTACAGCACTTCGAAGCCGCTCATTGTCGGCAGCAGCCAGTCCAGGATCACGAGGTCGAACGGCTGCGCGCGCAACAGTCGTTGCGCCGACTCGCCGTCGTGCACTTCAACCACTTCGTGTCCGAGCGGGGCCACGACGCGCGCCGCGGCTTTCGCATGAACGGGATCATCTTCGACTATCAGCACACGCATCGGGGCTTCATCCTTGTCATCAGCACGTGAGCGATACCGCACACGTCTTCACTTCGTCTTCAGCGCGGCGCGGCGCACGGGCGATGCGCGGACGGCGCGTGTCGCCGCCAGGCCGACAGGCACAACGCTCCGGCACTGCGGAGGAGCGGGGGCGTCATGTGTGCTGCGCCCTCGCGGGAGAAAACATCGAACCGCGGCACCCGATGCACGCACTGCTGCAGCAAGCGCGTGCGGCAACCGCGTTATGCAGTCACGGCCATTTGCGGCGAGCCTTCGCGTTCGGGATCCGATGTCGAACCATGCCGGAGCAGGGCGCGCGCGGAGGAACGAATTGAGGCAATCGTCGCGCATGTTTAAGGGCGTTCTGCCGGGCTCTCGGCATCGGGGTGCTCATGGTTGCCATGCCCTCGTCAGGCTGCAAGTGTTTCGATTGTGCTTGGGTCGGCCGCGGGGCGCGGCGCGTTTCACGTAGCGAATCCGGATGCGCTCACCGGCAATGTGGCGAGCAAATTTTTCCGATTCGGCGATAGGGTCCGCTGCCGTTGTGACAATGAGCGGCCTCAAATGTCGGCGGATTTTCGCACAAGGGTAAGGGTTTGTCATGCGACGACAGACGTTTGATCGTCGCTGCGGCAAGGCGCTCGACGATCGCAGGCTTGTGATCGATGGAAGCGGACCGATCCGCTTGTTCGGGCCAATCGTCGACGCGCGACGGCGCGCCGCGTCGATCAATTAGTCGGTATGACGGCCTGGTCGACGAACGCTGCCGGCCGGTCAACGAGACGACGATTCGCCGGGTGCGTGACTCGACGCTGTTCGCGTATCGGGCGATGGTGTACGCCCGCGTTGTCGTTGGGTCGGGGGCGCATGCCGCGGAGCCCGCAGTTTCCGATCAGGCGGCCGGCGCGACCGATGCGCCCGTGATGCCGTGCCGGCGCAGCGAATCGGCGACGAAGCCCGACGCCTTCATTTCCTCGACGAATGCGCTCAGCTCGGCGGCGGCCGCGTCGCCGCGACTCTTCGGCACGCCCATCGCCTGCCGGATCACCATGAAGCGCTCGTCGAGCAGGCGCAGGCCGGGCGTTTTCGCTGCGTCGGCCTCGAGCTGCTGCTTCACGCCGGCCGCCACTTCCAGTTGCTCCTCGACGAACATCGACACGACGGCCTGCGACGTCGGGGCGCGCACGATCTGCGCGGCTTTCAGTTCGCGGGTGAGGAACAGGTCGTACGCGCTGCCCTTGCCGACGGCCACGCGGTTGTGCGGCTGGTCGACGTCCGCGTTGGTGCGGATCGGCGACGCGTCCGGCACGAGATAGAAGCCTTCGATCAGCACATACGGCGCGGTGAACGCGACGGTTTCGCCGCGCAGCGGATCGACCGCGAAGAAGCCGAAATCGGCGCGCTCTTCGGTCAGCGCCTGCACCGATTTGCCGGCGGCGTCGAATACCACGAGTTCCAGGTCGGCCGACAGGCGCTCGGCGAATGCACGGGCGAGGTCGATCGAGACGCCGAACGGTTCGCCCGTTGCCGGGTCGCGGTTCGCGAGGATCGGATTGCCGAGGTTGATCGATGCGCGGAGCTTGCCGGTGGGAGTGAAGGCGGAGACGACAGCGGGAGCGATGGACATGAGCGGACTCGCGGGAGGCGTAGGGTCGATAGGGGGACGGGCTGCGCGACAGCGCGTCGATGCCGAGCTTATCACCCGGAGCGGTTCCGCGAATGCGGCGCAATCGGCCGAGCGGGGCGATAGCGCAATCTGAAGCGAAGCGTGGCCTAGCCAGACGCGGTCGCGTCACTCGCATTTCGCGCGATGGATGACCCGCCACGCTTGCAGCGATTCGACGAGCTGGAACGGTGAAAGCCACTCGCGCGTCTGCCTGCGGGTGACGAGTTGCATGACAACGAGGAAGTAGCGCAAATCTACGTACCTGGTCCGGCCGCGCATGGTCCGTCTTGTGATCGTCGATACGTGCGGTTGCGCCGGTGTCGGTTCACCCCTGAACGCTGAGCGCCTTCTCGATCGCGGCAATCAGTTTGAGCGCATCGCTGCGCCCGATCAGCAATCCGCGGCTGGTGTACTCGCACCCGAATGCATAGAAGCTCGGCAGCAGCGTCACCATGTCGCTCCGATGATCGAAATCGACTTCGCATTTCGTCAGGGGGAAGAACGGAGGCGCCTCGGCCGGCATGTTGTGCACGACGTTCTCCCCTAGTACATTTTTCGGGGCGGCAACATGCGCTTCGCCCTCGAGCGCTGCCGGGAAACGGCGCTGGCCTTTTTCCGCTTGCGCTCCGTCGTGGGCTTCTCGTAGCCGGTGCGGCTGCGCAACTCGCGGATCAGCCCGGTTTTCTCGACACCGCGCCGGAATCGTCGCAGCGCGACATCGATCGGTTCGTCGAGCTTCAGCGTAATTGTCGTCATGTCGATCCTGTCGGAAAAGGTTTGAACGGAAAGCTAGCCGAGCCGTGTCATGACGGCGCTTGCTATCTCGTCGGATTCGAATTCCGAATATCCTGCGCCGATCGATAACGCACGTACCGCCATGAACATGTGCAGCTCCGGTTGGTGGCACATCGCTGAATCGGCGATTCCGGCGGGGATGACGGTGTCGAGCCGGGTAACTTCATGTCGTCCGATCATGCCGAGCAGTTCGTCGATGATCATTTCGCTCTCCAAAATGCGGAAAAATGGTGCTGTACCGACGAGCCGCTTCAGCGCGGGCTGGCAAAGAACCCCTGCTTGTCGCGATTGTCGTCGATGATGTTCTCGGCGAAGCGCACCGACGCGCGACGGGCGTCGCCGGCGTTGTCGAATGGGGATGCGTCGCCCAGTCTGAAAGTCTGGCTCTGCGTCAGCGTATCGGTGGTGCCGCGAAGGCAAATCTTGACTGCCGCGTCGAACCCGGCATCGTAGTTATGCGGGCAGCCATTCAGCGCCGGCACATGAGGGTAGATCAGCGGATAAATCTCGAATCCACGGTAGACGTGCATGCTCATGAGAAACTCCTGGCGTTCGGCCATGACGAGTCGCATGGGCGAACACATCCGGCCAGTATTCCCGTTGCGGGGCGGGCCAGTGGGTGAAGGGAACAACGTTGCAGCGCGAAGGAGGGGCGATGCAGCAAGCGGGCGGGTGGAGGGGCGAACGGTCAAAGGACGATTGATCGCTCGGATGCACCCATCATACGCGCATCGTTTGTCGAACGTCCAATTTATTCCGGTTGATGCAAGCACGCACCGGCACATGGTGCGACGGGTGGGTGGCCGGACTGCGGACACGCTGCCGGCGCGTGCATTCCGATCCGTACGCAGCGGCCGTCACGCCGTTTTCCGGTGTCGCGCGGAGTCGGCTGTCGGGAAGTACTTCATCGAGTGCGTCGCGCGGTTTCGCGTGCACTATTGCGCAGCAAGCGGGCGTTTCTTCGTGCGCGATTTCGCGACGGCGGGCGGTTGGGGCGGCACCCAGTTCAAGGCGGTGCCCAGCTTCGGCAGAGTCATGGCTTGCTTGGCACGCGGAGGCACCTTGTTGCCGCGAGGCTGGTTTCGGGTCATGCGGGTTCTCCTGCTGCGCCGCTTGCGCGGTTCGGTGAGCACGACGCGCGCCGATCGCGCTCGCGCGATTGAACGTGCGCGCGGCGATCGATGCCCGGATGCGAAGCGGACGGCCGCGCCTGGCCTGCGTCGAGTCGCATTGCCTGCGACGGAAGGCATGGCATGCGAAGCGGCAGCGATGTGCCGCTCGGTGAACGGGGCCGAGACGGTTCGGCGATTACAGCGGGGTGATGTTCGATGCCTGCAGGCCTTTGGGGCCGTTCTTCGTTTCGAAGCTGACTTTCTGACCTTCCGCGAGGGTCTTGAAGCCGTCGCTGCGAATCTCGGAGAAGTGGGCGAACAGATCGTCGCCGCCCTTGTCGGGCGTGATGAAGCCGAAGCCTTTGCTGTCGTTGAACCACTTGACGGTACCGGTATCCATGTTAGATATCCTGAAAAATGAACGAGCGAATATGCCCCGAATGGACGAGGAAAAAAGAATCAAGGAGGGAGAGGACAACGAATACCGCAGGCTGCGGTCGATGATGAGCAGCAATCGCGCTTCTTGAATACTTACGCGGCCGACAGTACGCGTCGTCCGGAGATGTGTCAAGCGCTTTCGGCCCCGGGGGGCGGAATGCGTGACGCTTCTTCGTCGGCGCCGAGCGCTTGCCGGCATGCACGTCGCGCCGCGCGATGCGCGGTCACGGCGACGGCGTCAGAGCGTCGTCAGCAAATGCAGCTGACGTTCGGTTTCGTTTCCCGCGACCAACGAAAAGAACCCGGTCTCGCGACGTTCGACTATCGTGAGCCCCTCGTTGTCGGAGAAGACGTTCCATGCGCTGCCGTCGACATGTGCGATCGCTCCGCGCGTGCGCGCGAATGCCAGCAATAGCGGGCTCGCCTGACGGCGGAGCACCTGGCGATCCGAATTCAACACATAGGGCGGCCAGCCGGCCCGAAGGACGAGATAGTAAGGAATGGAGCCGGGATCGATTGTCATTGGACGGTGCCGTGTGCGAGCTGCGTTTGCCGTCCGGTTGCGTTCGGAACGGTGTCGGGGAAAGCGTGCGATGAATCGGCGGGAGTTCGCCGTGGCGTGCTTACAGTGTATGCGTTGAACCGCTCGATTCGCAGGATATCGTAACGTCGTCCCGCGACGTCGATCACCCATTCGGTTTCGGTAGGGGTTGCGGGCCGGCGACGCGGCGATCGGCCGTCAGTTGGCGCGCACTCGATGAAGGCGCGATGCGCACTGTCCGATGTCGCGCGCGCGGCTTCGGCGTTCACGTGATACCGGATGTTCCGTCCATTTCGTCGATATGTCGATCCGGATGGCGCGGGCGTCGTTGACGGTCGTTATTTTTGCTTTCCCGCTTCACGCGTCGAATGGAACTGCGTGCTGCCGGAACTTTGTAGCGACATCTACTGAATTGCAGTGTTCGTGACGGGCAATTATGCTGCCCCTCATGAATCCCGTCCCGACTTCCTGGCTCCTGTTGATCGTCAGTCTGCCGACCACCGGCGCGACTGCCCGCATGCGTATCTGGCGGACCGTCAAGGCGCTCGGCTGCGGCGCGCTCCGGGATGGGGCATACCTGTTGCCGGCGCAGGCCGAGCAGGCGGTGCAGTTGCGTGACCTGGCCGACGACGCGCGTCACAGCGGCGGGCACGCGTGGTTGCTGGATGTCCGCGCGGACGATCCGGCGGACGAAAGCGCGTACAAGTCGCTGTTCGATCGCGCGGAAGATTACGCAGACTGGCTCGCCGAGCTGTCGGAGGCCCGCAGGACGCTGCCCGATCTGGCGGTAGCCGATCTCAATCGCCTGCAACGCCGCCACGCTCGCACGTACGAGGCCATTCGAAGCATCGATTTCTTTCCCGGCGAAACCTCGCTGCGCGCGCATGCGCAATGGCGGGATTTCACTGCCGCGGTCGAAGCGTTGCGCTCTCCCGGCGAGCCGCATGCCGCTCAACGCGGCATCCCGCGTCGCGACCCTGCGCAGTATCAGGGCCGGTTGTGGGCGACGCGTCGTCACCTGTGGGTGGATCGCGTCGCCAGCGCGTGGCTGATTCGGCGTTTCATCGATCCGCATGCGCGCTTCGTGTGGCTGGAAAACCTCGCCGATTGTCCGGCCGATGCGCTCGGATTCGATTTCGACGGCGCCCCGTTCACGCATGTGGGCGATCGCGTGTCGTTCGAGGTGCTGGTCGCGAGCTTCGGGCTCGGCGACGACGACGGACTCGTCCAATTGGGGGCCATGGTGCATGCGCTGGATGTAGGGGGCGCCGCCGTGCCGGAGGCCGGTGGATTCGAGGCCATCCTCGCGGGTGCCCGCAAGCGCCTTGCCGACGACGATGCGTTGCTGATCGAGATCGGTGCCGTACTCGATTCGTTGTACGTACATTTCCGTGGCAATCGAAACCCTTGACCTTGCTGCTCGCCCGCAACATGAATACACATCGAGACCGCCCGGCCTATACGCTGTGGCAACTGATCCTGTACTTCGCGTGGCTCGGCGCGACGGGCTTCGGCGGGCCGGTTGCGCTCGCCGGCTACATGCATCGGGATCTCGTCGACACGCGACAATGGATCGCGGACGCGGACTACAAGGAAGGCCTGGCGCTCGCGCAGCTCGCCCCGGGCCCGCTTGCCGCGCAACTGGCGATCTATCTCGGCTACGTGCACTACCGTATCGTGGGCGCCACGATGGTCGGGATCGCGTTCGTGCTGCCGTCGTTTCTGATGGTGGTGCTGCTGGGCTACGCATATACGCGATTTGGCGGGCTGACGTGGATGCAGTCGGTGTTCTACGGCGTCGGCGCGGCGGTGATCGGCATCATCGCGATCAGCGCGCGCAAACTGACCGCGAAGAGCATCGGTCGCGACAAGCTGCTGTGGGCGATCTATCTCGTACTGGTTGCCGTGACGGTGATCACCGAATCGGAAGCGGCGTGGCTGTTTCTCGCGGCGGGCCTGCTCGTCTGGTTCGCGCGCTCGCCGCCGAGGTGGCTACGCCAGCGGCGCGTCAATGCGGCCATGGCGTTGCCCGTTTCCGCCACCGGTGCGTGGCTCGGTATCGGCGCTTGGCCGCAGCTCGCGCAACTCGCCGCCTTCTTTGCGAAGGCCGGCGCCTTCGTGTTCGGCTCGGGGCTCGCGATCGTGCCGTTCCTCTATGGCGGCGTGGTCACCGAGCACCATTGGCTCGACGAGAAGCAGTTCGTCGACGCCGTGGCGGTCGCGATGATCACGCCGGGCCCCGTCGTCATCACGGTCGGCTTCATCGGTTATCTGGTGGCGGGGTTGCCCGGCGCGTGCGTGGCGGCAGCCGGCACGTTCCTGCCGTGCTATCTGTTCACGGTGTTGCCGGCCCCGTACTTCAAGAAGTACGGCCGGCTGCCGGCGATTCTGGCCTTCGTCGACGGCGTAACCGCCGCGGCCGTCGGCGCGATCACGGGGTCGGTGATCGTGCTGGCCCGACGTTCGATCGTCGATGTGCCCACCGCCTTGATGGCGCTCGCGACGATCGTGCTGCTGGTCAGGTTCAAGAAGCTGTCGGAGCCGGTGATCGTCGGCGCGGCCGCCGTGATGGGCCTGATCGTGTACCCGCTGTTGCATCACTGATCGTGGAGGCCGCCATGCAATGGATCACGCGACAACGTCCGAAAATCGACAGGGTTGCTTGTCCCTGGCTCATTGCCCGCTTTATCGACTCACGCTGGTCGGCCGGATAGAGCATTCCTCGCTATTCGCTCAGCCCGGCCCGTCGCTGGCGGCCGCGAGAAGCGGCACGACCAGATCGCTGATCGACGTCGGAATTCCATGAGCTCGGCCGCATCGCTGCACGACGCCATTTCGGCAGTCCCATTCGAGCGGGCGGTTGTCCTGCCGGTCGGCAAGAATCGACGTACCCAAATCGGGCGGAAAGCCATGGAAGCCGTCGACGATCTCCTGCGGCACGTCGTCACCCAGCTTCGCGCCCTCCGCACGCGCGACCTCGAGACATTCCCGCAAGTAGGCGAGCGACAGGTCGGTGATGTCGCTTCGCGAGAACATGCCGGCGCGGCGGCCGGTCAGCACCATGAGCCCCGCCACTGCGTTCTGCAAAAGCTTTCGCCACGCGAGCGAGATGAAATCCGCCGCGACCTCGGGCGAGCATCGCGTGCCGCGCAAAGCCGACACCACCACGTTGCTCGCCGGCGTATCGGGCAGGGTGAGCCGAGGCTTGCCCCGCAGCCACACCGATGCATCCGGTTCGCGCTGCGCCGGAAACCAGACGACCGATGGCACGACCTCGGCGCCGGCCGCATGCGGTGCGAACGCGGCCTTTTGCTCGACGCCGTTCTGCAGTACGCAGACGACGGTATTCGCATCGCATAGCGCGGCGAGCCAGGGTGCCGCGCTTGCTACCTGAGTCGACTTGACCGCGACGAACACGACGTTGACCCTTTTCTCGACCGCTTGCGGATCGGTCAGCACGGGCCCGGGCACGACGATCTCGCCGCCATCGAAGCGCAACTTCAGTTGCGCGTGCGCAGAGCGGCCGCAGATCACCGGCGTGCGGCCGGCTTCATGAAGGGCCGCGGCGACGGTCGTTCCGATTGCGCCCGGACCGACGAGGGCGACGCTCGGGTAGTCAGACTTCGTCATGGTGTTCATCCTGTCGAGTGATTTGTCAGATGCGGGCGCAGTGCGAGGGCGAGCGGAAAAATCGCCAGCGCGGTCAACGCGGTCGCATACGTGGCGCCGTGCACACCGATCCTGTCGCCCAGGAAACCGTAGAGAACCGGAGATATCGCGCCCGACGCGATCGTCCCAGTATAGAAAATCGCGAATGCGCGCTCGGTGCGCTCGGGCGCAGACATTTCCGGGACGGTTCCGTACAGCACTGACGAAGTGCCGTTGAGCATCATGCCCAGGATCGGCAGCAGCACCATGGTGAGCGTCAACGGAAGATACATCGTCGCGACGATGCACACGGCCGTACCGCCCTCCGTGAGCAGCACCGTCCTCACCATTCCCATGCGCGCACCGAGCCAGCCGCACATGAATTTGCCGGCCGCACCCCCGATGAAAACGAGTGCAAGGGCTGTTCCCAGCAGGTGAGGCGAGACGCCTTTTGCCTGGAGCAGGAAAGGCAGAAAGGTAAGCAGTCCCATGCGCACGGCCGTATCGAGCACGCCGATGGAAAACAGCGCGGCGAATCCGCTTCTCCCCGTGCCGCCGCGTCGAGCGGATGCAGGCTCTTTTGCCGGCGCCGTTGCAGCGCCGCGCGGCACGGCGGGAAACCAGAGCGCGATGACGGCGGCCACGACGCAGCCGAGTCCGGCGACGATCCAGAGCGCGTGACGCCACGACATCATCGTGACGAGCAGCGAAATGACGGCCGGCAGTGCCGATTTCCCCAGATCGCCGGAAAAGTTGTAGATGCTCAGTGGGCCTCTCGCGTCGCGCCCGTAGATACGGGAGACGGCGCCCGATGCGATCGGATGCTGGGTGCTGGAGCCGCCGCCCGAAATCGCCAGCGCGACGCCCAGGCCGAGCAGGCCACCCGACAGGCCCGCGATCGCATAGCCGAGCGCGGCGAGCAGCGTACCGACTGCGAGCGTCGCGCGGCTGCCCAGGCGTTGTGCGAGACGTCCGGCGGACAACTGCAGCGTCGCCATCGTGCCGGCATAGACGCCGCGCAAGATAGCCAGGGCTGCAAAGTCGAGCCCGAATTCCGACTGCCACACGGGTAGCAACGCGTAGATCATGTCCGTATAGCCGTCGTGCATTGCATGGGCAATGCAGGACAGCCACAGCACGCGCGGCCGCGATGGTGACGTCTCCCGCACGACGGGAGGGGAAAAAACCGGCAAGCGCATCGTCATTCTCTCCGGACGAGCGGTGGATGGAAGCCTGCTCGTGGTCTGGTTTTCAGGTTCGACGTGCAAATTTTATGACCGGGATGCCAGCCGTTTCAATTGAGCTAAAATCCCGTCGACAGAGAGAAAAAGTCACGTCATGAACGAAAACCGAGGCGCCGCGAAGCACCGGGACGAGTTGCCCCCGCTCAATGCGCTGCGCGCTTTCGACGCGGTTGCGCGGCACGGCAGCTTCGCGGGTGCCGCGGCGGAGCTGCACGTTACCCATTGGGCCGTCGGAAAACAGATCAGGTTGCTGGAGGACTGGTTCGGCCTGCCGTTGTTCGATCGGCGCCCGCGTGGCGTCGTGCTGACCGACGAAGGGGCCGCGTTGCTGAACGACGTCAGCCACGCGTTCGAGCGCCTCGGTACCGCGGTCGTGCGGCTGCGCCACAACCCGTTCGCGCACCGGATATCGGGTGTCGTGCGGGTGAACGTGCCGATGAGCTTTGCGCTTTGCTGGCTGTTGCCGCGGCTCGCCGATTTCCATTCGCGGTATCCCGACATCGACGTCAGGGTGTCGACGACATCGCGCAAGCTGCGCTATGTCGCGGATGCTTTCGATATCGGTGTCCGCTCCGGGCCGGAGCAAGGCGCGGGCGTCGTGTCGCGCCCATTGATGCCCGACTTGCGCGTACCGGCCTGCAATCCCGCATTGCTGCGCCAGCATCCGATACAGAGCGCGACCGACCTGCGCCATCACACGCTGCTGCATTCGGCCACGACGCGCTCCGCCTGGTCGCACTGGTTGAAGGAAGCGGGCGCTTCCGATCTGCGAGCCGCGCGCCATGTCGAATTCGATCACGTGAATCTTCAGCTTGGCGCGGCCGTCGAGGGGCTCGGCGTGGCGCTGGCGTCGCTGCCGCTGATCGCGCGCGATCTTGCCGAGGGGCGCCTCGTGTGTCCCATCCCATCGCCTGTATGGCGCGCCGACGACTACATGCTGGTGACGAACGCCGATCGCGCCGACGATGCGGCCGTGTCCGCGTTCGACGCATGGATGGAAGGCATGGCGAATCAGGAGGGGGCCAGGCTCGCGGATCAGAGCGGGCGGTGATGCTGCGCCGCGAGCAAACGCAGTCCAATGGTTTGTTTGGATTCCTGATGATGAGATTGAAAACCGGGCATCGGTTTTACCAACGGAAGCGTGCTTCGCCGGAGTAGTGCGGCCACTACTCCGGACTGGCGCATCGGCGATCAGAAGCCGTGGAACATGCCGATGTTGACCTGAACCTGGTTGCCGCCCGACGAGGTGTTGCCAAAGTCCGCAGCCGAAGCCTGTGCGCCCTTGGCATGGACGTAGGCGCCCATCGCGTACAGCGCGGTACTCTTCGACAGCGAGTACGTCGCACCCAGCGACACCTGGTTGATCGAGGCCATCGTGCGGCCTTCGGCCGCTTGCGTGGGTGTGGCCGCGGAACCGTATACATACGTGTAACCCGTCGCCAGGGACAGCGCCGGCGTGACCCGGTACTGCAGGAGCGCACCCAGCACGTTGAAGTGGATCGACGGCTGGCCGTCGTTGCCCTGGTACTGAGCGTTCGAGTAGCGCAAGCCCGCCGTGTACGGCCCCACCTGGTATTGGGCGGCGATTTGCGCGATGCCCGCACTCTTGAACGCATTGCCGCCGTTGTAGCCCGAACTCGGATAGCCGAGCGCGCCACCGAAACTCGGTTGAGCGGTTGCGTTCAACCATCCGTTCTCGCCCTGGTTGGCCGCGTGAAAGTAGCCGCCGGCAACCGTCAGGCCGCCTTGAGCGTAGGTTGCGGCCGCCGACCACGATTGACCCGAGCCCATCGCACCGGCAACGCCGCCGAACGAGTACGCACCTTCAGCCTGGAAGCCGTGGATGATCGGCGAGATGTACTTCACCGCATTGTTCTGGTTCGTCGTGTTGTCGTTGTTGTCGACGTCGCCCGGCGTCGAGAACGTCGACGCCGAAATGGCGTCGCCCGTCAGGACCTGGACCATTTCCGTCACGGCATCGAGCTGGCGCCCCATGCGCAGCGCGCCATACTGATCGGATGCGAGACCCACGTAGGCCTGGCGGTTGAACAGCGAACGCGTGGAACCGATGGGCCCTTGGCCACCTATGCCGCCTGTCGCGATGTTGAAACCATTCTCGATCTTGAATACCGCCTGGAGGCCGCCCCCAAGATCCTCTTGCCCCCTGAGGCCCCACTTGTTCGAACCCGCGGCGCCGCCGTCGAGGCCGAACCGGCTGTGGCCGTTGATGTTCGACGTATAGCCGATACCGGCATCGAGCATGCCATACAACGTGATCGACGATTGGGCCATGGCTGCCGAAGATGCTGCGAAGGCGGCAACGGCGATGACGCTGATGTTGATTTTCTTGTTTTTCATCTGCATTTCACGGTCAGGTGTGGTTTCGGGATGGATTGAAACGGCTTTTGTCGTATTCACGGCTTGCACGTCGTCTCGGTCGTGAAAGCCGGCGTCATGTTCGCCAAAGCGGCATATCGAGTTCGATCATTTCGTGATCCTTACAAATTTGCGTGGGGAAGCGCCGCGCTGCTCGACCGTCGAACCCCATGCTCGCGTCATACTTGCGAACGAGGTCGGCGGCGGCGAAACCAGAGGCTGCTCCACCTGCGACAAAAGACGAGCTGGGAATATCGGCGATCCTTGCGGACTGACCAAGCGTCCGGTTCAGCCACTGGCGACGTGCGCCAATCGTTTCGCCGAGCGTCAATAAGACGTGGTCACACTTTGCAAGTGGAAAAACCATATCAGGAACATAAATTCCCGTCAAAATTTGTTTGATATAAGTTAATCTCGTTTGATGACCTGGCGCCTTACGGAGTTTCCCTTATAAGGGTCGGCACGAGAGCGAAGTGTTATCGAGTTGCGCGCCGTCACGCTGATGATGTCGGCGACCGCAAGCGAATGCGAGCGAGGGGCGATAGCGGGCTGCAAGAGCTCGCCACTGAGAGCAACGATCTCGGAAAGGAAAGTACCGGTCGGCAGTTCGTGGTGACGACTGCGCAACACCAGTCAAATTCGATCGTTAGACCAGCGGAGAGTCGCCGCCGAAAATGGGTCGCCAAGGTTCGTCCTTGGTCATCGTTCCATTTTCTCCCGGATTGCAATAATCGAAACGGAAAAGGCGATTATCGAGTACCCGTCCGCATTGGCCGGAAACGCGCGAGACGAGCGGATGGCGCTACCGTTCGGCGGTGCGCTGAAGGAGGCGGGCGTTGCGACAGCCGTCGTCGCACGCGATCTCGATTTTCGCGCGGGCGAACGGGCTAATGAGAGCGCTGGGCGAATCGGTATTTCCGGGCCGGTAGCCCAACGCCCAGTATCGTGCCCCGGTGGCGGCGATCGAACTTCGATCGCAGATGAAATCAGCCCGTGATTTCGCGTTGCATTAGATAGAATTTCATGTCGTCGCGGCCATGCATTGAAATCGGTATCGGATCGCGTTCAAAGCCGAGCATTTCGTAGAATGGGTATGCCGATTCGCGCGCCGTACACCAGAGCAGGGTGCCGCGCTGTTCGCGAACATGGCGAATGGATAAATTGACCAGCAGGCGTCCGAATCCCAGGCCGCGTACCGACGGATGGACGGCCATGCCGCGAAGGCGCCACGCGTCAGCGTTCGAAACGCCGGATTGTCCTTCCTTACACACCGATGCCACGGCAACGATATTGTCGTTGTCACGAACGGCAAAATGCATGGTCGTTGGAGCATGGTCCCCGTCTAGAGCGCTTCCCTCTTCATCCCCGGCCATCAAGACTGCGGCCCTGAGGGGATAGGTTTCTTCCGCACGGACGGCACAGATGGTAAAGCGCACTTCTTGTGAAGTCATATAATTATCGGCTCTCTTCGTGACGCAGATTTTCTTCCAATTCTCTTTCGGCACACCCACTCGCAAAATTAGCAGTTGCCGGGCACGCCCAGTAAGGGTAATTTCCTATCAGTTTCTTTTTGAATCATACGCTAACTGCGATCACAGATGACGTCGAAAGTCTCGACAGATGCAGAACTGGCCTACGACGAGATTCGATCGAGGATCTTCGACGGCCGTCTTGCGCCTGGGCAGAAAGTATCCCACCGAGGCCTGTCGGACGAACTGGGTTTCGGCCAAATGCCGGTGCGCAGCGCATTGCATTTGCTCGAGTCCGAAGGGCTGGTCGTCGTGATCGAAAAGAGCGGCACTTATGTCGCGTCGCCGACTACCAGCGATCTGCGCGAAATTTTTGAAATGCGGTTGGCCCTGGAGAGTACCGCAGCGTTTCTAGCAGCGAGATCGGGAGTCACGGCGGGCCTTCGCGACGCGGCGGAAAAAATGCGGAAACTGGTCGACCGGGATGTTTCGGACATCATGCTCGAGCAGCGTATCGGTTGGGTGTTTCATCAAGAGTTGTTTGCTGCCGCACGGAACGTGCGAATCTCATCGGCGTATGGTCTATTGCGGGCCCAGACCTTGGCCCTGAACGAACTCCCGCGCGGCGACGCTGAAACCGTTCGGCGCGGCACGATCGAGCACCTGCACATCTTTCACGCAATCGAAGCGAACGACGGCGAGCTTGCGCGTCAGCATATGTGGAATCACATCGTTGACGGTACGCCGGCACGGATAAAACTGCTAAAGGCGCGGCATGAACACGAAAAATAAAGGGCTTTCTCTTCCGATGCAAATGCTTGGCGGTCTCGTCCTGGGCGTCGCCTGCGGCGTGTTTGCGCCGGGCTTTGCCGCGAAGCTGGGTTTTCTGAGCACGATGTTCGGCCACGCGATCAAGATGGTCGTCATGCCGTTGATCTTCCTGTCGGTCACGGTCGGGGTCTTTCGCGCGGGCAGGCTTCGCGAGCGGCTTGGCAAGGTCGCACTGTTCAGCATCGGCTTCTTCGTCTGCATGACGGGCTTGGCTGCATCGTTCGGGCTGTTGCTCAACTTCGTGTTTCGACCAGGTCTCGGGGCGAGCATGACGCACTCCGGATCGATGCCCGCGGCGCTCGCGTCCAGCATCGACTGGACGAAATTTCTCGTCGATTTGATCCCCGCCAACATCGTCGCCGCGCTTTCCGCAGGGAATTCTCTCCCGGTGCTCGTGTTCGGCGTCATTTTCGGCGCGGCATTGTCGGCCGCCCCGGAGCGTGCCGAGCCTGCGATCGCCGTTTTCGAGGCGCTGCTGTCGGGCCTGTTCAAGATGATCCAGTGGGTGATCGCATGGTCGCCGCTCGCGATCTTCGCCGCGATCGCGCAGTTGTTGTCGGCCAAGGGCTTTGCGGGCGCGCATTCGCTCATCGAGCTTCTGGGCGTGGCCTATCTCGGCATGGCGGTTCTGGCGGTGGTACTCACCATCGTCATTCGCGTCGCCGGTCAGTCGCCGCTTGCCGTGCTCAGGAAGGTGAGGGAACCGCTGATCCTTGGTTTCACGACGCGTTCGTCCGAAATTACCTATCCGCTGCACCTGAAGAAGCTGGTTGAACTGGGCGTGCCTTACGGCGTGGCGTCCACGATTCTGCCTCTGGCCTATATTTTCAATCGCGACGGCGCGGTGCTCTATACGGCCCTCGCGGTCGGCTACCTGGCCGACGCCTATCACCTTGCCTGGTCCTGGCCGCTGGTGATCACGATTTTGATCCTGACGATCGTCACCATCGATGGAGCGGCCAATGTGCCCTCCGGGGCGATCGTGGCCATCACCATCGTTCTCACGTCGATCGGCTTGCCGGCCGATGCGGTGCTGCTGCTGTTGGGCGTCGACGCCTTTTTCGATATGGGAAGAACCGCCCTGAACGTCTACGGAAGCACGGCGGCAGCGGCTGTTGCGGTGAGGCTTTCCGGTTCGGACAGCATGGCCGCAGAGACCGTGACTGGTCAGGCAAGTGTGTAGGCGCTTCGAAACCGCCGGCCGCCGCGCGTTTCGGCGTTGCGCGTGCCCAGTGCGAGGAGCCGGCGTGCGGCCACTCGGGCATCCGGGCGCGGCGCGGAGACCGGGTTGGATGGACGAGCGTATCGATCAAGTGGTAGTTGGTAGAGCAACGTATCATTGCAGGAGAAACATGATGGTTGGTTCGGAATCCGCAGATTTTTTCATGCTGCGTTTAGGCACGCCGCATCCGTCGTGGATATTCACCGATGACAGCAACATGATCGGCATTGTCGATTGCGACGGGGTGATGAGCGCCACGTTCGAGCTGGATCGCAGCCAGGTCGCACGGATTCGAGGATTGGGCCGATCGGTGGAGAGAATCAAGTGTACGTGCGAGCGCGCTGGCAGGGAGCTGCACTTTTATCTCCATGGCAGACGGATGTCTCAGGGCGTGTGGGCCGGAGTCGCGTCGGCCGATCCCGACTATCTGCCGACCGACGCGATGATCGCCACATGGGAAGTGCCGAAGCCCGTCGATGCGTTCAGGTTGACGGACGTCGGTGCAGACATGATCGCTTCGGTTAGCCCGGCCTGAACTGCGATCACAGTTTGGGCGCGGGCTCGAGCCGGAACGTCCCGATCGGCGTGACCGAACGTTCGACATGCCCGTCTGTCTGCACGCGTACATCGTCTGATGCATGTGGTCCTGGCACACTCAACCTCGGATCGCCAGGACCGATTTGCTGGCCAGTTCATCGGCCAGCGCTTTTTATTCATTGAGCCGGTTGAATCGGTTCGCTTGCCTCGCGCCCTCCGATCAGGAGAGGCGCGCGGTGCTGAGGTCTCCTTCGAGCGAAGCCGCCGCGAGTCGGCACGCGAGCGCAACGCATCAAGCCACCCGGAGGAGATCGCATCATCCTCGATGCCCGGGTGGCGCCGCACCGCCAAGCCGAGTGCTCGCCTTCCCATGCATCCCGCCAGCCTGATTGCCATGACCCCGACCTTCGCCCCCGTCACGCACGCCGACGCCGAAACCCTCGTCGCGATCCGCATTGCCGCGATGCGCGACAGCCTCGAACGCATCGGCCGTTTCGATCCGCAGCGTGCGCGCGACCGGTTTCTCGTGTCGTTCGATCCGGCGCTCTGCCGTTTCATCGAGATCGACCATTCGGGTGCGGGCTTCTATACGCTTCGCCCGATGACGGATCACTGGCTGCTCGACCACCTGTACATCGTGCCCGCGCACCAGGGGAGGGGCATCGGCGCCGCCGTGCTGCGCGAGATCCTTGCCGAAGCCGACGAACACCGGATGCCCGTTCGCGTCGGCGCATTGCGCGGCAGCGACTCGAACCGCTTCTACGAACGGCACGGCTTCGTGCGAACCGGCGAAGCGGAGTGGGACATCTACTACCGGCGCGAACCCGGCGCGTCGACGACATAGCATTCGCGCGATGCATTCCGGTTGAAATCGACACACGCACATTAGCGTTTCCACCCATGTGGAAAATGCGGAGCCGGCCGATGTTGCAGAGAGGGCGTAAATAATTGATCCGAGGCCGACTATGACGACATCTGCAACAAACGACGTGAATGCCGTGCCGTCCGAAACGTCCGACAGCGCAGCGGCATCGGGCGAGGCGGCCCGCGTACCGTCGATCCTGCTGGTCGACGACGAACCGAACGTGCTGTCGGCGCTCAGGCGCGTGTTCCGGCCCACCGGCTACGACATCGTGACCGCCGACAGCGGCGAGGCCGCGCTCGCGATCCTGGCGTCGACCGAAATCGACCTGATCGTGTCAGACATGCGGATGCCGCACATGAGTGGCGCGGAATTCCTGGCGCGCGCGCGGGGGCTGTACCCGGACACGATGCGCATTTTGCTGACCGGCTATGCGGAGATCGCGTCGGTCATGCAGGCCGTCAACGAAGGCGGCGTGTATCGCTACCTGAACAAGCCGTGGGACGATCACGACCTGCTGTTGACCATCGAGCAGGCGCTGGAGCAGCGCCGTCTGCGTCGCGAAGCGGCCCGGTTGGCGGCGCTGACGGAGGCGCAGAACGAAGCGCTGCGCCGTTTCAATACGGACCTCGAAACGCAGGTGCGCGCGCGCACCGAAGAGCTTGGCCAGACGGTGATGTTTCTCGAGGCGGCGCAAAGCGACCTGAGAAGCAGTTTCACGGCGATGGTCCAGGTGTGCGCGAGCATGATCGAGCTGCGCTGCGGGGCCGCGAGCGGGCATGCGATGCGGGTCGGCGAGATCGCGCGACGGCTCGCGCTGGCGGCCGGGATGAGCGAACTGCACGCGCAGGACGTCTATTTCGCGGGGCTGTTGCACGGCATCGGCAAGCTGTCGCTGCCGGATGAATTGCTGCACAAGCCGCTCACGCGGATGACGACGGACGAGCACCGCATGTTTCAGGAGCATCCGTTGCGTGCGCAGATGGTGCTCACGCCGGTCGCCCAGTTGCACAAGGTCGCGTCGATCGTGTTGCACCAGTACGAGCGCTTCAACGGCCGTGGCACACCGGACGGCCTGGTCGGCGACGCGATCCCGATCGGGTCGCGGATCGTCGCGATCGCGCGCGATTTCGAAGGGCTGCGCAACGGCGAAATCGGTGCGCCGCATTCGATCGAACAGGCGATCGACGTGTTGCGCTCGCAGGCGAACGTGCGTTACGACCCGCAACTGGTTGCGCGCTTCATCGAGTTGATGCGGGATCCGGCGAGTCTCGGCATCGCGGCGTCCGTCGCGGAAATCCGGTCGGCTCAATTGCGCGAGGGGATGCAGCTCGCCGACGATCTGCGCACGCATCGCGGCGTGCTGTTGATGACGAAAGGCAGCGTGATGTCCGCGCACCAGATCGAGCTCGTGCGCCGCTTCGAGATGCGCGAGGGCACGCCGTTCGACATTCTCGTGCTGGCCCGTCCGGCCGGGCAGGCGCACGCCCCCGGCGCCGGCGCGCCGCCGGCCTGACGCCGAAACGCCGGCCCGATGGCCGCGGTGCGCGCGACCGCCCGCGCCGCGGCGATGCATTCAACCCGTTCCGGGCGTCCGATCATGCATGGCATCTACAACGTTTCGCTCGTCCTGCTATCGCTCGCGATCGCGACGCTTGCGTCCTATACGACGCTCGACCTCGCCGCGTTCATCTCGCTGCTCGACAATCCTAAGCTCAAGCGCGCATGGCTCAGTGGCGGCGCGGCGGCGATGGGCACCGGAATCTGGTCGATGCATTTCGTCGGCATGCTCGCGTTTTCGCTGCCGGTGCCGCTCGGCTATGCATGGCAGGAAACCGGCGCGTCGCTGGCGATCGCGGTGCTCGTATCGTATTTCGCGCTGAACGTCGTCACGCGCGCACGGCTGGCCTGGTGGCGCCTGTGCGCGGGCGGCGTGCTGATGGGCGGCGGGATCGCCGGCATGCATTACACGGGGATGGCCGCGATGCACATGCAGCCCGGCATTCGCTACGATGCCGCGCTGTTCGCCGCGTCGATCGGCATCGCGGTGATCGCGTCGACGGCTGCACTGTGGATCGCGCAGGCGTTGCGCATGCAGCAGGCGCGCCATGCGACCGCGCAGCGCATCGGCGCGGCCGTCGTCATGGGCATCGCGATTACCGGCATGCACTACACGGCGATGGCGGCTGCGCATTTCGCGCCGGATGCACGGTGCGGCGCCGCGAACGGGGTCGATGCGCCGTGGCTCGCGACGACGGTCGCGTTGTTTACGATGGCGACGCTGGTCGTCACGCTGCTGGTGTGCCGTTTCGATGCGCGCACAACTTTTCTGCGCGGGATGACCGACACGCTCGAACGGCTCGTGCGGGTGAGAACCAGCGAACTCGAACGCGCGCTGCATAGCTACGAGCAGACGACACGGATGCTGCAACGCACGCGCGAGAACATGGCGGCCGAGATCGACGAACGCAAGGCCGCGCACGCGCTGCTCGAACAGGAAAAGGACGAACAGCGGCGTTTGCTGCATGCGCTCGAGGAAACGCACGACCAGTTGCTGCAGTCGGAAAAGCTCGCGTCGATCGGCCAGCTCGCGGCCGGCGTCGCGCACGAGATCAACAATCCGATCGGCTTCGTCAGCGCGAACCTCAATACGTTGAAGACGTGGGTGCGTAGCCTGCTCGACGTGATCGCGGCACATGAAGCCGTGCTGCCGCAGCTCGACCCCGCCACCCGCGACGCGTTGGCGGCCGTGCGCCGCGCGGCGGATCTCGACTATGTCCGGGACGAGATCGCGCTGTTGATCGACGAGTCGATCGACGGCGCGCTACGCGTGCGGCGCATCGTGCAGGACCTGCGCGATTTCTCGCGCCCGGCCAGCGACGAATGGAGCGTGGTCGATCTCCATGCGGGCCTCGAGAGCACGCTCAACGTCGTCCACAACGAACTCAAGTACAAGGCCGACATCGTGCGCGACTACGGCGATGTCCCGCACGTCGAATGCCTGCCGTCGCAGTTGAACCAGGTTTTCATGAACCTGCTGGTCAACGCGGCGCAAGCGATTCCGGAGCGCGGCGTGATCACGATCCGCACGTCGAGCGACGGCGATCAGGTGTCGATCGCGATCAGCGATACCGGCGTCGGCATGACGCCCGACGTCGCGCGGCGGATCTTCGATCCGTTCTTCACCACGAAGCCGGTCGGGCAGGGCACGGGGCTCGGACTGTCGGTATCGCACGGCATCGTCGAGCGTCATCGCGGCACCATCGACGTGACCAGCGAGCCGGGGCGCGGCACGACCTTCCGGATACGGTTGCCGGTTCGACGCGCCGGCGACCGCACGCACGCGGCAGCGCAGGAGCAACGGGCGTGACGACATGACGGCGAGTGGTCGCGGGCGTCGTGTGTCATGCCGATCGCTTGCGGCGCTGACGACGAAAGAAATGCCAGAACATCGCGGTCGCGTCCGGCCCCGTGGCGGAATGGAACGGCTCGTCCGGATCTCCGCCGCTCCATGCATGCCGCAGCCCGCGAACGACACACACCCTGACGACCAGCCGTCCACGCTTCAGATAATCGATGTAGTCCGCCTCGTCCTGCGCGTAGCGGCGTTGCTCGCCGACGCGGATCGCGCCGTGTTCATCGACGAGCCGGTTGAGTCGCGCGAACGCGATGCCGAGCTGCGTCGCATTGCGGTCGGTCACGACCGTATCGAGCGCGCCGTGGACGACGAGCGCCGGCATGCCGGGATAGGACGCGACGTCGGTGCACGCGTCGAGCACATGGATCGGATCGTCGCGGATGCCGCGACGCATCAGGCTCATCGCGGCCATCGTCGACGACGGCGGCGCGATCGCCGGGCCCGAGTGCAGGCCGACCGCCGCGAAGCGGTCGGGATACCGTATCGCCAGCGCCGCGGCGAGCCCGGCGCCCGCGGACATGCCGGCCACGTAGATCCGGTCGCGATCGAAGCCGTGTCGCCGCACGATGGCGTCGACCAGCGACGCGACGGCCGCGGCTTCGGACTGGGTCGCGTCGCCATGCCAGTGCCAGCAGCGGTGCGCATGGGCCGTCTTGGCCTGCTCGGGAAACAGCACGGCGAACCCGGACCGCTCCGCGAGACGGCACATGCGCGTGCCTGCGGCGAACGATTCGGCGGTCTGCTTGCAGCCGTGCAGCATGACGACGGCCGGCATGCCTGCGGTTGCCGCCGGGGCGACGGGGAGATACAGCGCGTACGCCAGATGGTTCACGAGCCGGCCGGCGCTCGGGCCAACGGAATGAAACGAGCGGAGCCAGGTGCCGGGCGGCCGGGCCGACGGGGCGCGCGCGGCGCCGGTCCGTCTGGCGGTACGGACGGTGGAGGCGGGCTTGGCGGTCCGCGGGGCGGCCTTTTTGGTCGCCTTCTTGACGGCCGGCCGCGACCTGCCGACCGACTTCTTCGGGCGCGCACCGGTCGCGATGGCAAACAGGTCGAGAGGCCGCAACCAGAGGCTTGGTTTTTTCCTGGGCATGTGCAGTTTCGTGCCGGCGGCCGGCCGTGGCAGGAAAATGTGGCCGAATCCGGCGTCGGGATGAAGGTAGAGCGAGCGCGGCGCAAGGTTCGTACTGCCGGTGCCGCGGCAATCGAACGGCGCCGCACCGACTGTCTCGGCCATGCTAGCCGCCCGACGTGACGTGCGTGCGAATCGAAGGTCGCTTCGGCCCTGTCGCGACCGTCAATTCAGCAGCATATCGTTCAAAGGTGCCGAATGCCGCGCCCGGCGGTCGACGGTGGCCGGCGGGCGCGGTCGATCGAAGCCGCCGCTCGACGCTCTCCGCCCGCGCGGGCGGAAACGACGACGGCGATCGAATCGCCGGCTGACGCCGATATTCACGTAATATCGTGCGGTTCGACTGCAGTGTCCATCGTTCATTCCGTTGTGAGGGGCGACATGCGGCTTGCTGATTTCATCGTACGGAACATGGAACCGATCCTGGTGCAGTGGGAAGCGTTCGCCGCCACCCTGCTACCGGCCGCGCGGAACATGAACTCGATCGGGCTACGCGATCACGCGCGTGAGATTCTGACCGCCGTCGCCAAGGACATCGCGACGCCGCAAACGAGGGAAGCGCAACGTCAAAAATCGCTGGGGCACGCACCCGAGCCAGTGAATGCCGGAGAGACGGCCGCCCAGACTCATGCCGCCCTGCGCGCCCGGCGGGGCTTCAACATCAACCAGTTGGCAGCCGAGTATCGGGCGCTGCGCGCCAGCGTGCTGCGCCTGTGGATCGACGAGTGTCGGCCGAGCGCGCCCCATCTGGACGACGTGATTCGCTTCAACGAGGCGATCGATCAGGCGCTGGCGGAATCCGTCGCCTTTTTTACCGAAGAGATCGAGCAGGCTCGCAACTTGCTCCTCGGCATGCTGGGCCACGACATGCGCACGCCGCTGCAGACGATCCAGGTCACGGCGTCGTATCTCGCGGCGCTCAATGCAGGTGAGGAGGTATCGGAAGCAGCCGCGCGCCTGATCAGAAGCGGTGCCCGCATGCACGGCCTTCTCGACGATCTCTGCGATTTCAATCGAACCCAGCTCGGACTGGGCATCAACGTCGTTCCCCGCAAGATCGATCTCGCGCACGTGCTCGTCAACGTGGTGGACGAATTGCGGGCAGGTCATCCCGATCGCGAAATTACGCTCGATATGAGCGGCGATCTGCGAGGTGATTGGGACGATCAGCGAATGCAGCAACTGCTGAGTAATCTGGTGAGCAATGCCGTCAAGTACGGCGCGGCCGGGACACCGGTGCGGGTGATGGCCGAGGCGGGCGGCGCGGAGGTGCTCATCGAGGTCGGCAATAACGGCCCGGCCATCGATCGGCTCACGCTGGACCGCATCTTCGATCCGCTTCAGCGCGGCGCGGATCGTTCAGACAGAACGGGTGACGATACCGGCCTGGGACTCGGCTTGTTCATCGCCAACGAAATTGCCAAGGCGCATCGCGGCCGGATCGACGCGCGGTCCGATCAGACGGAAACCGTATTCGCGGTGCGGCTGCCGAGAGGCGTGTGAGGCGGGAAGCGGGGGCCGGGGATGCGTTGGCTTTGCGCGAGTCCGCTCGGAGGCGCGCGGGATGGTGGTGCTGCATCGCTTGGGGCGGAGGTTGCGGCAGTTTGCTGCTGGTGGGCTCGAGTGATCGCGAAAAGTTGCTTTAGCCGATGAGTTCGCAGTGGCCCGCATGCGATCGCTCGAGGTTCGCCAGCCGGCTTGCGGCCGGGGATGGCGATAGGCTGTTACCGGCCAGCAACAGCCACTCGACATGCTCACCTAGACTGCACACAATCCGACGTTCTCGATCGCGATAAAGTCCGATGTCCCAGTTGACGCTACTTCCACCTGAACCCGCACAACAATCGATTTCTCAAATTGAGATCGTCTTGCCGCTCAATGCAGCCGTCGAGGCAATTAATTACTGCGCCCGCAAAAAAGTGCAGATTCTAGGCTGGGAAGGATGGATCAGAGCCCAAGATGGACGGGTCGGACACGGGAATGCACCGCAGGGCACCGCGAGTCTCGGGCATCTATCGATGCAGGATGCGGCCGATTTTTGTCGTCGAATAGTTCAGGCCGCAGCTCTGGAGTGGTCGCAAGAGAATCCTGAGACAACAGATCAACTTCATTTTTGCATCACCATTGCTAGGTCGGAAGCAGACGACATCCGGCTGCGTATGGATTGAAAGCTGCAAACGACCAGCTCGGGAAATTCGAGTGGCGGTGATGGGTCGGAGACCGCCTATGTTCCATCGACACGCATCGGTGCAGCCCGGCTACAATTGAACGCTCGAGTTCGCCACTGGCCAAGAATGGCCGCTTGTGAAAGGTGTATGCATGGAATGGCTTGAACCATGGTGGCCCACTGAAAGTATGGACAATCATTTTCACGAGACCTTCGCGCGACAGCTCGCGCTAGAGGTTCCTCCGGGGCACGAAATGTTCGAGCTACCTGCAAGGCTTATCGGAAGGGGCTTGGGCGACGACGCTTTGTTTGAAATTCTCGATGGAAGTGGTCGGGTTGCGGTGGTTCATCTAACTTGGTCGAAGTCGCGTGAGCGCTTACCCTGGCCTATCACCGTTTTCTACACCGACATGGAGAACTGGATCGAGACATGCATGATTCCGGAGCATTAGGAGTGGGCGAATTGAGCGAAGACCTGACCTCCATCAGCAAATTCCTTAGTTTGGTGCTCAGACACGTTCCGGAAACGATAGGTCTTTCGCTGAATGAAGCCGGTTGGGCAAATGTCGAGCTGCTTCTCCGGCAAGCCAACGCGCACGGAAAGCGAATTGATCGTGCGATGCTTGAAAAGATCGTGTCGACCAGCGACAAGAGACGGTTTGCCATCAGCGGCGACGGGCTGATGATCCGAGCCAACCAAGGACACTCAGTTGATGTGAATCTTGGTCTCGAAGCGCTAAAGCCGCCTGCCCAACTTTTTCACGGCACCGCAAGCAGGTTCGTTCCTGCCATTGCGGAGCAGGGCCTGAAACCCCAGAGCAGGCAGCACGTACATCTGTCGGCGGACATCGCTACCGCGCTTGCCGTTGGGCGTCGGCACGGCAGTCCTATAGTGTTGAGAGTGGATTCCGCGAAGATGTACGAGTTGGGTCACGCCTTCTTCCAATCACAAAACGGTGTTTGGCTCACACAAGCGGTGCCGCCTCAGTTCGTACACCCGTTCGACTTGCCAATGTTTGTGGATGATGCTCCTCAACGCCCCCTTTGACTGGGCCAGGACTTTCACCTATCTGCGCGAAGCGAGAGCCAACCTTTCCGAAGCTGCGGAGGGAGTCTGCGCTGACGAGATTAAAGAGTTCGAAGAGTACTTAAGCCATAACGAACTCGAGTTAGCGCTGGATGCGCTCGAGGCCGCGTTCGAGAAAGGCGACGATGCCAATTGGCGCGCTCTTGAATTTATAGGTAAAGCGGCTTTGAGCATGCAGTTGCATGACAGGCAGCGACAATACGATGCTCTCCTGACACATGCGCGAGGTTGGAGCTATGAAACCTCCTTGCAACGATAGGTCTCTGCTTGTCGAACGGCCGCTATCTGGAAATTCGAACGTCCGTTCAGTGTCGACTACAGCCGCACGCGTCGGGCGGCATACGGCCACAACCGGACACTCGACAGGCGGGGCTAGATTGCTGACAATTTCGTCGATTGCAACACGTCTAGGGCGACACCTTTCATACCCCCGCGCAAACAACGCCTTGCCTCAAGGCAGCTATCTGTTCCGACCCGCCTATGAAACTCGATATGGAAACGTGGTTGATTGACGAAGGAAACCGTGTCATACAGAAAAAATCACTTGAGGGTTTCAGCAGCCTGACGCTGATCGAACGCGTCGTCTACAGCATGTGGGTCGTTGACTACGCCGTTCGAAACTCCGGCACTCTCGAACCAATGAGGGAGTTGTACCCTGAGGCGCTGCATGAACTCGGAGCCTTTGCTGTCCCGAATAATGCAGCAAATCTCCTCGCGTTATTGCACTTGTCGTCGAAGGAGGAACGGTTCTGTGCCGAATACTACGAGAGGTTTGATCTCGCCTGCGGCGACATAAGAAACCACTATAACCAATGCGCCTGAGTCGGTCGTTTATCGGCTCAGATCGGCCACGAGCGGACGTTTATAAATCCGCCCGTCTCCCTCCGTAGCTCCGCACAAGACTAACAATGAGTCGTCCGCTAAACGAAATTCTCTTGGAAATCGACCAGTTTAAGCCTAGCCCCGCAGGCGACTGGCGCAAGTTAGACACGCTCTTATCGGAGCTTTGGCAGGGAGATGTATCGATCGCTTGTCTGCCGGTCCTGTTTCGCATTTTTGAACGATTTCCCGAAGATGATGGTGCTGGAGTCTTCTGGAGCATCGTGCACGGGCTTGAGTCGACAGATCTAAATTACGAGGGACCATTGCGCGAATCGTTGTTGCGACAACCTTCAGAGCTCGGCCAGATCATGCTTCGCCGGCTCGAAAAGTAGAAGGCAGCCCTGCAGTAGGTATAAAGCTGTATGTTTTGAACGGCCGTTCCCAGCAACTTCGAGCGTCTCTTGAGGGTCGACTACAGCCGAACGAGTCTGGCTGCAGACTGCAGGAGACGGTTGTTCAAGCCCATACCCTGCCGTGATCGCGCATAATGGTGCAGCATCTGGCGGGCCAGATGCTGCTTTGGAGGTCCGCTTCAGAAATGAAAAATATTCAGATTATCGACGGCGCAGAAAATTGTGTTTATGACATTTTTGCGGCGACAGACGAGCAGTTTGACTTGATATTTCCGAAGGAGACTGACATTGCATTCATCGACGAGGTTTATGGCCGATCCGATGAGGCGTCGTTGGATGCTGCTTTCGCCGAGATATGGACTCGTCCGGTGAAGAAGAAGGAGGTGAACGGTATTCACGGCACACTCTTCTATGAGCTTGAGCAGAAGAAGAAATACTACCCTTCCAGGAAAGACGATGAAGCAGTCAATCCTGACGGAAGCCATTTGCGATAGTCAAATCTTTTTAGCACACGACGCGCCAGCGTAGTTCAGAAGTCTCGTGTGCTGTCGCGCCGCGTTGCGCTATCGCGCCGATGCCGCTTGTGCTCGTCAACTCCGTGACTAGACTGGATCAATAGCGTCCGGGCGTGCTTCAGCCGCAGCCGCCCGTCGCGAGTCAGTGGACCGCTGGCGCTCGCGTAAGTAGACACCGGGCAGGAGGACATGTGAAATGCTTCATCTGGCGCCAGGAAAGAGCATGGCATCGAGGCGGGCAGGAAGCGCGATGGCGCGCGCGGTTCTGCTGGCCTCCTCTGTCTTCGTCACGTCGGGGCATGCCGAACCGGTCGTCACGGGGCCGCTCAGCGTCGACGGATCGCTCGTCGTCCTCGGGCCGGTTACTGTCGACGGCTCGCTGACGGTGGCTGGTGACATCTCCGCTCGCGGCCCGGTCACCGCGGCCACGATTGAACGGATTCCTCCCGACGGGCATGCCGTACGCAGACGTCAGGGAGAAAATACGTTTCACGGCCCGCTCACCGTGCATGGCCCGCTGACCGTGCATGGTGATCTGGAGGCACATGGACCGATTTCCGTTGGCGGCGCCGTCGGCGCGGTGGGGACAGTTGACGCTGAGGGTCCGATTACGGAGCGTCGTTGAATACGCGTCACCGGAGATAGCACTCGTTCTGTTGACTCGGTCGGTTGACGCATCTCGCAGCATTCATATTCGAAGCGTTCCGGGCACCCGGCGATGCGCTCGACTTCGGCCATTTCCCGCCACTCGCTCGGGTGGTCGCAGTGAGTCACTCCAATGGCCGCTTTGCCGTTACATCGCATACCCGGGCTTCTTGTATAGCGTATGCAGGCGGCGCTCGATGTCCGGCTGACAGACTCCATCCTTCCAGCGGTCTGGCGCTATCTCTTCGAAACCTGCCGAAACCGACTCTTCACCGTAGCCCGGAATGCTGAAAGCGAATTCGGGCGGGGTGAAGGAACTGATCGCGATGCCGGTGCAACGGCCGCGCGATTATTCGCAGGTCAATACGCCGGAGTTCATCGCGACGAAGGCGCGGCTCGAAGCGCCGATCCATCCGAAGGAAGCCGCGACGGCGGAAGACGACGGCATCAAGCCTCACATGATCCGGATGACGGATGTCGCGGTTAACGTCGAACAGCGCGGAGCCAATTCATTCCGTCACGCTGGCACGCCTGTCGCATCAGGCGTTCGATGTCCGGATCGATGACTTCATCGGCGGTTGCGTCAAGAAAATTTCGCCGACTTGCTTACGCCCGGAATAATTTTGTCGACGCTTAGTGAACCTCCACTTCCCACGGTAAGCTGATGAATTCCCGATCGATTCTTCGGCTTGCGAGAGAAAGCGATGAAGTTGACCGTTGCGTACATCGAAGAGCCGCCGTTCGGCTGGACCGAAGCGGACGGCACCGCTACCGGTGCCGATCTCGAGCTCGCCGGGACGATTCTCCGGCAGATTGGCGCCACCCGAATCGAGTACTGCCCGACGACGTTCAGCGAATTGCTGCCCGGCGTCGAAGCAGGTCGCTGGGACATGAACGTGCCGCTCTTCGTGACGCCGAAGCGCGCCGATACCGTCGCGTTCAGCGTGCCGGTGTGGGGGATCGGGGACGGCTTTCTGGTCCGGCCCGGCAACCCGAAGGCGCTGCGCAGCTATGCGTCGATCGCCGAACGTCCCGATGCGCGTCTCGGCATCATTGCAGGGCAGGTGCAGCATGATTCCGCGATCGCGTCGGGCGTGAGTCGGCGGCAGATCGTCGTCTTCGAACAGCAAGCCGACGCGATCGCGGCCGTTCTCTCCGGCGTGATCGACGCCTACGCGAGCACGGCCTTGGGAAACCGGATCGTTGCGAGCCGGATAGGCCGCGCGATGATCGAGGACGTCGCGCACGAGCCGGAGGTAAACGGCAGCCAGCGGACCCCTCCGCTGGGGGCGTTTTCGTTCAACCGGGAAAACCGGGATCTTCTGACGGCGGTTAACCGACGACTTCGTTCATATCTCGGCTCGCCGGACCATCGCGCCCGCATGGCGAAATTCGGGCTGACCGCGCGCGAAATCGATCCGGCCGTGTTGCAGACAGGATAGGTCGGCACGCGGCCGCGTTCGGTCATTCGCGCACGTCGCCGGTCGCCTCGATCGTCCGGCCGGTCACCCAATGACCGTCCTCGGAAGCCAGAAACGCGACGACGGCGGCGATTTCCGAAGGCTCGCCAAAGCGGCCCAGCGCGATTTGCGCCTCGGCCGCCTTGACGCGTTCGGGATTCTCGCGAAAGGCGGCGTTCGCATCCGTGCGCGTGAAGCCCGGCGCGACGGCGTTCGCGGCGATGCCGCGCGGCCCCAGCTCGATGGCGAGCGTATGGGGCAGCGTGTCGATGGCCGCTTTCGCCATCGAGTAGACGGGCGCCGCCGTGACTCTCTCAGCGGCGCGGGTACGCGTTTTCCGGATGCGAGACACGGCTGGTCGAGCTACTGGGCAAGTGTCCTTCGCAAAGGGTGGGAAAAGCGAGGGCGACCTGACGTGCGTCTGTGCCGCGTCGACATGCACGCCGGGCTTTGCCCGCAAATCGGGCTATAGTCGTAAACGATATTCACAGCGACGTTTGCGACATGAGATTGACCATCCTGGCCCTCGACGGTCTGTTCGATACCGGGCTCACGGTGCTGCTGGATACCTTCGCGATGGCCAACGAACTGGCTGCTGCTCAAGGCTTTGCCGCGCCACCCTTCGACGTGACGGTGGCTGGCGTGCGCAAACGCATTCGCACCGCGCATGGATTGTCGATGACGGTGGAACCGGCAAGCGGCGTGCGCCACCCGGACTGGGTGGTCGTGCCCGCGCCCGGTATCAGGGAGCCGGAACGCCTGGCCCAGGCGCTGGAGCGTCGAGACGTGCGCGATGCGATGGCGCACCTTCGTGCGTGGCATGCTGGCGGCATCGGCGTGGCCGCCGCCTGTATCGGTACGTTCTTGCTGGCCGAAGCCGGGCTTCTGGATCATCGCGAGGCGACGACCACCTGGTCGCTCTCGCCTTTTTTCCGTCAACGTTATCCGGCGGTGGATCTGAACGAGTCGCGCATGGTCGTCGCCGCGGATCGCCTGATCACGGCAGGGTCGGCCATGGGCCATCTCGACCTGGCGCTGTGGTTGCTGCGTCAGGCCAGTCCCGAACTGGCCACGCTCGTGGCGCGCTTGATGCTGATCGACAAGCGCGCATCGCAAGCCGAATACATCATTCCGGATTACCTTGCACACGCCGATCCATTGGTCGCGCGATTCGAGCGCTGGGCTCGCGAGAATCTTTCCCTGGGTTTCTCGCTTCAGGCAGCCGCAGCGGCATTGGCCGTCGGACCGCGCACGTTGCAGCGCCGTACCGAGGCGGCACTCGGGAAGTCGCCGTTGGCGTTCTTCCAGGATCTCCGGATCGAACGGGCGCAGAACCTCGTGTCGATGGGTTACGACCTGGAGACGATCGCAAGCGAGGTCGGCTATGCGGATGCGGCGACGTTGCGGGCCTTGTTGCGGCGCCGGCTCGGCCGTGGGGTGCGGGAACTGCGTGCCGACAATCGGTAGCGTCCTCGGTACGGCCGGCATTGCTTCGCCAACGCGAGCGACCGGGCTCGAACGCCGTCGCTGCGTCGACGGCGGCGCCGTCGTACGCCGCGCATGCCGAGGCATGGTCCCGTGGGCTCCGCCGGAGCCGCGCTAGCGCGTGCCGACGTCCGCGTGAACGCGCGTCAGTTCGATCATGAAATCCAGGAACGCGCGCGTCTTTGCCGGCACGTGATGCCGGGACGGGTAGTACGCGTATAACGGATACCGCTCGTCGGCCCATTCGGGAAAGAGATCGATCAACCGGCCGTCGGCGATCAGCGGCTCGGCGCCGAGCAGCAGCATCTGCGCAATGCCGGAACCGGCGAGGCACGCGTTGAGCAGCGCGCCCGGATCGTTGACCGTGAGGCGTCCGCGGGTGTCGACCACGATGCGTTTGCGCTTGCGATGGAATTCCCACGCGAACGGCTTGCCTGTCTCGGGGTTGCGAAATTCCAGGCAGCGGTGGCTCCCGTCCTCGAGGTCCTGGGGTTTTGCCGGCCGTCCCCGGCGCGCGATGTACGAGGGCGCCGCGACCGTCACGACGCCGGTGTCGAGCAGCTTTCTCGCGATCAGGCTGGATGCGCGCGGTTCGCCGAATCGCACGGCGAGGTCGAAGCCGTCCATGACGAGGTCGCCCAGGCTGTCTCGCGCGATGAGCTCGATTTCGAGTTCGGGATGTGCGTCCATGAACGCATCGAGCCGTGGCCCGAGAATGGCCCGGTAGACGACGGGATCCAGATTGATTCGCAGCTTTCCGCGCACGGCGGAGGCGCCGCCTGCGGCCGCCGCGGCGGCTTCCTCCAGCCCGGCGAGATGGGGCATGACCTGCTCGTAAAAGCGGCGGCCCTCTTCGGTGAGCGACACCGATCGCGTCGTTCGGTTGAACAGCCGGATGTTCAGCCTTCTTTCCAGCCGGGCAATCGCTCGGCTGACGCCCGGCGGCGTCATGCCGATCACGTCGGCGGCAGCCGCGAATGTCCCGGCATCGACCACGGCGGCGAACACGCTGATGCTGCCGGACAGTTTTTCGCTACTGGATCTCATCGTCGTTCGAGTGAATACGGGGAGCGGATGGCGAGCGGCCCACGGAAGGCCGACGCGCGAACGCTGCGCGGTGCGGTGCTGCCGGGCGTCCGTGTCGATCATGCCGAATTGATGACGCGTTGTCACTTATCTGATGCCATCCATGTCGTTTTGTTTCGCTCGGCGTTTGTCCAGAATGCGACCCACGTATTCACACATGGAGAACGAGCAATGTATGCAATCACGGGAATCACCGGCCAGGTCGGCGGCGCACTGGCTCGCGAGCTGCTGGCCGCGGGGCGGCCGGTGCGCGCGGTCGTACGCGACACGACGCGGGCAAGGACATGGGCGGAGCGCGGGTGCGAGATGGCAACCGCGGTCATGGAAGACCCTTCGTCGCTCGCCGCCGCGTTCGCCGGCGCGTCGGGCGTTTTCATCCTGTTGCCGCCGGTGTTCGATCCGGCGCCCGGGTTTCCCGAGGCGCGGAAGGTGATCGAAGCCGTATCCGCCGCGCTTCTGACGGCGCGTCCGGAAAAGGTCGTTTGCCTGTCGACGATCGGCGCGCAGGCCCACGAAACCAATCTGCTCACGCAACTCACGCTGATGGAGCAGGCGCTGCGCGAGATGCCGATGCCGGTGACGTTCCTGCGGCCCGGCTGGTTCATGGAGAACGCCGCGTGGGATGTCGCGTCCGCGCGCGACGGGGGCGTCGTCGCCAGTTACCTGCAGCCGCTCGACAAGCCCGTGCCGATGGTCGCCACCGCGGACGTGGGCCGTGTTGCGGCGGAACTGCTGCAGCAGACGTGGCGCGGTGTGCGTGTCGTCGAGCTCGAAGGCCCGCGCCGGGTGAGCCCCCACGATCTCGCGCTGGCCTTCGCTCGCGTTATGGGCCGGGACGTGCGTGCGGAAGCCGTCGACAGGCGAACGTGGGAAGTGCTGTTTCGCGCGCAGGGCATGAAACATCCGCTCCCGCGCATGCGCATGCTGGACGGCTTCAACGAAGGCTGGATCGATTTCGACAGCAATCCTGACGATATCTTGCGCGGCCATGTCGCGCTGGACACGGTGCTGGGCGAGCTGGTGTCGCGTACGGTCTGAACGAATGCGGCGGGCGACGCGTGGCGCGCTTGCGCCGCGCCCGCCCATGCATCGGATTTCCGATCAGACGGAGAGCGGCTTATATGCCGAAGGGGTGTCGTAAATGCCGCCATTAATGTCATTTATGACTATGGCGCAAGGCCTCGCCGCGCGTCTAGACTGCGAAGCATCTCCGGCATTCCCGGACTTGTTCGACCGCCATCCGCCTGCTCGTATCGGCCTCGCTCACTTCAGAGATCAACATGAAATCGACTCCCGGCAGCATCCTCGACACGATCGGCAACACGCCGCTCGTCCCGTTACGATACGTTGTCCCGAAGAACGGCGCGCGTCTGTTCGTCAAGCTCGAAAGCCAGAATCCGACCGGCAGCATGAAAGACCGGATCGCGCTGGCGATGATCGAAGCGCCCGAGCGCGACGGGCGTCTGACGCCCGGCGGCGCGGTGGTCGAGTACACCGGCGGCAGCACGGGTGTGTCGCTCGCGCTGGTGTGCGCCGTCAAGCGGCATCCGCTGCATCTGGTTTCATCGGATGCGTTCGCGAAGGAGAAGCTCGATCACATGCGCCTGCTTGGCGCGAAGCTGACGCTCGTCCCGAGCGACAACGGCAAGCAAACCGAGAAGCTGACGAAGGACATGATTCGCGAAGCGCACCGGATTGCCGGCGAGACGGGCGCATACCTCACCGCACAGATGGAAAACACCGATCAGCTCGGCGCCTATACGAAGATGGCCGACGAGATCTGGGAGCAGACCGGCGGCCGTCTCGACGGTTTCGTCCAGAGCGTCGGTACGGCTGCGTCGCTGCGCGGGATTTCGCGGCGCTTGCGCGAGCATGACGCACGCATCCGGATCGCCGGTGTCGAGCCGGCCGAATCGGCTGTGCTGTCGGGCGGGCCGACCGGGGCGCACAAGATCGACGGAATCGGCGCGGGCTATGTCGTGCCGCTTTGGCGCGACGGCATCGCGGACGAACTCGAGCGCGTCTCGACGGAGGACGCGAGAGCCATGGCGTTCCGGCTGGCCGCCGAGGAGGGGCTGTTCTGCGGTACGTCGACCGGCGCCAACGTAACCGGCGCATTGCGACTCGCCGAACGGCTCGGCCCGGACGCCACGATCGTGACGATCATGTGCGACACGGGCATGAAGTATCTGAAGTCGTTCGCGCAAACGATGGGCTGATGGTTTGGGGGCTTGCGTCGGCGAGATCCGCATGGATGACGGACGCGGTACCTCCCGCTTTCCCGATAGCCGGGAGCGTTTTCGTCCGCGCCGGATTGGCCGATCGGCGCAGCGCTTCGGGTTCGAGGTTGCCGTGCGTGTTCGAGATCCGCTGCGCGGCACCGGACGCGACGACGCGGTACCGAGCTTGCCTCCAGCATCGTGGGGCGACGAGATCGTGGCCAACTATCGCGCGACGGGTTTCACGCTCGACTGGCATCTGCTGGCGCTGCCATGCGATCTTCACCTGCCGATTCTCCGCCGCAACTCAGCGACCCTCCACCGCGCGCGCCGGAACCGTTGCCGCGACCAAAGTCGCATCGCCGATTTTCGGCAACCACGCAAACGCGATCGCGACCAGCGTGACGCCGACGACGAGCATCGGCACCACCATCGGCCAAGCGCCCGACTGATAGCGCGGATCGATGAAAACCGCCGCCGTCTGTCCCACGCCGAAAGCGAAGAACATCATGATGAAGCCGGACCACGATACCGCGCGACCGGCAAGATGAGGCAGGCCGCTGACCGCTCCTGCCTGCCCGCAAGGCTGATGGATTCCGTGGCCGAGGCAATACACGCCATGCCCGACGAGCAGCGGCCAGATGCTGCCGGGAAGCAGCGCACATCCCAACGCCTGGATCGCCGCGCCTGACAGGCTCAACGTTGCGCCCTGGCGCACCGTGCGCAGCATGCTTTGACGTCGCAGCAACTGCCGGCAGCCAAAGGTACTCAGGACATAGACGAGCGTCCCGCTCGCGGGGATCCAGCCGTATCGCTGCGGCGAGATGCCGAACTGCCGGATATAGATCGTCGGAGAAAGCAGCAGAAAACAGAACATGCCGGTGTACGTCGACGCGGCCAGCAGCGTCCATACCCTGAACGGAGCATTGCCGAATATCTCGCGCACGTCCCCGGTCGCGTTCCGGCGCGGCGCGATTCTCGCGGCGCTTTCCTCGAAGCCGTACCCGCACATGACGAGCAAGCCGAACGCATACAGGCTCATCCCCGCGAGTACCCATCGCCAGCCGGCGTGCTGCGTGACGTACGCCCCGACGATCGGGGCGAGGAACGCCATCATCCCCATTCCCATGAAGCCGCGTGCCATCACGTACGGGCCGTCGCCCGCCGAATACCGGTCGCGCACCGTCGCGCGGGCGCATACCAGTATCGCGGCCATGGCAAAGCCCTGCATCGCACGCGCGGTCACCAGCATCGCGGCGGTCGACGCGAGCGCCGCCGCCAATGCGGTCAGCGCATAGAGCGTCAGGCCGGCCAGCAAGACGGGGCGACGGCCGAACCGGTCGGACAGGCTGCCCATCGGCAACTGTCCGATACCGAATATCAATGCGAACACCGTGAGGCTGACGCTGGCGGAGCCGAGCGTCGCGGCGATTTCAGGCAGCGCCGGCAGATAACTGTCGGTCGCCACCGGCTGGGCCGCCAGCAGCAGCGGCAACATGAGCGCGAAGTTCAGGCGAGCGGGGCGGGTGGTGTCCGGCATGACGGGGTTCGGCACGGTCTCGGGCGGGGGAAGGGGGTCGGCAAGGCAACGTTGCCCGGCGCGGCTCGTTGGTATGGACGCGCCGAGTCTACCCGGTCGCGCCTGCCGCTCCTGCGGCGTTCGATGCCGTCGCGCATCGGGATCGCCTGCATGCCGACACCTCATCGCGTATTCAGTCGAACGGCACGGCCAGCCGGTCGATCACCGAACTGGTCGCGGGGCGCACGCCGCGCCACCATGCGAACGCCTCGGCCGCCTGCTCGACCAGCATGCCGACGCCGTCCGCGATCCCGTGCACGCCCGCGTTTTTCGCGAGCCGGAGGAACGGCGTGAGCCGCTTGCCATAGGCGAGTTCGTAGGCGGTTCCCGTCGGACTGAACACGCTCGGCGGGACGGGCGGCAGGTCGCCGGTGAGGCTGGCCGACGTCGCATTGACGACCAGGTCGAAACGTCCCATCCGCGCGAGGTCCGCGTAGCTGCCGGCGACGAGCGGACCGCGCCCGGCGACCTGCGCGGCCAGTGCACGCGCCTTGTCGACGTCGCGATTCGCAATCACGAGTTCCGCCGGGCCGGCTTCGAGGAACGGCAACAGCGCGCCGCGCGCCGCACCGCCCGCGCCGAGCACCAGCACGCGCTTGCCGGCCATCGGCAGATTGAGGTTCGCTTCGATATCGCGAACCAGTCCGATGCCGTCGAAGTTGTCCGCCAGGATGCGGCTGCCGTCGAACTTGAGTGCGTTGGCCGCGCCCGCGAGCCGCGCCCGCTCGCTGCGTTCGTCCGACATCGCGAACGCGTCGAGCTTGAACGGCGCGGTGACGTTGATGCCCTTGCCGCCGCCATCGAAAAACGCACGCACCGTTGCAGCAAAAGCGCCTGCCGGCTCGATCGGGCCTTCGATCGCCGTATAGCGGAGGTCCTGCCGCGTCTCTTGCGCGAAGAGGCCGTGAATCAGCGGGGATTTCGTGTGCCCGATCGGATTGCCGATCACCGCGTATCGATCAGTCATCGTTGGCTCGCTTTCGAATAGAGGACGCCATCGGCCTGCATCGCGTCGATTTCGGCCGAATCGAACCCAAGGGAACGCGCGACTTCCGCGTTGTGCTGCCCGAGATCGGGCGCGACGTCGCGAATCGTCGTATCGCAATCGGAAAGCCGGAACGGCAGGTTGGGTAGCCGCAGTGTCCCGTAGCGCGGATGCTGTTGCTCGACGACCATGCCCCTGGCTTGGATCTGCGGATCGTTCAACACCTCGTCGATGCGCTGCACCTTCGCGCACGGAACGTCGATGCCGTCCAGCAGGTCCAGTACCGACGCGACGGAACGCGCGGCCACCCACGGTTCGACCACCGACAGAATCTCCGCGCGGTGCGCATTGCGCCCGGTGCCGTCGTGAAGCCGCGGGTCGGCGCCGAAACCCGCCGGGCCGCCGTGCGTTGCGATCAGTTGTGCGAAGCGCTTCCACGCGTCGTCGACCTGCGCGGCGATCACGAGATCGCCGTCCGCGGCACGGAACACGCCATAGAGTGTCGAGGTGGGCATGTCGTGCCCGGTCTGCTCGGGCAGCACGCCCTTCAGCGTGTAGCACTGCACCGCGTATTCGTGCATCGACACCAGCGTGTCGTACAGCGCCATGTCGACGTGTTGCCCGCGGCCGCTCTTCACGCGCCCCAGCAGCGCGGCGTTGATCGCCGCGACCGCATGAATGCCGGTGTACATGTCGCCGAGCGAAATGCGCAGCAGCGGCGGGCGCTCGCCGGGCGTGCCGACCATCTGCATGATCCCGCTCTTCGCTTCGGCGATCAGCCCGAAGCCCGCGCGATGTGCGTCGGGGCCGGTGTGACCGTACGCCGAAATCGAGCAGTAGACGAGGCCCGGATTGCGCGCCGACAGTTCGGCATAGCCGAGCCCGAGCTTGTCCAGCGCGCCCGGCCGGTAGTTCTCGATGAAGACGTCGGCGGAGTCGCACAGCCGCTGCATGAACGCCTTGCCGCGCGCGTCCTTCATGTTCACGCTCACGCCGCGCTTGCCCATGTTGAGCTGCAGGAAGTAGCCGCTTTGCTGGTCGTCGAGCACGGTCGCGTGCTGGCGCCCGGCGTCGCCGTCGCCGGGACGCTCGACCTTGATGACTTCGGCGCCGAGAGCGGCGAGACAGCGCCCGACATACGGGCCGGCGAGGAAATGGCTGTAGTCAACGACGCGAATGCCTTCGAGGGGACGAGCCTGCATTACCGTGCCTCCGGGCGGCGCGGCACCATCAGACGATGTTCGCCGCGTTGAACGACCTGCCCGTCCTGATTGATCAGTTGCGACGGCAGCACGACGATGCCCCAGTCCGGGCGGCTCTTGCTCGCCCGCATCGAGCCGACGCGGAACGTCACGTGCAGCACGTCGCCGACCTTGATCGGCAGCAGGAAATCCCAGGTCCAGCCGAGCGACATGCCCGGCAGGAAGCGATAGTCGCTCTGGGTCTTCAGGCCGTCGGCAACGGACAGGCCGAACAGCCCGTGCGCGACGAGGCAGCCGAAATGGCTGGCGTTCGCGTAATCCTCGTCCACGTGAACGGGCGTGTGGTCGCCGGTGAGGTCGGCATACGCGAGAATGCGCTCCTTGGTCACGACGTAGCTCGGGCTCGTGCATGTGTCGCCCTCGCGGGCGTCGTCCCAGTATTTCTCGACGATGGCCATGGTCATGCCTCCGCGCGCGGGTCGATCGCCAGTGCCTGCGCGACGCAGGACGCCGGCCGGGCCTGAATCAGTTCGACGGCGAGCCCGTCGGGCAGGCGAAGCCAGTTGCGCCCCTGCGGCATCTCCGTCACGTCGAACCGCCGCGCCGCGGCCAGCGCGGCCTCCAGGTCTTCGCACATCACGCCGAGATGCGCGAGCCTGCCTTCGGGGCCGTCGTGTTCCGGCGCGTGGATGAACTGCAGACCGCCGAGCGTCCAGTACTGCCGCGGCGCGTCGAGCGTGCCGTCCACTTCGCGCAGCGTCATGCCGAGCACGTCCTCGAAGAAGCGGATGTGCCAGCGGATGTCCTTCACCCAGATCGCAACGTGTTCGAGATAGGCTTTCGTGGCATTCATGCGGCAGCCTCCTCGCGCCGGCGGTCGGCCATTGCGCGCTCCAGCCCCTTGATGCAGGCGACGAGCGTGGCGTTGACCGGGGTCGGTACGCCGTAGCGCTGCCCGGCGCGCACGACCGAACCGTTGATGAAGTCGATCTCGGTGATCGAGCCTTTTTCCAGGCTTTGCAACATCGAGGTCTTGAAGGCCGCGGGCAGCCCCGCGGCAGCGAGCGTCCATGCTTGTTCGGGATCGGTCATCGACAGCTTGACGCCGGCCGCCTGCGCCGCCGCGATCGCCTCGGCGACAGCCGCGAGCGACGTCGCCTTCAGCAGTGGCTCGTCGTAAAGCTGGCCGTAGGTGAGGCCGGTGACGCCGGTCAGCGCGCCGGTCGCGACGTTCACGAGCAGCTTGTCCCACATCGTGCCGACGATGTTGTCGCTGATCGTCGTCGCGAGGCCGGCGGTATCGAACGCGTCGGCGATCGCCCGCACCCGCGGCGTGATGCGGCCGTCGAGTTCGCCGATGTAGGTGGCCTTGCCGATGACGCCGGATTCGATATGGCCCGGCCCGCGAAGCACGCCGCCGACGTAGGTCTTGCCCGCGAGTACGCGCTCGCGGCCGACGGCGTCGCTCAGGATGTCCTCGTGTCCGAGGCCGTTCTGCAGCGACAGCACGACGGTATCGGGCCCGACGAGCGACCGGGCACCGCGGATGGCCGCGTCGGTGTGGAACGACTTGACCAGCACCACCACCAGATCGGCCGCGCCGACTTCGGCAGCCTGCGTCGTCGCGTGAACGCGTACGTGCCGGGAGCCGCCGGCGTCGTCGACCCGCAGGCCGTCGCGCCGCATCGCGTCGACGTGCGCGGGCGAGCGGTCGATCAACCAGGTTTCGTGACCGCCTTCGGTGAGGGTGGCGCCGATCGCGCAACCCAGTGCGCCGGCTCCCAGAATCGCGATTTTCAATGCTGTCTCCTTGACGTATGGCCTCACGATAGAAGCCGTCGCTCATATCGACAATGCAATGGATACAATGGCGTCATTGCCATGGACAATAATGCGCCGATGCCCGCCGATCTGCCGGACCTGAAACTGCTTCAGTTATTCGATCTCCTGTACGACGTGCGCAGCGTCACGCGCGTCGCCGAGCAGCTCGGCCAGAGCCAGCCGACCGTCAGCATCTGGCTCGGGCACTTGCGGGAACACCTGCACGATCCGCTCTTCATTCGCACGCCCGGCGGCATGGCGCCGACGCCGCAAGCCGACGCGCTGATCGGGCCATGCCGGGAAATCCTCGAATCGCTGCGGCGCTTCACTGCGTGGGAAATCGCATTCGATCCCGCGACCGCCCAGCGGCGCTTTCGCATCTGCATGACCGATGCGAGCCACGTCACGCTGCTGCCGCGGCTGCTGGCCCATGTTCGCGCGCAGGCGCCCGGCGTCCGGCTGGAAGCCGCACGGATCGACGGCAATACGGAACGGGCGCTCGAATCGGGCGAAGCCGATCTCGCGATCGGCTACGTGCCGTGGCTTGGCGGCGGCATTTATCAGCAGAAGCTGTACGACCAGGACTGGATTTGTCTGGTGAATCGACATCACCCGAGGATTCGCGGCCGGCTCGGGGTAAAGCAATATCGTTCGGAAGGGCATGTCGCGATTACGGCCGGAACCGGCGCGCAACTCCTCGAGCAGGCGCTGCGGCAGGCGCGCATCGAGCGGGACGTGGTGCTGGAATTGCCGGGTTTTCTGGGCTTGGGGGCGATCGTGCAGACCACCGACCTGATCACGACGCTACCGCGTCATATCGGCGAGACGTTGGCACAGGCCAGCGATCTGGCGGTTCATGCATGCCCGATCCCGGTCGAAGGGTTTACGGTGCGGCAGCATTGGCACGCGCGCTATCACCACGAGGCCGGCAACCGGTGGCTGCGCGGTGTCGTGATTCGATTGTTCGGTGCTTCGCATTGACCGGTGGCTTCGGCGTTCGCGAGGGGGGCGGGGGCGCAGCTTTCGGGCGCTTCCGGTTCGGCCGCGCCCGCAAGCCGATCATCGATGGACGATCGGCGCGGCGAGGTCGTGCTTGATCGAGGGGCGGCAACTCCTGTTTCGCGGTTTCGCCGAAGTGCCCGCCTTCGAGCAGGAACGGTAGCCGCATTACGCCCCGTAGACCGTTTCGGCGCCGAACCGTTCGATCACGAATTCGGTAAAGCTACGAAGCTTCGGCGATTTCTGCCTCTCCTGCAGATAAAGCAGATTCATCGGCCGTTCCGGCGCGGCGAAGTCGGGCATGATCTCGACGAGGCGCGCGTCGCGAATGTCGTCGCGTATCAACATGGACGGAAGCATCGCGATACCCAGCCCTCTCAATGCCGCGCGGCGCAACGCGTCCGCACTGTCGATTTTCAGCCTGCCGTCCACGGCGATGCTCGTCGGCCCGTCCGGACCTTCCAGCATCCATCGAGATTGCGCCGCGTGCCCTTCCGATCGGGGCGGATACGCATACGTCAGGCATTGATGCCCGGCAAGCGCGTGCGGCGTAGTCGGCGCACCATGTTCGCGAACGTAAGCGGGCGACGCGCACAGCACCAGCCGATATGGCGCCAGCGGACGCGCCACCACATCCGGGTTGGCGAGCGCGCCGATGCGAATGGCTGCCTCGAAACCGTCGTCGAACAGATCGGCGAGCGAGTCGGTTGCGACGATATCGAGCTGGACCTCGGGGTAGCGCCGGTAATAGTCCGCGAGCGCGGGAACCAGGCACTCGTTCGTAAACACGACGGGCGCGGTCACGCGCAAACGCCCTCGCGGCTGCTGGAGGTGAACGAGCGCAAGCTGTTCCGTGTCGTCGACCAGACCGAGGACTTCGACGCATCGCTCGTAGTAAGCGTGGCCGAACGCGCTGACTTTCTGCTTACGGGTCGTGCGGTGCACGAGGACCGCGCCTAGCCGACTTTCCAAAGCCTGAAGGTAGTTGCCGACCATGGTCGGCGACAGGTTGGACGCTTGCGCGGCTGCCGTCAGGCTACCCGTTTCCACGATACGGACGAATACGGCCATCGCCTTGAGGAGATCCATTGCGCAATGGTACTGGATTCTGTTTCAAGGTGACGCGCGTTTATCAGCCACCGGTTTGGAAATAGATTGCGATATCCGAACGAAAGGAGAGCTGAAATGCCGTATGAACTCACGACGTTGTCGTGTCCGCTTCCGGACCAGGACAGGGTGTCCCGCCGTGCGCATCGCTGGGTGTCGGATGCCGACGCGCGAGGGCGGCTGCTGGGCGCATGGCGCACGGAAATTGGCGAGCTGTCGCGGGTGGTCGTGCTGCGTGGCTTCGAGACGATGGATGAATTGCAGCATGAACGCAATCGGGCATTGTGCGCCGCGCGACCTTTCGGAATTGAAAGCACGTCCGTTCGATTGGCCATGGAAAGCTATGCGCTTTTTCCTTTTCTACCCGACGTCGAACCGGCGGCATTGGGCGGCTTCTACGAAATTCGCCGCTACTGGCTGAAAGCCGGCGGTATTGCGCCGACCATTGCCGCGTGGGAGCGTGCGATAGGGCCGGCCCAAGCCTATACGTCGCGTCTCGTTTGCAACCTGTACGCGCTCGACGGACCGCCACGCATCACGCACATTTGGGGATTCTCGAGCCTGGAAGAACGCATGGCGTTGAGAAAGCAACACTATGCGGAGGGGCTTTGGCCTCCGACGGGCGGTCCGGAGCAGATCGAAAGGGCGACGTCGACGATCGGCTTGCCGGAGGCGTGGTCGCCGTTGCATTGAATGCCCGCGTCGTCCGACGAACCATGCGCAGCCGGCAACGCAACGCGCACGTAAAGAAATGCGCGCCGTTCGCGATCGGGCAGCACTTGCGGCCCGTAGCTGATCCTGACCGCCCCGTCGTCGATCTCGCCGGCCTGCGCGAACCGCCACGCACGGGGATCGCTGTCGAGCAGGAATTCGGCGCGCGCATACGCGTGCGGCTCGAACAGCTCGGGAATCGTCACCGTCCGTCCATCGAGCTTGTCGAGCAACGCTTCGACCACGTTGAAGCCATAGCCGTCGCGCACGATGTCGCAGATGAAGCTGCCCGCGATGCGCGGATTCAGTTCGATCACGTGCGGCACGCCGTCGTGCACGATGCAGTCGAGATGCACGGGCCCCCACGTGAGCCCGGCGGCGGCCGTCGCGCGCGTGCCGACGTCGATCAGCGCATGCAGCGTGTCGGCGTCGAGATCGAGTTCGGACGTATACCCGCGCTCGAGAAAACCGGCGCCATGCCGCTTCAGCTTGCGCAGCGCGCCGACGTAGCGGCCGTCGAAATACTCGACGCAGTATTCGCTGCCCTCCAGGAATTCCTCGATGACGACGCGTTCGGTCGCAAGCGAAGCGGCATCGGCGTGCACGGCGGCGAGCGCGTCCAGCTGCGCGCGCACGGCGGCGATGGCCTCGCAGCGGCGCACGCCGTCGCTCGCGGAGCCTTCCGACGGCTTGACGACGACCGGAAAGCGCAACGCGGCAGCCGCGGCTACGAGCGCCGCTGGCGCGGCCAGCGTGCCCGCGACGAACTGCGCGGCCGGGATCCCGTGCGTGGCGAGCAATGTCTTCTGGTTCGACTTCGACACTGCGTGCGCGACGTGCCGTGCATCGGGGCCGGGCAGCCCGAGCGCATCGGCGACCCATGCGGCGGTGCGTGCATAGGTGTCGTGCGCGGTCGTCACGCGCAGCGTGTCGAGCTCGCCCGCGAAGCGCGTGCGCAGCCAGCCGGCGAGCTGGCCGGCGTCGGGCGCGAGATTGACCGTCTCGACGCCGTCGGGAAACACGCCGTCGAGACGATGGCCGGGCGCGGTGACGACGGTCACGGCCGCCTGGCGTGCGAGGGCGGCGCGCACCAGCGCGACGCTGCTGCCGGTGGCGCGTGCGCCGATCACGATGAGTCGCTTCATGACGAATCCTTGATCGAGGGCGGAAGAGGGAGCCGGCTAGCGTGGGCGCCTGCGCAGCCGCTGCGCTTCGAGGCGCGGCAGCAGATGCTGGACGACGCGCGGCAGCGTATAGATCGGCAACTGCGCGCACGCGAACACGAGCGCCATGGTCGGCGTCGCGGCCAGCCCGAGCGCAGCCCACATCAGCCCGACGTTGCGATTGGCGACGATCAGCGCGACGTTCAGGCGCGTGCGGACGTCGCCGGGCGTGAGCCCGTACGCGACGATCTGGAAACCCGCGTTGACGGCGAATGCGAGGGCGATCGCGGTCAGTGCGCGGTGCGGTGCATCGATGATCGACTGCTGCATGCCGGCCATCGTGCCGAGCGCGAATATCAGCAGCGCGGCGACGACGATCGCGTCGATCGGCGTTGCGTGGCGCGCGAGCCGAGCGCCGGCAAAGCGCCGCACGAGCAACGCGACGCCTTCGGCGCTGCCGATCAGCAGCGCGAGCCGCAGCGCGAGGCTCGACGGCGAGATCGACACCGCCGCGTCGTGGCTGAACCAGGCCGTCAGCAACGGGGCGGTCAGCGGTACGAACACCATCGACGCGAGGGTCGCGACGAGCGCGACGCTGGCGTCGAGCGACAGCATGCGCGCGATCGTCGACGTGCCGCTCGACGGCGGCGCGCAGTACGCGATCACCAGCGCCACGACCCAGTCGTACGGCAGGCCGGCGAGCCGCGCGGCGATGCCGAGCGCGACCGGGCACGCGATCATCGTCATGGCGGGCAGCAGCAGCGACACGGCGGGACGCCGCGCCACCGCGCGCACGGCGCTCGGCTCGACGCGCAGCAGCGTGCCGAGCACGAACAGGAACACGGTCGCGGGCATCAGCGGCCGCGCGAGGTCGGCCAGCGACGGCGCCAGCAGCCCGAGGCCGACGCCGCACGCGAGCACGGTCGGGCCGCGCCGCACCAGCGCGGCGATCAGTGCGCGCACGGGCGAACCTCGGGCCGGCGGCGAGCGGGAGTGAAGCCGAATCGGGCGGCGGATGGCATGCGGATTCCCTGGAAGCGGACAGCCTAGGCTAATCCGGGTGATGAGCGAAGTAAAATGATATAAACTGAATCGGTAACAAGGGAAAATGATATGAACATCCCGCTCCTCGAAACTTTCCGGTCCGTCGTGCAGGAAGGCAGCGCGTTGCGCGCGGCCGAACGGCTCGGCTGCACGCAATCGAACGTCACGGCGCGGCTGCGCCAGCTCGAAGAGTCGCTCGACGCGCCGCTGTTCGATCGACACGGCAAGCGGCTGGTGCTGAACGATGCCGGGCGCCGATTGATTCCGTATTGCGATCGCATCCTGCGTCTCGTCGACGAAGCGACGCAGGTGGTGCGCGAAACGCCGGTGGCCCGCGGCTTGCGGCTGGGGTCGATGGAAAGCACGGCCGCCACGCGGCTGCCGGCGCTGGCCGCCGCGCTGAAGGAACGCGATCCGGCGCTCGGCCTCGCGGTGCAGATCGGCAGCGAGCCGGACCTGGCCGACGCGCTGTTGCGCGGCCGGATCGACGCGGCGCTCACCGCGCGCGCGGTCGTGCGGCCCGGGCTGCGTTACGAACCCGCGTTCGCGGAAGACATGGTGCTGGCGAGCGCGGCGACCGTCACGCGCCGGCAACTGTTGGCCGGCAACACGGTGCGCTTGCTCGCGTTTCACGACGGCTGCCCGTATCGCGCGGTCGCGGAGCACTGGCTGAAGGCGCGCGGCGTCGCGATCGAATCGGTGTCGTCGTTCGGCACGTTCGGCGCGATCCTCGGCTGCGTCGCGGCCGGAATGGGCGTCGCGATCCTGCCGAAGCGGATCACGGCCGAGCACGTGGCGCGCAAGGAGCTGCGCACGCATGCGTTCGACGATCTCGGCAGCGTGACGACCTACCTCGTCACGCCCGACGAAGCGCCTGCACTGCCCGAACTCGACGCATTGCGCGCGGTGCTCGGCCGGCAGGCCGGTGCGCTGCTCGCGCGCTGATACGAGACTGCGCGGCCCTGGCGTGAACACGGGCTAGGCCGGCGCGACCGCGCCTTCGTCCGCGAAGAAGTCGGCCTCGATTTCGCGAATCCGCCGGCAATCCTCGAGCAGCCGCTCGAAGGTCGGGCTGTAGAGGCCGACCGTGCCGAGCGCCGTCTGAAGATCGGTGGTCACGCGCAGCGTGTCGCCAACCTTGATCCATTGCTTGAGCCCGACGAACGACGGCAGCGCCTGGATCGCCTGCCACGTGAAATCCTGCCGCAGCACGCCGTTGCGCGACGACAGCAACAGCACGTGCCCGCAGTACCCGCGAAAATCCGTCGGCGCGGCGACGTCGCCGAACAGCCGCTCCGGATGCAGCACGGCTTCGACGGCGGCCGACACGTGATTTTCGCCGCTGACCGCGCTCGTCAGCCGCGGATCGAGGCTGCCGTGCAGCCGGGCGTTCAGCTCGACGATCGTCGGGCCGTCGGCCGTATCGAACAGCTCCAGATGGGTCGGCCCGAAGCGCACGTCCAGTGCGTCGAGCACATCGGCCGCATAGTCGAGCAGCGGGGCGTAGCGCGGATCGGTGTGGTTCAGCACCAGCATCTTGTCGAGCCGCGGCGCGTGCGTGCGGTCGCGATGCACCTCCCACAGGCTGACCACGCGATGGCGGCCCTCGAACGACACCGAGTCGACGATGTATTCCTGCCCCTCGGAATAGCTCTGGATCACGATGTCGTCGTTCGGCTGGTTGTACAGCGAACGGGTGGCCAGCACGTCGCGCGCGGCGGCTTCGACCTGCGCGAGCGTCCGGCAGATCTTCACGCCGGCCACGCCCGCGCTGCGCGCCGGCTTCACCACGAGCGGCAACGTGCCGTGCGCGCGCGCCCAGTCGAGCGCTTCGTCGACCGACGTGCTGTGAAAGTGCACGGGCGCGCGCAGTCCGGCCTGACGAATGCGTTCGTTCATCGCGAACTTGTCGCGTCGCGCGGCGGAGGTCGCGAGCGGGTTGCGAAACGGCACGTCGAGCCGCTCGGCCAGCGTATCGGCCAGCTCGAGCGCCGCGTCGAGGCCGTGCAGTACCGCGCCGATGCGCAGGTCGCTCAGTTGCGCGAGCGTCGCGTCGATGTCGCCGCGATGCTGGACCTGCCGGATGTAGTCGGACGGCACGAACTGGTTTCGGTAGATTGCCGGCAGATCGGGGTCGCTGATCACATGCACGCAACGGATGCCGTATGCGCGAAACGCGGGGGCCAGGTAGGCGGCGGTCGACGCGCCGTCGACGATCAGGACGGTATCGATGAAGCGATGCTGCATGGATTCCTCGCTCGGATGGGGGATCGGGGGAAGGATGCGGGGCGCCGGCGTGCTCAGGCCCGCGTGCCGGTATCGGCCGGGTCGCCGGGCCAGCGCACCGCCAGCACGACACAGGCCGCGACGAGCACGGCCGCCACGGCGAACGCGCGCGCCGCGCCGGTCGCGATGGCTGCGCCCTGGCCGGCGACCAGCGCGCCGAGCGTCGCGACGCCGATCGCGGCACCCACCTGGCGCGCGGTATTGAGGATCGCGGACGCAGTGGCCGAGCGGCCGGCCTCGACACTGCCGAGCATCGTCGACGTCAGCGCGGGAATCGCGATGCCGCCGCCGATCGCCATCGCCGCAAGCCCCGGCGCCAGCAACGCATACGGCGCGTGCGCGGCGAGCGTCCACCACAGCCACACGTAGCCGGCGAGCGATACGGCGAGGCCGACGATGACGGTCGCGCGAAATCCGTAGCGGACCGCGAGCCGCGCGCTCGCGATGTTGGCGAGCATGATGATCGTGAGCGGCGCGAGCGCGAGCCCCGATTCGGTCGCCGTGAAGCCGCGCGCGTTCTGGAAATAGAGGCTGAGCGAGAAGATCAACCCGTAGAACGCCGCATTCGTGACCGCGCCGATCGCGAGCACGCCCGGCACGCGCGCGATCCGGAAGAACGCGAGCGGCAGCATCGGCGCGCTCGCGCGCCGCTCGATCGCGACGAACAACGCGCCGAGCGCGACCGACGCGATCAGCGCGCCGGCCGCATACGGGTCGCCCATCCCGTGCGCCCCGGCCCGGATGATGCCGCCCGTCAGCAGTCCGAGCACGAGCACCGCGACGATCTGGCCGGCCGGATCGAACAGCCGCGTGCGAGCGGCGGCCGAATCCTGCACGTGGCGCAGCGTGAGCCACAGCCCGAGCGCGCAGATCGGCAGGTTGATGAAGAAGATCGCGCGCCAGCCGAGCGAATCGATCAGCAGGCCGCCGAGCGTCGGCCCGGCCGCGCTGATCGCGCCGCCCGTCGCGCTCCACCACGCGACGGCTTTCACGCGTGCGGCGGCATCGCTGGCGCAGGCGTGCGTGATGAGCGCGAGCGACGTGGGCAGGATCATCGCGGCGCCGACGCCTTGCGCGATCCGCGCGGCAACCAGCGCCGCCAGCGACGGCGCGAGCGCGCAGCCGAGCGACGCGAGCAGGAACAGCGCAAGGCCGTACGCGAACAGTCGGCGGCTGCCGAAGCGGTCGGCCAGTGTGCCGGACGTCAGCAGCAGCGCGGCGAACGACAGCGTATAGGCATCGACGATCCACTGCAGCCCGTGGACGCTCGATCCGAACGCGTGGCCGAGGCTCGGGATCGCGACGTTGACGACGGTCACGTCGAGCTGGACGATCGCGAAGCCGAGGCTCGCGGCGGCGACGGTCGGGAAGATGGCGCGCAGCGACGCGCGGGGCGCATCCTCGGCGGCGATCGGCGCGCGCTCGACGCGGTCGAGCGCCGGGGCACGATCGCTCATCGCGACTCCCGACGCGTATGGGGTGTGTAGGGCGTATAGAGCGTGTGGGACGGCTGGCGGTATCGATTCATCGGGCGGGTTTCCGTAAGGCGGACGAGGAAAGCCGGCTGCCCGTCGGGCGCCGGCCGCGGCGTCGAATTCGACGGAAAAATAGCATCGACCCGTTAGCGAATACAAATAATAAGCAGCGATTTTTTAACAAGTATTCGTGTTAAGGGACGGCTTGAGCGAGGTGAACCGGTTCCGGCCGGATTGCTGAACTTATATCGATAATGTTTGTTTGCAATCGAATTAATATCATTTCGCAATGCAATGCCGGTCTCCTAGTCTTGTCGAGCGCTTCGCCCCGAGGACGGCGGAGCGCGGCGGCGATGCCACGCCGCTCTTCGAACCAGATCTTTATACGAGAGACTTATGACCTATCTCGCAGATGAACGCATCGCTCTGACGGCAGCGGAATCCGCTCACATCCGCACGACGCTCGGCGCGCTGGATTACGACCCGGCCGGCGGCGCAGGCTATATCAGCGCGGTCCGCAAGCTGGCCTACAACGCGTTTCCCGACCGGATCGTCGACGCATTCGATCGGGCGAAGGCGCCGACCGCGGACGCACACGGCTCGATCGAGATCGACAACCTGCCGATCGACGACGGCGTGAACGGCAGCCCCCGATTCGAGGAAACCGGCCGCTCGTTCAAGGCCGGCGTGTTGAGCGAGAACGTGCTGGTCGCATTGAGCACGCTGGCCGGCGAGCCGTACTCGATCGCGCACGAGGGCCGCGAGCTGGTGAACAACCTGACGCCGCACAAGGCGACCGCGCGCGACTATACGGGCCTCGGCTCCGAGGTCGAACTCGATTTCCATATCGAGAACGCCGCGCAGGCGCACATGCCGGAAGGCGACACGTCGCCATTCGCGCTGCTGCTGCTCGGCGTGCGCAGCGAGGCCGGCGGCGGACCGTACACGCGGCTCGCCGATGCGCGCCGCGCGCTGCGACTGCTGTCGCCGGACGATATTACGCAACTCTACGGCGAGCACTACATCATTCGCGTGCCGTACCGGTGGCGCGGCGCGGCGCCGACGCCGCGCGACAACACCGACCTGAGTGCCGTGCTGTCGGGGCCGCTCGATGCGCCGCGCGTGACGGTCGCGTTCTATCCGGACATGGTGCTGGCGGTCAATGCGCGCGCGCAGGAAGCGCTGGCCAACCTGTATCGCGCGGTGCGCGAGGTGTCGTTCGGCGTGCAGGTGTCGCCGGGCAAGCTGGTGCTGATCAACAACCACTTCACGCTGCACTCGCGCGACCGCTTCGATCCGCAGTACGACGAGAACGATCGCGCGTTCCGCTGGGTGCAGCGCGTGTTCGTCGCGCGCAGCCTGTGGAATTTCCGCGCGTTCACGCCGCTGCAGGCGCGCGTGTTCGACCCGAAGGCGCTCTATGCGGGCGAATCGGCGCAGGCGAGGCAGCCGTCGCCAGTCGTGCAACCGGCGCCGCCGCGCGCGGCTGCGGTCGAACTCGACGCGACGCCTGCGTGAGCGGCCCGGCGTGGCAGCGACCGGCGCCGAACGTTGCCGGCTCGCTGCCCGCGCGACTCGTTTCCTGCATCGTCGAATAAAAACAGGATTCCACAAGACATGAGAAGAACCGCTTTTCCCGTTGCGCGCATCGCCCGTGTGCTGGCCGTCGCGCTGATTGCCGGGAGCGCCGTCGCCGCGCAGGCGACGTCGTTCGACCTGAGTCCCGAGCAGCCGGCCCGGCAGCGCGGCGCCGTGAACCCGGCGGTCGAGCAGGCGCTGCCGGCCGGCTTCCGGTTTGCCGAAGCGAACACGCTCACGATCGGCATCGCGCCGAATCTGCCGCCGCTCAGCACCTATGCGACCGACGCGCGCACGGTGGTCGGCTTCGATCCCGATCTCGCGCAACTGATCGCGGACAGTATCGGCCGCAAGCTGAAGATCGTGCCGCTCGCGTGGGCCGATTGGCCGCTCGCGTTGCAGTCCGGCAAGGTCGACGCGGTGATCTCGAACGTGACGGTCACCGAGCAGCGCAAGGAGAAATTCGATTTCTCGACCTACCGGAAGGACCAGCTCGGCTTCTACGTGAAGATCGGCAGCAAGCTGGCGGCGATCCGCGAGCCGAAGGATGTCGCCGGGCTGCGTGTCGTGACCGATTCGGGCACGAACCAGGAAAAGATCCTGCTCGAATGGAACCGGCAGAACGTCGCGCGCGGTCTCGCGCCGGTCGAGATCCAGTATTACGCGGATGCGGCCGAGCGCTGGGTCGCGCTGCAGTCGGGCCGCGTCGACACGATCTTCAGCGTGAACTCGATGCTCGCGTACCAGGCGTCGCTGCGTGGCGATGCGAAGCTGATCGGCACCGTCAGCGGCGGCTGGCCGCGCACCGCGGACATCGCGATCACGACCCGCAAGGGCAGCGGCCTCGCGGAGCCGCTGACGCTCGCGATCAATGCGCTGATCGCCAACGGCAGCTACCGGAAGGCGCTCGACCGATGGCGGTTGGACGCCGAGGCGATCGACCGGTCGCAGACCAATCCGCCGGGGTTGCCGCGCACCTGAATCCGGCATGCGGCGCCGCTCGGGCGATCGGCCACGGCAGGTTCGCCATCCCGTCGTCATAGCCGTTGTCGGCGCCGCCCACCGCTCGATCGCGTCGAAGTCGGTATTCGGCGGGCGCCGCTTACCGGTACGTCCAGAGCCGGTGCAGCACGAACGTCGTCGGCGGGATCAGCAGCGCGATCCCGACGACGCCCATCGCGCGCGACGCACCCAGCGCCTCGGCGGCGCGCGCGAGCAGCATCGTTTCGACGAAGCCGGCGAGCGTGACCGCGAGAAAGCGCAGCGCGTTGCGGGCGCGCACCGTCGACGAGAAGCTCCACAGCGTATTCGCCAGATACGAGAACGCGGTCGCGCAGAGGAACGCGACCGCATTCGCGGTCACCGGCGTCGCGTCGAGCAGCGCGAACAGCGCCGTCGCGACCAGCGTGTGGATCGCGGTCGAGCAGAGACCGGACACGCCGAAGCGCACGAGCCGCGTGCGCTCGGCCTGGAGCAGGCCGATCATGACGCTTGCACGTCAGCGTGCGCCGATGCGCGCCCTGGCCGGCTGCGTGCGCCGGCGGGGCGGCTGGCGGCGGGCGTCGCGCGCGACCGGCAGTTCGATCACCTTGCCGTGCGCCTGATAGCGGCGGCGGATCAGGTAGACGGGCCGTTGCTTCGATTCGTCGTAGATCCGTCCGACGTATTCGCCGACGACGCCGATCCCGATCAGCTCGATGCCGCCGATGAACAGCGTGACCGAGATCAGCGATGCGTAGCCAAGCACCGGATTGCCGAACAGCAGCGTGCGCAGGATGATGAACGTGCCGTACAGGAACGCGAGCGCCGCGATGCCGACACCGATGTAGGTCCAGCTTCGCAGCGGCACGGTGCTGAAGCTGGTGATGCCTTCCAGCGCGAAATTCCACAGCTTCCAGCCGGAGAATTTCGAGTGCCCGGCGCTGCGCGGATCGCGCTGGTACTCGACGATCACGGTCTTGTAGCCGACCCACGCGAACAGCCCTTTCATGAAGCGGTGCCGCTCGGGAAGGTTGCGCAGCGCGTTCACGACCTTGCGATCCATCAACCGGAAATCGCCGACGTTCTCCGGCAGCTTCACGTCAGACAGCAGGTTGTGAACGCGGTAGTAGATCGCGGCGGCGGTGCGCTTCGCGAACGAATCGCACGCGCGATTGCTGCGCTTGGCCGCGACGACCTCCGCGCCGTCGCGCCAGTGGTCGATCAGCACCGGAATCAGGCTCGGCGGATCCTGCAGGTCGGCGTCGAGCGGGATCACCGCATCGCCGGCAGCTTCGTCGAGGCCGGCCGTCAGCGCGGCCTCCTTGCCGAAATTGCGGGTGAGATCGATGACGCGCACGCGCCGCTCGGCGGCGCCGATCCGCACCAGGCGCTCCAGCGTGTCGTCGCGACTGCCGTCGTTCACGCAGACGATCTCGAAGCGGATCGCGTCGATCGCGCTCAACAACGGAATCACGACGTCGAAGAAGCGCTCGACGGCTTCGCCTTCGTTGTAGAACGGCACGACCAGCGAGACGAGCGGCGTGTAGATGGATTCCCGCATGATGATTCCCCTTGTGATGTCGCTTTACCGGTGGGCGCCGAACGTCGGGCGGCCGGTGCGGTGCATGCCGTGCGCCGAGCGGTGGTGCGGTCGGACCGGGTGCGCGAATGCGGTCTCGGTCGAGGTGTCGCGCGCATCGGGCATCGACGGCACGTCGCGTCTTTCCCGGGCGATCCGGCCGACGAGCAGCGCGAGCGACGCGAGCGTCACGAGCGGCATGAACTGGAACGACAGGTGCGGCACCATCGCGAGGCCCGCGAGCGGCATCGGCCACAGCAGCATCAGCCATTCGCGATCGAAGTGCCGCCAGCCGTGCGTCCACGCATAGCGCGCGTACCACGCGATCACGATGCCGTACCAAGTCAGGTCGTAGTCGTACAGATAGGGGCTGACGAGCAGGCATGCGCACGCGAGGGTCGCGGCGCGCAGCGCGTACGAACAGGCGCCGCGCCACGCGTAGACGACGGCGATCGCGGCAGCCGCGGCCGACAGCAACTGCAGGCCGCGCGCGACGGGCGCGGGCCAGCCGGCCAGCGTCGCGAGCGCGAATGCGGTCGGCATGCGCGCGAGCTTCGCATGACCGGTGCCGACGAGCGTGTAGACGTGGGCGATCACGTGCATGAACGCGAGCCACGGGCCGATGCCGAACGCAATCGTCGCGAGCAGGGCGCCGACGGCGATCGTCGCGGCCCACGCGGCCAGTGCGCGCCATTGGCCGGCACACAGCAGCGCGAGCGGGAACAGCACCGCGAGCTGCGGCTTCATCGTCAGCAACCCGAAGCAGATTCCGGAGAGGATGGGGCGACGGTTCAGCACGAGCAGCCCGAGGGCGGCGAGCGTCGCGGTGAAGAGGCTCGTCTGTCCGACGATCACCGTGAGGAACGCGCCGGGGAACGCCAGTGCGCACAGCCACGCGGCATCGCGCTGCACGGTCGCGTGCATCGCCGCCGCGAACAGCGCGATCGTGACGCCGAGCCATAGTACGAGCGCCAGCGTGTACGGCAGCCAGCCGAGCGGCAGCACGAGCAGCAGCATCGTCGGCGGATAGAGCCACGGCAGCGTGCCGTCCGCGAGCGTCATCGTCGGGAGCGCGAGCTTCTGGACCGCGAACAACGTGGAGTAATGCCACGCGTCGGCGCCGTGCCCGTGCGCGGCGAGCCATGCGGCGCTCCAGACCGGCGAGAAGTCCTGCGACAGCGGCTGCAGCGCGCCGTCGTGCGACAAGTGCAAACGGACCAGGTAAATGACGACGAACAGCAGCTCCGTCAGCAGCACGGCGGCCGCATAGAGGCGCACGCGATCGCGATTGAGCCAGTGCGGATAGCGTCGCGGGCCGGCGATCGGGAGTTCCGGATGCACGTCGGCTGCCGGGTGCGCGTGGCGGGCGAACGACGGCGTTTTCATCATGCGCTCCGGGATGCGAGCGCCGTGCGGCGCACGACGACGAACAGCACCGCGAGCAGCACGACCGGCCCGATTTGCGGCAGCTTCATCAGCCGGTTCAGCATTTCGAAGATCGGCAGCAGCCACGCCAGCACGACGATGCCCTGGTCGCCGGGCAGCCAGCCTTCGTCGAGGCCGTGCGCGATCAGGCAGAAGAGCGCGATGCCGAGCCACGTCAGCTCGTAGTTCCACAGGTACGGCGTCGTCAGCAGCGTGGCGACCGCCAGCACCGCGCCGCGCAGCCGCATGTCGCGCGTGCGGCGCCAGACGTCGACGGCCGCGGCGAGCGCGACGAGTGCGACCGCCGCCTGGCCGGCCAGCGCGGCCGCCACCGGCGCGCCCGCGAGCCGCAACGCGGCGAACGGCGTCGGCGACGCGAGCCAGTACGACGCGAGCATGAAGTGCTGCGCGCGTACCGTCGACAATGCGTGACTCAACCCGTGCAGCGCGGCGGGGCCGGCCAGCGCAACGCCGGCCGCCGCGAACAGCGCCGCGCTGAGCGCCGCCGCCGCGAAGGTGCGCCACGCACGCGTCGCAATCAGCACGAACGGGAACACGACGGCGAGTTGCGGCTTGATCGCGAGCAGCCCGATCAGCACGCCCGCCACGAGCGGGCGCTTGCCGAGCAGATGCAGCGCGAGTGCGGCGAGGCCGGCGGTCAGGATGCTGTTCTGGCCGAACAGCGCGGACATGCACACCGCCGAATACGCGACGACGACGAGCGTCGCTGCGCGCGGCACGGGAAGATGCGCGCGCAGCCCAGACAAACGCGAGACGGCGAGCGCGTAGCATAAAAGACTGCCCGCGAAAAAGAGGAAGTAAGCGGGCAGGAAAGGCACGAGGGCAACCGGCGCGACGAACAGCAGCATCGTCGGCGGATAGAGCCAGGGAAGCGGCCGGTTTTGCAGATACGCACCGAAGTGCGCGAACTCGGCCTGCAGAAATGACGACGTGTCGTAGGCCGCCGCGGCATGGCCTTGCAACACGAGATGCGATGCAGTCCAGAAGACGGAGAAGTCGGTGCCGGGGCGGGCGGTGGCCGTCGACGTGAAGCCGTCGGTCACGACGCCCCAGACGATCAGCAGCGCAGCGAAGAGCATCAGCATGATGCAGCTGTACGGAATGATCCGGTCGGCCGTCAGCCATTGAGCACAGCGTATTGCGCGATCGCGCGTTCCACGATTGGCTGTGTACATGATGCCCCGTCTGTCGTGTGGCCGCGTGGTCTGTCGCGGCCGTTTGATGTTGTCGTGCTCTGCGGATCGATCGCTCTGAAACGGCGTTGTCCGGTGAATTCATTGTTGAAGAAAAAATCGCTCGATGCAAACCGCGCACGGCCGGCCGACATTGAATGTGTTCAGCGATTCGGGCGAAAACGGTTATTTCTGGTATGAGAAAACGTCGCCGCCGGCATTCGTGTTTCTGGCCTGAAACATTCGACGATTTTTGCCGGCTGGCCATGCCGCCGAACCCGCGACGCACGAGCGACTCGCCGCGTTCGGGAAAATCCCGAGAAAATTTTTTGGATCCTTGTGCAGCGCGACGACGGGGTTTCATGCCGCCCGCATGCGCGCGAACCGCATATATCAAAGTTGAAACATTTCGGCAGCCGGACGTTCGGCGAGGGGGCGCGCGGATCGCCGGAACCCTTGCCGCGCCTCGATTTCGCCCGGGATGGTCCGCTCTTTGCGTAAGCGTTGGCACGGCAGTCGACGATGCGGCGACCGGGCAGGTCAGGCAACAAGCAGAGGAACCGGCCCGCGAATCGCCTGCGGAAAAGTGGTCCGGAGCGCGTCGGGGAATACGCAACTCCAGATCGATCGACCGCGGGAACCGCCGTCGAACGACCGACGAGACCCGATTGCTTCCGGGCAATAAGAAATCGGCATGGCAGTACATGGGGAATAAAAATGAAAGACCACAGCACGGCGCGGATCGCAAGCCGCGTCAAAGACACATTGCAGCTTTGCCGGGAGTTCATCTCCCGTTCAACTGGATTCCATGCGTCGAACGGCCGCCGTGCCGTTCCGGTCGATCGACCTGCCCGGTTCGTCCGGCCGGCCGAACCGGATGCGCGTCTCTCATGCTCCGCCTCGCCGATACCCGTTCGCACGGACAGGGGTGTGCCTCCCCGTTTCCGCGACTGAGCGTCGGGTTCCGATTTTTCGAGTAGTGCCGGTGGTGCCAACCCCCGAAGTCCTGACCGACGAAGGGTATTTCATAGCAGTCCGAAAGGAGAGTGCTCATGTCAAGAATCATCGAAAAGATCGCGTGGTTCGTCCGGGATCAGGACGGCGTGACGGCCATCGAATATGGCCTGATCGCCGCGCTGATCGCGATCGGCATCGTCGTCGCATTGACGACGATCGGTACGGATCTGAAGACCGTGTTCAGCACGATCGCCGCGGATCTGGACTCGGCGGTAGCAGGCATCTGACGGGCGGTACGACGAACGGTTCGCGCGAATCGTCCAAATCGTTCGTCGGCGCCATACGGCATCAACGACATTCCTCGACGTATCGATGCACGGTCGTCCGATCAGCCGGTGCGCGAGGGTTTTGAAAGTCACCACGCAAGGAGATCACCATGTCCAAGCTCATTCAACAAGCCGGCCGTTTCATTCGCGACGAAGACGGCGTGACCGCCATCGAATACGGCCTGATCGCCGCACTGATCGCGGTCGGCATCATCCTCGCGCTGTCTACCATCGGGAAGGACCTCAAGACCGTGTTCAGCACGATCGCGGCCGACCTCGATTCGGCGGTGGCAGGCATCTGATGCACGATGCCGCGGACGGCTCGGCCGGTGCAGCGCTCGAGCCGTCCCTGGCCATCCGATCAACCGGAAACCGGAGACCATCATGCAAGCCATCGCGCGTGTCGCACGTCGCTGGATCGCCGACGAACGGGGTGTGACGTCGATCGAATATGCATTGCTCGCATCGATGTTCGCCATCGCGGTACTGGGCAGCGTCGTCACGCTGAAGGGCTCGCTCGGCGACGCGTACGAGGCGATCGCAGCGGCCGTGACGGCTGCCGTGGCCACCGCCGTGACCACAGCGTTGTCCATGGTTTCCTGATCCACCGATTCGACCCGCGAGGTTCGCCATGCTTCCCGTTGCGCCGCCTTATCCGGTTCCGTTGTGCGTGACGCTGCTCGCGGTCGCCGCGGCCGGCACCGACATCGCGACCCGTCGCATTCCGAACCGTCTCGTGTTGCTCGGCCTGGCCGGCGCGCTGATTGCGCAGTGCCTGTTGCACGGCGCGCCGGCGGGCGTGCTCGGCTGGCTCGGGGGAGCCGCAACGGGCTTCGGCCTGCTGCTGCCGTTCTACCTGTTGCGCGGGATGGCGGCGGGCGACGTGAAGCTGATGCTCGCGATCGGTGCATGGGTCGGCGCGGAAATGACGTTTTACATCGTGCTGGCCACGTTCCTGGCCGGCGGGATCGGCGCCGTCGCCTACGCGCTGCTGTGCGGCCGGACGCGCCGGATGTGGGCGAACGTGCGCACGCTGATCGTGCGGCGTTCGCAAGCGGCGCATGCCGAGGCCGACGGCGGCCCCGTCGAGATCGCATCGGTCGGCACGCTGCCGTACGGCGTGGCGATCGCGGCCGGCACGCTGGGCATGCTGTTCGCGTCGTGCGCATAGCGCGGCGAATCCGCAACGAGGACGCAACGATCATGAACACGAACCACACCGAACCGAGACGCGACGCGCAGGTGGCACGCCTGCCCGATCCGCCGCCGTCGCGCGAGGTCCATACGAAGCTGGGCGCGCAGCTGCCGTCGGCGCCGCGCTCGCTCGCTGAAACGGGGCTCAGCATGGCGTTCGTCGCCGGCCTCGTACTGAAGTCGACGCTGGTGCTCGGCCGCCCGTCGTACGGCGACCTGGTCGAGCGGCACTGCCTGCCGCTCGCGGTGCTCGACGAGGTGTTTGCATTCCTGGTGCGCGAGCATCTCGTCGAGCTGACCCATCGCGGCGCGACCGATCTCGACGTGACGTTCCGCCTGACCGATGCGGGCCGCGTGCTCGCGCTCGAGGAACGGGAGCGCAGCGGCTACAGCGGGCCCGCGCCGGTGACGCTCGACGCGTATCTCGCGAGCGTGGCCGCGCATTCGGTGCGCAAGCTGCACATCGGCCAGAGCGACGTGTGGGCGGCGTTCGAAGGCGTCGTGATCGACACGGCGGTGCTCGATGCGGCCGCCGCCGCGCTGAACGCGGGCCGGCCGCTGCTGATCTACGGCCCGGCCGGCAGCGGCAAGACCTTTCTCGCCGAGCGGCTCGGCGCGTTGATGCACGGCCGCGTGCCGGTGCCGCACGCGATCTGTGCGGCCGGTGAAGTGATCCAGGTCTACGACCCGCTCGTGCATGTCGACGCGGAAACCGCGAGCGGCGGCCAGTCGGTCGATCGCCGCTGGCGCCTGTGCCGGCGGCCGGTCGTGATGTCCGGCGGCGAGCTGACGCTCGACGAGCTCGACCTGCGTCGCGACGAAGCGGCCGGCTTCTACCAGGCACCGCCGCACATGAAGGCGAACATGGGCATGTACGTCGTCGACGATCTCGGCCGCCAGCGTGTCGAGCCGCGCGACCTGCTCAATCGCTGGCTGCGTCCGCTCGATCGCGGCGACGATTTCATGACGCTCGAATCCGGCAACCGCTTCGTGCTGCCGTTCGACGTATGGCCGGTGTTTTCGAGCAACCTCGCGCCGGAGCAGTTCTGCGACGACGCATTCATGCGCCGCCTCGGCTCGAAGCTGCACGTCGGCGCGATGTCGATCGACGACTACCGCGCGGTGTACGACGCGGCTTGCGCATCGCTCGGGCTCGTGTCGGCCAGCGATGCGTTCGACTTCCTGCTGCATCGGCTGCACCTGCCGACCGGCAAGGCGTTTCTCGCGTGCTTCCCGGCGGACCTGCTACGCCTCGTGGCCGCCGGCGCGCGTTATCGCGGCGATCCGCCCGAGGTGACGCACGACGCGCTGTACGACGCGTGGGCGAGTTACTTCGGTGCGGCGCCCGAGCGGGACGGCAGCCATCCGCCGCCCGTCGAGCGCGCAGGCCGTACGTTCGTCACCGGTTGAGCGGTTTCTTTCACGATTCGTCGAGGAGCATTGCCATGAAAAACAGTCGAGCGCTCATGATGCTGGTCGTCGCGATGATCGCGGGTCTTGCCGCGGTCGTGTTCGCGTCCCACTGGCTGGTACAGACGTCCACGAGCTCGGTCACGTCCGTTGCGGTCGCCAGCACCGACCTGAACCTGGGCGAGCCGCTCGGGCCGAACCAGATCCACATGGTGAGCTGGCCGTCGGGCAGCGTGCCGACCGGCGCGTTCACCGATACGAAGGCGCTCGAAGGGCGCGTCGTGCGCACCAGCCTCGCACGCGGCGAGCCGGTGATCGAATCGAAGCTCGCACCGGTCGGCACGAAGGGCGGGCTGTCCGCGGTGATCGCCGACGGCAGCCGCGCGATCACGGTGCGCGTGAACGACGTGGTCGGCGTCGCCGGCTTCGCGCTGCCGGGCAACTACGTCGACGTGATCGTCAACACGCAGGAACAGCGGGGCAAGACCGACGGACAGAGCATCTCCAAGATCGTGCTCGAGCACATCCTCGTGCTCGCCGTCGCGCAGCAGGTGAGCCGCGACGACACGGCGCCGAAGGTGGTCAACGCGGTGACGCTGGAAGTCACGCCCGAGCAGGCCGAACGGCTCGACGTCGCACGCAGCGTCGGCACGCTGTCGCTCGTGCTGCGCAATCAGGTCGACCAGAAGACGCTGAACACGGACGGCGCGACCAAGCTGACGCTGCTCGGCAAGGCGCCCGCACCCGAAGCGCAGCCGGCGCCCGTTCGCGCGCGGCCGGTCCGCGTGCACGTCGCGTCGCATGCGGCGCCGGAAGCGCGGCGCGATTGCGTCGGCGTGCTGACCGGCGTGAAAGGCAGTGTCGAATGTTTCTGAAGTCATCCATATAGACAGACCAACAGATCGGCCGCCGGCAACGCGCGGCGGCCTTGGAAGTCGATAACCGGCACGGCGCCGGTCTCTCGGGGGATCAGACGAAATGAAGATCAAACCGCAACGCACAGGTACCGGCCCGCTACGCACACGCGTCGCACGGGGTACGACGATGGCCGCGATCCTTTGTTCGGGATGGCTGACCGTGTATGGCGCACTCGCGCAGGAAGGCGTCGAATCGGCGGTGCTGACGAAGGGCGGCGCCAGCGCGCCGGCCGCGGCCGGCAAGGGGCCGATGCAGATGACGATCAGCATGGCGCCGATGCCGGCCGCCGCGCCCGCCGCGTCGACGGGGCCGCTGCGCGGGCCGAACTGCGTCGGCGCGGTGCGCGAATCGACCAGCGTCGCCGTGCCGCTCGGCAAGTCGCTGCTGGTGCCGATGCCCGAGCCGGTCCGCAACCGGACGATCGGCAATCCGGCCGTCGCGCAGGCGACGATGGTGTCGCCGCAGACGCTGTACATCCTCGGGCTCGCGGTCGGCACGACCAACATGATCGTGCAGGGCAGGAGCGGCGCATGTCGCGTGATCGACGTCGCGGTCGGCGCGGACGCCGGCGGCCTGCAGGCGTCGCTGCTGCAACTGATGCCGAACGAGCGCGACATTCATGTGTCGACCGCGGCCGGCACGATCGTGCTCGCCGGCACGGTGTCGAGCTCGCAGGCCGCGCAGCAGGCCGTGCAGATCGCCCACGCGTACGGCGACAGCGCGGGCGATGCGGCGGGCGGCGGCAAGCAGGGCGGCGGCGTGCTCAACATGCTGAACGTCACCTCGCCGCAGCAGGTCATGCTCGAGGTGAAGGTGGCCGAGGTGTCGAAGACGCTGATCAACCAGATGGGCAGCGCGTTCAACATCCAGGGCGGGTTCGGTTCGTGGAGCGGCGCGCTGGTCAGCAACCTGCTCGCGGGCGTCGCGAGCGGCGCCGTGTTCAACAAGGCGAACAACAAGCCGTTCAGCATCGCGGCCGACGCGCAGAACACCGACAACCTCGTCAAGATCCTCGCGGAGCCGAACCTCGTGACGATCAGCGGCCAGGAAGCGACGTTCCTCGCGGGCGGCAAGATCTTCATCCCGATCCCGCAGAGCAGCGGCAACGGCACGTCGTCGATCACGCTGCAGGAAGAGGAATTCGGCGTGGCGCTGAAGTTCACGCCGACGGTGCTGGCCAACGGCCGGATCAGCCTGAAGGTCGCGCCGGAAGTGTCGGAGCTGTCGCAGACGGGCGTCACGCTGAGCGCGTCCAACATCGGCGGCACGTCGATCCTGCCGCTGATCACGACGCGGCGCGCGTCGACGACGGTGCAGATGAGCGACGGGGAATCGTTCGCGATCGGCGGGCTGATCAAGGACAACGCGACCGGCGCGCTGAAGGCGATCCCGGGCGTCGGCGAAGTGCCGGTGCTCGGCGCGCTGTTCCGCAGCACGTCGTTCCAGCAGGATCGCACCGAGCTGATCTTTCTGATCACGCCGCACCTGGTGAAGCCGCTGCAGACCGCGGATGTCGCGCTGCCGACCGACAGCTTCTCGAAGCCGAACGAAGCCGACGTGTATGCGACCGGCAACATGGAAGGCCGCGGCGGCGTGCGCAAGGCGGGCGCGCAGCCGAAGCAACCCGCGAACGGCGCGGCCGCCGCCCCGCAGACGCCGGCCCAGGCGCCGGCGCCCGCTCCGGCGCCGCAATCGGAAGCGCCAGTCGCACCGGCCGCGCTGCCCGCGCCGCGCGTGCCGCAAGACGCCGACGTGCAGCCGCCGGTACCGGCCGAGCCGCCGAAGGCGCCGGCGCCGGTCGCGGCCGCCGCCCCGCAGTCCGACCCGGCCACCGCGGCGCGTGTCGCGCGCATCGAAGCCGCCGCCGCGCGCCTCGCGGCCGCCGGCCCCGAGCCGTCGGCTCAGCCGGCGGCTCGCTCGAAGCGTCGGATCGCGGCGGCGCCCAACGCGCAGATTGCGCGTGCGGCCGCGGAACCCCAGTCCACCGATCGTTGAAGCCATCCAAGGGGAAGCTCATGAAATCCGCCTACCTCGTATTCGCGCGCCGTGCGGCGCTTGCCGTCCCGCTCGCGTTCGCGCTTGCCGGCTGCATGTCGTCGACCCCGGTGTGGGATAGCCGCTTCGGCGACTCGGTCCGCACCGTGATGCAGGCCCAGATCATCGATCCGCATGCCGGCGAACATCCGGCGTCGGCGTCGGGGGTCGACGGCCGCGCCGCCGCGGCCGCGCTCGACAACTACGACAAGTCTTTCAAGCAGACCGTGCCGCCCGCCAATGCGTTCGTGATCGGCATCGGCAAGGCCACCCAGTAACGACGGCACGCTCAGGGAGAACGCCATGAACAGCGCAGCCCGCCATCCGAAAGTCACGCGTCGCAGCCTGCACCGCCAGCGCGGTGCCGTCGCGATCATCGTCGGCCTTTCGCTGGCGGTGATGATCGGATTCGTCGGGCTCGCGCTGGATCTCGGCAAGCTGTACGTCACGCGCAGCGAACTGCAGAACAGCGCCGATGCGTGCGCGCTGTCGGCTGCGCGCGACCTGACTTCGGCGATCAGCCTGTCAGTGGCCGAAGCCGACGGCATCGCAGCCGGCCACCTGAATTTCGTGTTTTTCCAGAAGAAGCCGGTGCAGATGTCGACGAACGCGAACGTCACGTTCAGCGATACGCTGAGCAACCCGTTCCTGGCCAAGAATGCGGTCACGACGCCGTCGAACATCAAGTATGTGAAGTGCACCGCGACGCTGAGCAACATCGCGCACTGGTTCATCGAAGTGCTGAACGTGTTGCCGGGCACGAAGCTCGCGAATGCGGCGGAAGTGTCGGCGAGCGCGATCGCGACCGTCGGCGGCGGGCAGACGACCTGTGCGATTCCCGTGTTCGTCTGCCGTGGCCCGTCCGATCCGGCCTACAAGGTCGGCGACTGGATCTCGTCGCCGTCCGGGTCGTCGTCGACCTACGGGCCCGGCAATTTCGGCTGGGCGGCGCTCGACGGTTCGACGAACGAGACGACGCTCGCGAGCGAGCTGTCGGGCAATACCTGCAACATCACGAGCCCGCCGGACCTGAGCACCACCGGCCTGAAGTCGGCGGCGCAGCGTGCGTGGAATACGCGCTTCGGCATCTATACGAACGGTGCGAACGGCTCGAGCGGCCAGCCCGACTTTACCGGCTACGCGTATGTCGGGCCGAACTATGGGCCGCCCGGAACGGCAGGCATCAAGGGTGACGCGTACACGCAGTTCGTGGCCGACCGCGCGAGCTTCAAGCCTTACCAGGGCGACGGTGCACCGCCGTCGGGCAGCGGCATCGCGACCAACGGCACGGCGACGGCGAGCAACTACACGACGTACGGCAGCGACCGGCGCCTCGCGCTCGCACCGGAAGGCGACTGTTCGACGCTGAAGGGCAGCAGCGGCAAGGTCCACGTCACGCAATGGGATTGCGTGCTGATGCTCGATCCGCTCCCGTTCAGCGCCGGCAGCGGCCCGGTCGTCGCGCATCTTGAATACCTCGGCTCGTCGGTCTCCGGCAACAACCCGTGCGCGACGCACGGCTTGCCGGGCAGCGGCAGCGCGTCGGGCACCCAGGTGCCGATGCTCGTTCAATAGCGGAGAGACGATCATGAAGAAGCTGCCGATTCGTCGTTCGCGCACCCGCGGCGCCGTCGCCGTCGAGTTCGCGCTCGTGCTGATGCCGATGATCCTGCTGGCGACCGGCGTGGCCGAGTTCGGCCGGGCGATCTACCAGTACGAGACGCTGACCAAGGCGACCCGCGACGCGGCGCGCTACCTGTCGGTCTGGTTGCCGACCGACAGCGCGTATCCGGTGTCGCAGGCGCAGTGCCTGGTCGTGTACGGCAGCACGACGTGCGGCTCGTCGGGCACCGAGCTGGTGCCGGGGCTCACGACGTCGATGGTCACGATCTGCGACGCCCAGCGCACGACCGGCTGCAGCGACGGGTCCGACCCGTCGCAGTTCGCGAACCTGCCGACCTACGACGCGGACAACAACAATTCGTCGAGCGGCGCGGCGGCGGGCGCGATCAACGTCGTCGAAGTGAAGATCAGCGGCTACAAGTATCAGCCGATTCCCGCGTATCCGGCGCTGCCGTCGATCACCTTCGGCAACATCGTTACCGTGATGAGGCAAGTGTCATGAACGCGCGCCGGTTTCCGCGGTCACGCCGGCGCGCGCAGCGCGGCGCGGCGATCGTCGAATTCGCCCTCATCGCGATGGTGCTGATCATGCTGCTGATCGGCATCTTCGAATTCGGCCGCGTGCTGTTCTACTGGAACACCGCGAGCGAAGCCGTGCGCCTCGGCGCACGCACGGCGGTGGTCTGCGACGTGAACGCCGCGGGCATCGTGAAGCGCGTGCGATCGCTGCTGCCGCTGCTGTCGGACGCGAACGTGTCGGTCAACTACACGCCTTCGAGTTGCGACATCAACACGTGCTCGTTCGTCACGGTGAGCGTCACGAACGTCACCGTCAAGACCATGATTCCGTTCGTGAACGTCACGGTCAGGATGCCGCCGTTCACGACGACGCTGCCGCGCGAAAGCCTGAGCTCCGCGACGGGCGGCTCCGCCTGCAACTGATCGAACACACGAGGCACACGACATGATCAATATCCTCGTAGCTTCCGACGATACCGCGCGGCTTTCGCAGCTCGCGCGTCTCGTGGCCGACAGCGGACGCTATCGCACGACGCGCGCCACCGGCCGCCCGTCGCAGATCGAACATCGCACCGACGGGCTCGACGCGTTCGACGTCCTGCTGATCGACGGCACGTCGCTCGATCCGTTCGAGCTGTCGGCGATCGAGCGCATCTGCCGCGCGCACGCGAGCCTGACCTGCATCCTCGTGACGGCCGACGCATCGCCGCACGTACTGCTCGACGCGATGCGCGCCGGCGCGCGCGACGTGCTGCAGTGGCCGCTCGATTTGCAGGCGCTCGGCAACGCGCTCGAACGGGCGGCCGCGCAAAGCACGCGGCGCGATACCGACGACACGCGGATCGTGTCGTTCATGTCGTGCAAGGGCGGGGCCGGTACGAGCTTCGCGGCCGGCAACGTCGCGTTCGAGATCGCCGAGGGCTTCAAGCGCCGCGTGCTGCTGATCGACGTGAACCAGCAGTTTGCCGACGCGGCATTCCTCGTCAGCGACGAAACCCCGCCATCGACGCTGCCGCAGCTGTGCGCGCAGATCGAGCGGCTCGACAGCGCGTTTCTCGACGCGAGCGTCGCGCACGTGACCGAGAATTTCCACGTGCTGGCCGGCGCCGGCGACCCGTTCAAGGCCGCCGAGGTGCGCGAGGACGCGCTCGAATGGATACTCGGCGTCGCCGCGCCGCGCTACGACTTCGTGATCTTCGACGTCGGCGTCGGCATCAACCCGCTGTCGATGGTCGCGCTCGATCGCAGCGACCAGATCCAGATCGTGCTGCAGCCCGCGATGCCGCACGTGCGCGCCGGCCGCCGGCTGCTGGAGATGCTCGTGTCGCTCGGCTATTCGACCGACCGGTTGCGGCTGATCGTGAACCGCGCGACGCGCGCGAGCGAGCGGACCCGCACCGCGCTCGAGGAAGTGCTCGGCCTGCAGGCGGCCTGCACGATTCCCGACGACGCCGACACCGTGCTCGAAGCGATCAATCAGGGCCATCCGGTGTCGCGGCTCGCGCGCGGCTCGGCGGTCACGCGTGCGTTGCAGGGGTGCGCGAAGCAACTCGTCGACGGAGAAGTGCGCGCGGGACGCAGCGCGACGCACACCGAACCGTTGATGTCCCGGCTGTTCGGCCGCAAGGCCACGCCGAAGCTCAAGTCGATGTAATTCTTTCGGGGAACCGCCATGTCATTGCGCGAACAGATGTCCTTGCACCGGGCCCAGCCGATGGCGGCGGGCAGCGAACCGGCCGGCCCGGCCCATTCGTCGGTGCGCGACGCATACCAGAAGCTGCGCCGCCAAATTCACCTGGCCGTGCTCGAGCGCGTGGAGCTCGAGCGCCTGTCGCGGCTGCATCAGGACCAGGTCCGCATGGAAATCGGCGCGCTGATCGCGCGCATCCTCGACGAGGAACGGCTGCCCGCGAACGACATCGAGCGGCGGCAGCTCGCGATCGACGTGTACGACGAGATGTTCGGCTTCGGCCCGCTCGAAGCGCTGCTGCGCGACCCCGGCATTTCCGACATCCTCGTGAACACCTGCCGGCAGGTCTACGTCGAGCGCTGCGGGCAGCTCGAACTGACCGACGTGACGTTCTACGACGACGCGCACCTGATGAAGGTGATCGAGAAGATCGTGTCTCGCGTCGGCCGCCGTATCGACGAATCGAGCCCGATGGTCGACGCGCGGCTGCCGGACGGTTCGCGCGTGAACGCGATCATCCCGCCGTCCGCGATCGACGGGCCGCTGATGTCGATCCGGCGCTTCGCGGTCAACCCGCTGAAGATGGACGACCTGGTGCGCTTCCACAGCCTGACGCCGCCGATGGCCGAACTGCTCGACGCGCTGGCGCGTGCGAAGGTGAACGTGCTGGTGTCGGGCGGCACCGGCAGCGGCAAGACGACGCTGCTCAACATCCTGTCCGGCTTCATTCCGCGCAACGAGCGGATCGTGACGATCGAGGACGCCGCCGAGCTGCAACTGCAGCAGCCGCACGTGCTGCGGCTCGAAACACGGCCGCCGAACATCGAAGGCAAGGGCGAGATCACGCAGCGCACGCTGGTGCGCAACGCGCTGCGGATGCGCCCGGACCGGATTATCCTCGGCGAAGTGCGCGGCGCCGAAGCGCTCGACATGCTCAACGCGATGAACACCGGCCACGAAGGCTCGCTCGCGACGATCCACGCGAACACGCCGCGCGATGCGCTGACGCGGCTCGAGAACATGGTCAGCGTATCCGGCCTGACGCTGCCGCCGAAGACGATGCGCCAGCAGATCGCATCGGCGATCTCGGTGGTCGTGCAGGCGGCGCGGCTCACGGACGGCAAGCGCAAGATCGTCAGCATCCAGGAACTGACCGGGATGGAAGGCGACATCATCAACATGCAGGAGATCTTCACGTTCAAGCGCACGGGCGTGGACCGCGACGGGTCGGTGCGCGGCCACTTCTGCGCGACCGGCGTGCGGCCGAAGTTCGTCGAACGGCTGCTGGCGTTCGGCATCGACCTGCCGGATTCACTGTACGACCCGTCCGTGCGTTACGAGACGGACTGACGCCAGGGCGCCGTGTGCTGCCGGGGAGGCCTCATGAATGCGATCTTTTACGGTTTCGTGATTCTCACCTTCGTCGCGGTCGTGCTGTCGATCGAAGGCATCTATCAATGGTGGAACGCGCGGCACGGCGCCGCTGCGCGCCTGATCGAATCGCGCATCCGCGCGATGTCGGCCGGCGGCAACGTCCAGCAGGAGCGGCTGTCGATCCTGAAGAAGCGGATGCTCGACGAGTCGAAACCGTTCGACCGGCTGCTGCTGCGCCTGCCGCGCGTGCACGCGCTCGATCTCGTGATCCAGCAGTCGGGCCTCGACTGGACGCTGCCGAAGCTGATCGCGCTCGGCGCAACGTTCGCGGCGCTCACGTGGTTCGCGGCGAGCTTCGCGCGGTTGCCGCAACTCGCCGCAGTGCCGATCGCGCTGTTCGCCGGGTGGGTGCCGATGATGTACGTGCTGCGCTGTCGCGCCCGCCGGATGCGCAAGCTCGAGCGGCAGTTGCCGGACATCTGCGACATGATCGCGCGCGCGCTGCGTTCCGGTCATTCCTTCACGAGCACGCTCGGGATGGTCGGCGACGAGTTTTCCGAGCCGATGGGCGGCGAATTCCGCGTCACGTTCGACGAGGTCAACTACGGCGTGTCGCTGCACGACGCGCTGATGAATCTCGCGACGCGCGTACCGGTGCAGGACCTGCGCTACTTCGTGATCGCGGTGCTGATCCAGCGCGAGACGGGCGGCAACCTGGCCGAGCTGCTCGACAGCATCGCCGGGCTGATCCGCGAGCGCTTCAAGCTGTTCGACAAGGTGCGCGTGCTGTCGGCGGAAGGGCGGCTGTCGGCGTGGATTCTCGGGCTCTTGCCGTTCGGCACCGCTGCGGTGATGGCACTGCTGAACCGCGAGTTCCTGTCGGTGCTCTGGGAGGATCCGGCCGGGATCCGGATGGTCGGCACGATGCTGGTGTCGATGCTGTTCGGCCTGTTCTGGATCCGCCGAATCGTGCGCATTCGCGTCTGACGCGCGAGCCGAATAACGAACCGTTGCGAGGCTGTCATGCAAAACCTGAGCGTGGTCCAGGCCGTGATGCTGGGCGGCTTGTTCATCTTCGTGGCCGGCGGCGTGCTCGTCGCGATGCTGCTGTTCGCGCCGCGCGGCATCCAGCGCCGGATCCAGCAGGCCGGCGGGGCCGGGGCGGGCGCCGTCGCCGGCCCGGGCGACGGCGACGACATGGCGTCGCGCTGGGTCGCGAAGCTGGTCGAGCTGTCCACCCCGATCTCGAAACTGTCGGTGCCGAAGGAGGGCTGGGAGAATTCGCCGCTGCGCATCCGGCTGATGAACGCCGGCTGGCGCAACCAGAGCGCGGCCGCGCTGTATTTCACCGCGAAGACGATGCTCGCGCTCGGCCTGCCGTGCGCGGCGCTGCTGGTGCTGATCACGACGCCGCTCGGCGACGAGCGTGCGCTGCTGTCGGTGATCCTCGTGGCGCTCGCCGGCATCGGCTACTACATCCCGAACGTCGTGCTGTCGCAACGGGTCAAGGTGCGTCAGCAGAAGATCTTCGAGGATTTCCCGGACGCGCTCGACCTGCTGACGGTGTGCGTCGAGGCGGGGCTCGGGCTCGACGCGGCGCTGATGAAGGTGAGCGGGGAGCTGCGGTTTCGCAGCGAGGCGGTCGCGAGCGAGCTCGACCTGCTGCTGCTCGAGATGCGCTCCGGCTTCACGAAGGAGACGGCGCTGCGCAATCTCGCACTGCGCACCGGCGTGGAGGATATCGAATCGTTCTGCGCGATGCTGATCCAGGCCGACCGGTTCGGCACGAGCATCGGCGAATCGCTGCGCGTGCTGTCGGACATGCTGCGCACGCGGCGCCGGATGCGCGCGGAGGAACGCGCGGCGAAGATCGCGCTGAAGCTGCTGTTCCCGCTGATCTTCTGCATTTTCCCCGCGCTGATGGTGGTGCTGCTCGGCCCGGCGATGATTCACGTCTATCGCGTGCTGCTGCCGACGTTCGTCGGCATCGCGCAGTGAGGGCCGGGGCGCGACGGCTTCACCTGCATCGATCGCGATCGTGCGTGCCGGCCCCGGGCGATCCGGCGGCCGGCACGGCAACAGGCTTCATGGAGGCTTCCTCCCCGGGCGGCGCCGCGAGACAGGTCGACCATAGCGGCGTCGATGCATCCCGGACCCATGGTCGGCCATGGAACAAGCCGTAGTCCACCGCCTTCGCGGCTGCCCCCTACTGCTAACCGGTTGAAGCGGCGGCGCCCCGTATCGGGGCGGCCGGCGCACGGTGCATCACTGAAAACCACTGCCGGGATCGACCGCGCACCGGATCGTCTACGTCACACCGTGCCTTTCTTCAGATCCTCGATGCACGGAATCCCGGCGCGCCGTTTCGGCCGCAGGAATTTCGGCACGGCGGGTGCCTGGCCGACGCCTGCATGGCTTTGGTCGACCTTGGGCTTCAACGCGGCCCGCTTGGCCTTGTGCGGCATCCGGCAGCCGCCGGCCGGCAGGTCGCCGTACGGATCCTCTTCGACGGCCGCAGCAGGGGCCTCCGGCATCGCGGGGGCGGCCGATGCGACCAGCATCGGCGCGAACGGCAACGCACGCATCCGTTCGCCGGTCAGCACGAACGCACCGTTGGCCACCGCCGGCGCGATCGGCGGCACGCCGGCATCGCTCAACCCGGTCGGCTGCGCGTCCGACGGCACGAAGAAGACGTCCACCGGCGGCGCTTCCTGCATGCGCACGGGCGGATAGTCGGCGAAACCGGCGTTGCGCACCGCGCCATGGTCGACGTCGATCGCGAAGCCCGGCTTCGTCGTCGAGAGGCCGAACAGCGCGCCGCCCTGGATCTGCGCTTCCGCACCGGTCGGGTTGACGATGCGGCCCGCATACACGCCTGCCGTCACGCGATGCACGCGCGGCTGCTGCGCCTCGATCGACACCTCCGTCACGTACGCGACGACCGAGCCGGCGGTTTCGTGCATCGCGACGCCCCATGCGTGCCCGGCCGGCAGCGTGCGCGTGCCGTAGCCGGACTTGTCGACGGCCAGCGCGAGCGCCTGGCGATGCGGCGCGTGCTCGGGGCCGGTCAGCCGCGCCATCCGGTACGCGACCGGGTCCTGGCGCGCCGAGTGCGCGAGCTCGTCGACCAGCGTTTCCATTACGAACGCCGTATGCGTATGGCCGCCCGAACGCCACGACTGGACCGGCACGTCGGCGTCGGTCTGATGGACCGACACCTGCATCGGGAAGCCGTACGGGCTGTTCGCGACGCCGTCGGTCAGGCTGGGATCGGTGCCGCGCCTGAGCATCGCCGTGCGCTCGAGCGGCGAGCCCTTCAGCACCGACTGGCCGACGACGACGTGCTGCCAGTCGCGCACGGCGCCGCTGCCGTCGACGCCGATGTCGACGCGATGCAGCACCATCGGGCGGTAATAGCCGCCGCGCAGATCGTCCTCCCGCGACCAGATCGTCTTGACCGGGCCGAGATGGCCGGCGGCGAGGTACGCGGACGACACGCGGGCGGCTTCGACCACGTAGTCCGACGTGGGCGTCGAGCGGCGGCCGTAGTCGCCGCCCGTCGTCAGCGTGAATATCTGGACTTTCTCCGGCGCGACGCCGAGCGCCTTCGCGACGGCCGCGCGGTCGGCGGTCTGCAGCGACGAGCCGCCCCAGATCTTGATCCCGCACGCGCAGCTTGCCGGCCCGACGTCGACCGTGCAGCTGAGCGGCTCCATCGCCGCGTGCGCGAGATACGGAAATTCGTAGTCCTTCTGGATCCGCGTCGCCGCCGGCGGCGCGCTGCCGGCGTCGGCCGTGCGCACCACGGTCCCCGGCGTGCCGGCGAGCTGCTTGTACGCCTGCATTTGTTCGGCGGACGTGACGGTCGAGCCGGCATCCTTCCACGTGATCTTCAGCGCATCGCGGCCGAGCTTGGCCGGCCAGTAGCCGTTCGCGATCACGGCCACGCCGGTGCCGCCGCGATCGGTCGGGATCTCGACGACCTCGACCACGCCCTTGACGGCCCGGGCTGCCGCCGCGTCGTAGCTCGCGACCTTGCCGCCGAAGCGCGGCGGGCGCGCGACCACGGCCACCATCGTGTCCGGCAGGCTCCAGTCCATTCCGTACTTGAGCGTGCCGTCGAGCATCGCGCGCGCGTCGATGCGCGGTGTCGGCTTGCCGATCAGGCGGAACTGATCCGGCGACTTCAACGGCACCCGCTGCGGGACCGGCATCGCCATCGCGGCCGGTGCGAGCTCGCCATAGGTCGCGCGGTAATTGCCCGACGTCACGACGCCATTCGCGGTCCGGCATGTGGAGGAATCGACGTTCCAGCGCTGCGCGGCCGCGGCGACGAGCATCGCGCGGGCAGACGCGCCGAGTTCGCGGTATTGCGCGAACGAGTGATTGACCGACGTCGAGCCGGCCGTCATCTGGATGCCCGTCACCGGATCCTTGTACGGCTCGCCGGCCGGCGCGAGCACGGTGCGCACGTTGCGCCAGTCGGCGTCGAGCTCGTCGGCCAGCGCCATCGGCAGCGCGGTGCTGACGCCCTGGCCGGATTCCGTCCGGTTGACGGCGACGGTCACGGTGTTGTCCGGCGCGATGATCAGGAATGCTTGCGGCGGTGAAGCCGGCGAGGTCTTGCCCGCTTGCGCCGCGGCGCGCGTCGGCGCGATGCCGAGCGCGAGGCAGCCGCTCGCCGCCATCGTCAGCTTCAGGAAGCCGCGCCGGCCGAGCATCGGGGCATCGGCTCCGGTGGCGGGCGGCGCGTCGCGGCGGGAGGCGTCGGCGCTTGCCGGGCGCCCGAAAGTGCGGATACGCATGGTCACAGTCTCCGGGCAGGCTCAGGCAAGCGCGTGAGCCGCATCGTGAATCGCGGCGCGGATGCGCTGATAGGTCGCGCAACGGCACAGGTTGCCGGCCATCGCGCGATCGATGTCGGCATCGGTCGGCGCCTTGTTGCTGCGCAGCAGGCCGGCCGCACTCATCATCTGGCCGCTCTGGCAGTAGCCGCATTGCGCGACGTCGTGCCGGATCCATGCGTCGAGGACGGCCTTGCCGACCGCATCGTCGGCGAGATGTTCGGACGTCGTGATGCGCGCGCTGCCGACTGCCGACAGCGCCAGCGTGCAGCTTCGGGCCGGCCTGCCGTCGACGTGAACGGTGCAGGCGCCGCAGTCGCCGGTGCCGCATCCGAACTTGGTGCCGGTCAGCCCGAGGTTGTCGCGCAGCACCCAGAGCACCGGCGTCGACGGATCGGCGTCGATCTCGGCCGGCCGGTTGTTGATGTTCAACGTCACCATCGTGAAGTTCTCCCTTGGACACCTCGTTGTCGTCCGCGAAACAGGAAAGCAATGCGGCGGATCTGAACCAATTAAAGCAGATTTGCTAAAAAGTCTGCACCGGGGAATTCCAGTTTTTTGCCTTTCTTAATGATTTCCCTGGTTTATTTAAAGAGAATCGTTTTCATCTCGCGCGCCGATGAATTAATGCAAATGAAAGAATATTGAGTTTTGCCAAAAAAATACCCGTTTGATGGAAAACGTTTGCTGCTCGGGCCTATATTTGACTCGCGATCACGCCGGGAGACAGGCGGATCGGGCGGCAGGCACTGACGAACCGGTATGCGGGGCAACAGGCGCGCGGTTATCCGACGGGAGCGGGGAGCGTTTGATTGTGGGGCGGGAAGCCCCGTACGGGCAGGAGTTCGGCATGGATGCGTTGTTGGCCTGTATGGACGGACGTTCGACGAGCTGTGCTCGTCGAAGCAACGTTTCCAGGGTCGTGAAAACAACTGTTATTGATTAGCGGAAAATTTACCGGGTGACGAAGGGGGTTAAAAGTAAAATATGCCGATTCAATAATTCTCGTCGATTCGTTCTTGTTTGTTTTTAATCCATTCAACCAATTCGGATTGGTGAAGGGGCGGTGTTTTTCCAAAAAAACATCGAATAACGCATTCCGGTATTTATCCCCGGCATTTTGAATGCGCCGAATGAATGCCCGGTGTCGTCGATTCTCTTATGGGAAGGTGTGATTATGCGTATGCGCATGGGCTCGAACAAAAAGCGCGCGGAAGCACGTCCGAAACTCCTCGTCCCGACCGGCATGCTGGTCGCGCTGGTCGGCGCCGGGATCGTCCCCGCCGACGCCCTGGCTGCCTGCACCGGAACGACGACCGTCAGTTGTACCGGAGCCAGCACGTCCTATTCGAACGGCACGAACAATCTGAACCTGACCGTCCAGTCCGGCGCCACCATTTCCGTGGTGCCGTTGTTCGGCGGCACCGCGCTGTCGCTGACGGGCAGCGGCGTCACGCTGACCAACAACGGCCGGATCGACCCCGCGTTGTCCGGGCTGAGCGTCGTGTCGAACGGCACGGTGGTCGGCAATAGCGGGTCGGCGAGCACCGTCAACGTCACGAACACCAGCACGGGCGTGATGATGGGGTCGACGAGCTCGCTGGTCAACGGGCCGGCTTTGACGGTCAACAACGGCATCGGCGGCACGACGAACATCACGAACGCCGGCATGATCGGTACGACCGGCCTGCTCGGCTTCGGCGCGGGGCCGACCGCGCAGGTCGTGACCACGTCGGGCGGCGCGCAGACCAACTTCACCAACACGAGCAGCGGCACGATCAGCGGGGCGGTGGCGCTCGCGCCCAGCGGCACGCCGGGTGCAGGGAACACGTTCACGAACGCCGGCACCGTCACGGGCAACGTGTCGCTGGGTGCGGCCCTCGGCACGTCGAACACGTTCAACGCGCTGACCGGATCGTCGGTCGGGCTCGGCGTCGACGCCGGGCTGGGCGGCAACAACACGCTCAACCTGCAGCTGAACACGGCCGCCGGCGGCGCGACGAACGGCGCCATCGCGGTCGATACGTACGGCAATTTCAACAACCTCGCCGTGCAGGGCGGCACGTGGGACGTCACCGGCGCATCGACCGCGACGAACGCGTCGCTGACCGGCGGCACCGCGATCGTCCACGGCGCCGGCGCGCTGGGCACCGGCACGATCATCGGCGGTGGCGGCACGCTCGAGGCCGGCGCGGCCGGCGTGAACCTGCTCAACAACGTGACGCTGACGGGCGGCCTGACGGTGGACGGCGCGAACGGGCTCGGTTTGTCGGGTGCGATCGGCGGCGCCGGTGCGCTGAACGTGAGCGGCACCGGCACGCTGGCGCTGAACGGCGCCAATTCATTCACGGGCGGAACGAATCTGACGGGCGGCGGCGGGCTCCTCGTCGGCACCGCGACGGCGCTCGGCGGCGGCGCGCTGAACGTGACGGGCACGGGCGGCACGCTCGGCACGAGCGTCGGCGGCACGGTGCTCGGCAACGCGGTGAACATCGACACCGGCGTCACCCTGGGTCTGAACGGCTCGGCCAATCTCGGGCTGGGCGGCGTGATCGCCGGCAACGGTGGGCTGGCGCAAACCGGCTCGGGCACGACCACGCTGCTCGGCCTGAACACGTTTACGGGCGGCACGACGTTGAGCGGCGGCGGGCTCGTCGCCGGCACGGGCGCGGCACTCGGGACGGGGGCGCTGCACGTGAGCGGCACGGGCGGCTCGCTGGCGACGAACGTGGGCGGCACGCTGCTCGGCAATGCGGTGAATCTCGATGCAGGGGCCACGCTGGGCCTGAACGGCGCGGCCGACCTGAGCTTGGGCGGAGCGATCGGCGGGAGCGGCAGCCTGGCGCAATCCGGTGCCGGCACGACGACGCTGCTCGGCGCGAACACGTTCTCGGGCGGCACCACGCTGAGCGGCGGCGGGCTGATCGCCGGCAACGGCGCGGCGCTCGGCACGGGGGCGCTGAACGTATCCGGCGCGGGCGGCACGCTGGCGACGAACGTCGGCGGCACTGTGCTCGGCAATGCGGTCAACCTGGGCGCGGGCGCCACGCTGGGCCTGAACGGCGCGGCCGACCTGAGCCTGGGCGGGGCGATCGGCGGGAGCGGCAGCCTGGCGCAATCCGGTGCCGGCACGACGACGCTGCTCGGCGCGAACACGTTCTCGGGCGGCACCACGCTGAGCGGCGGCGGGCTGATCGCCGGCAACGGCGCGGCATTGGGCACGGGGGCGCTGAACGTATCCGGCACGGGCGGCACGCTCGCGACGAACGTCGGCGGCACGGTGCTCGGCAATGCGGTCAACCTGGGCGCGGGCGCCACGCTCGGCCTGAACGGCGCGGCCGATCTCGGCCTGAGCGGCGCGATCTCGGGCGCGGGCGGCCTGGCGCTCGGCGGCACCGGCGCCACGACGCTGTCCGGTGCGAACACGTTCACGGGCGGCGCGAGCCTGACGGGCGGCGGCAGCCTGATCGTCGGCGGCAACTCGGCGCTCGGCGTGGGCGGCGCGTTGAACGTGAGCGGTCTCGGCGGTTCGCTGAGCGCCGATCTGGCCGCCGGCGCGGCGCTCGCGAACGGCATCAACCTGAACGGCGCATCGCTGACGCTGAACGGCGCGAACGACCTCGGCCTGAGCGGCGCGATCGGCGGTACCGGCGGTCTCGTGCTGAGCGGCACGGGGACGACGACGCTGTCCGGCGCGAACACCTTCGGCGGCGGCACGACGCTGAGCGCCGGCACGCTGCTCGCCGGCAGCAATACGGCGCTGGGCAGCGGCGCGCTGAACGTCGCCGGCACGGGCGGCGCGCTCGGCGCGAGCGTGAGCGGCACGACGCTGGGCAATGCGGTGAACCTCGGCGCGGGCGCGACGCTCTCGTTGACCGGCGCGAACGATCTCGGCCTGAACGGCGTGATCGCCGGTACCGGCGGTCTCGCGCAAATCGGTTCGGGCATCACGACGCTGACCGGCGCGAACACGTTCACCGGCGGCACGACGCTCGCCGGCGGCGGAATCCTCGCCGGCAACGCCGCCGCGCTGGGCACGGGGGCGCTGAACGTGACCGGCGCGGGCGGCTCGCTCGGCACGACCGTCGGCGGCACGGTGCTCGGCAATGCGATCCAGCTCGGCGCGGGCGCGGCACTGACGGTTGGCGGTGCGAACGATCTCGGGCTGGGCGGGATCATTTCCGGCGCGGGCGGCCTGACCGTGAGCGGCCCGGGCACGACGACGCTCACCGCGGCCGAGACGTTTACCGGCGGCACCACGATCGGCAGCGGCACGCTCGCGATCGGCGCGGGCGGCAGCCTCGCCGCATCGAGCCCCGTCAACCTGACGGGCGCCGGCGCGCAGTTCAACATCGCCGGTGCGACCACGCCGCAGTCGATCGGCACGCTGTCGGGTGTCGCGGGTTCGACGATCGATCTCGGTTCGAACAACCTGACGCTGGCAGGCAGCGGCAGCGGCGTCTTCGCCGGCAACATCGGCGGTGCGGGCGGGCTGACGCTTGCCGGCACCGGGTCGCAGGCGCTGACCGGCAACAACACGTACGCGGGCGGCACGGCGCTGACGGGCGGCAGCCTGATCGTCGGCAGCGGCGCGGCGCTCGGCGTCGGCGCGCTCGACGTCAACGGCTCGGCGTCGCTCGGCGCAAGCGTGCCGGGCGTGACGCTCGGCAACGCGGTCAATCTCGGTACCGGCGTCACGCTGGGGCTGAACGGCGCGAACGATCTCGGCCTGAGCGGCACGATCGCGGGCAACGGCAGCCTCGCGCAAACCGGTACCGGCACGACGACGCTGCTCGGCGCGAACACGTTCTCGGGCGGCACGACGTTGAGCGGCGGCGGGCTGATCGCCGGCAACGGCGCGGCGCTCGGCACCGGTGTGCTGAATGTCAGCGGTGCGGGCGGCACGCTCGCGACGAACGTCGCCGGCACCGTGCTCGGCAACGCGGTGAACCTGGGCGCGGGCGCGACGCTCGGCCTGAACGGCGCGGCCGATCTGAGCCTCGGCGGCGTGATTGCCGGCGACGGCAGTCTTGCGCAAACCGGCACCGGCACGACGACGCTGCTCGGTGCGAACACGTTCACGGGCGGCACGACGCTGAGCGGCGGCGGCCTGATCGCGGGCAACGGCAGCGCACTCGGCACCGGCGCGCTGAACGTGACGGGCACGGGCGGCACGCTCGGCACGAGCGTCGGCGGCACGGTACTCGGCAATGCGGTGAATCTGGGTGCGGGCGCGACGCTGACGGTCGGCGGCGCGAACAACCTGGGCCTGGGCGGCGCGATTTCGGGCGGCGGCAACCTCGCGGTGAACGGCCCGTCGATCACGACGCTCACGGGGACGGGCAGCTACACCGGCAACACGACGATCGGCAACGGCAGCACGCTCGCGGTCGGCGCGGGCGGCAGCCTGTCCGGTGGCAGTTTGTTCGACCTGGCCGGCGCGGGCGCGACGCTCGACCTGAGCGCGGCCACGTCGCCGCAGGCGACGGGCGGGTTGGCCGGCGTCGCGGGTGCGACGGTGAACCTCGGCGGCAACACGCTGACGCTCGGCGGAGCCGGCAACAACACCTTCGGCGGCACGATCGGCGGCGCTGGCGGGCTGACGCTGTCCGGCACCGGGACCGAGACGCTGACCGGCGCGAACACGTACACGGGCGGCACGACGATCAACAGCGGCACGCTGGCGATCGGCGCGGGCGGCAGCTTGTCGGCGGGCGGCGCCGTGAATCTGGGCGGGGCCGGCGCGACGTTCGACCTCAGCGGCGCGACGACGCCGCAGACGACCGGCACGCTGTCGGGCGTGGCCGGTTCGACGGTGAACCTGGGCGGCAACAACCTGACGTTGGGCGGGACGGGCAGCGGCACGTATGACGGCACGATCGGCGGCACGGGCGGTAGCCTGACGCTGGGCGGCACGGGCACCGAAACGTTGAACGGCACGAACACGTACACGGGCGGCACGAGCCTGATCGGCGGCGGCACGCTGATCGCGGGCAACGGCTCGGCGCTCGGCACCGGCGCATTGAACACGAGCGGCGCGGGCGGCACGCTGGCCGCGAGCGTCGCGGGGACGACGCTCGCCAACGCGGTGAACCTCGGCACGGGTTCGGCGCTCACGCTGGGCGGCACGAACGACCTCGGCCTGGCCGGGATCGTGTCGGGCGGCGGCAGTCTCGCGCAAACCGGCAGCGGCACGACGACGCTGTCCGGCGCGAACACCTATACGGGCGGCACGACGCTGAGCGCCGGCGGCCTGTCGGTCGGCAACGACACGGCGCTCGGCACGGGCGCACTCGGCGTCACCGGCAGCGGCGGCACGCTCAGCGCGAGCACGGCGAACCTGCTGCTGGCGAACGCCGTCGATCTGGGCGCCGGTTCGACGCTGAATCTCGGCGGTGCGTTCGACTTCGGCCTGAACGGCATGATTTCCGGCGCGGGTGGCGTGGTGCAGTCCGGCTCGGGCACGACCACGCTCGGCGGCGCGAACACCTACAGCGGCGGGACGACGTTGAGCAGCGGCGGACTGAGCGTGGGCAGCAACACGGCGCTCGGTTCCGGCGCATTGAACGTGACCGGCAACGGCACGCTGAACGCGAGCGTGAGCGGCACGACGCTCGGCAACGCGGTCACGCTCGGCTCGGGCGCGACGCTCGGCCTGAACGGCGCGAACGATCTCGGCCTGAGCGGCACGATTTCCGGCAGCGGCGGCCTTGCGCAGACCGGCGCAGGCACCACGACGCTCACCGGCACGAACACGTACACGGGCGGCACCACGCTGAGTGGCGGCGGGCTCATTGCCGGCAACGGCAGCGCACTGGGTTCCGGCGCGCTGAACGTGACGGGTGCGGGCGGCTCGCTCGGCACGAGCGTCGGCGGCACCACGCTCGGCAATGCGGTCAATCTCGGCGCAGGGTCGACGCTGACGGTTGGCGGTGCGAACGATCTCGGGCTGGGCGGCGGGATCTCGGGCAGCGGCGGTCTGTCGGTCAGCGGCCCGTCGACGACCACGCTCACGGGCGTGAACACCTATACCGGCAACACGACGATCGGCGGCGGCAGCACGCTGGCGGTCGGCGCGGGCGGCAGCCTGTCGTCGGTCAGCGCGCTCGATCTCGCCGGCACGGGCGCGACGCTCGACATCAGCGCGGCAACCACGCCGCAGACGAGCGGGATGCTGTCCGGCGTCGCGGGCACGAACGTGAACCTCGGCGGCAACACGTTGACGCTGGCCGGTACCGGCAACAGCAGCTATGCGGGGACGATCGGCGGCACCGGCGGGCTGACGATGGCCGGCACGGGGACGGAAACGCTGACCGGCACCAACACGTACACGGGGGCGACGACGATCAACAGCGGCACGCTGGCGATCGGCGCGGGCGGCAGCCTGTCCGCGAGCAGCCCGGTGAATCTCGCCGGCGCGGGCGCGACCTTCGACGTCAGCGGCGCGACCACGCCGCAGACGACGGGCACGCTCTCGGGCGTGGCCGGTTCGACGGTGAACCTCGGCGGCAACAACCTGACGCTCGGCGGGTCGGGCAGCGGCACGTACGACGGCACGATCGCGGGGGCCGGCGGCAGCCTCACGCTGTCGGGCACGGGCACCGAAACGCTGACCGGCAACAACACGTACACGGGCGGCACGAACCTGACGGGAGGCGGCACGTTGATCGCGGGTAGCGGCTCGGCGCTCGGCACGGGCGCGCTGAACACGAGCGGCGCAGGCGGCACGCTCGGCACGAGCGTTGCAGGCACGACGCTGACCAATGCGATCAATCTCGGTTCGGGCTCGACGCTGACGGTTGGCGGTGCGAACAATCTCGGCCTCGGCGGCGCGATCTCGGGCAGCGGCAACCTGGCGGTGACCGGCCCGTCGACGACGACGCTTACCGGCGCCGGCACGTACACCGGCAACACGACGATCGGCGGCGGCAGCACGCTGGCGGTCGGCGCGGGCGGCAGCCTGTCGTCGGGCAGTGCGATCGATCTGGCCGGTGCGGGCTCGACGCTGGACGTGAGTGCCGCGACGACGCCGCAGACGACGGGCGTGTTGTCGGGCGCAGCGGGTTCGGCTGTGAACCTCGGCGGCAACACGCTGACGCTCGGCGGGTCGGGCAGCGGCACGTTCGGCGGTACGGTTGGCGGCACGGGCGGGTTGACGCTGTCGGGTACCGGTACGGAAACGCTGACGGGCAACAACACGTACACCGGCGCGACGACGATCAATAGCGGCACGCTGGCGATCGGCGCGGGCGGCAGCCTGTCGGCGAGCAGCCCGGTGAACCTGGCCGGTGCGGGCGCGACCTTCGACGTCAGCGGCGCGACCACGCCGCAGACGACGGGCACGCTGTCGGGCGTGGCCGGTTCGACGGTGAACCTGGGCGGTAACAACCTGACGCTCGGCGGCACGGGCAACGGCACGTACGGCGGCACGATCGCCGGCGCGGGCGGCAGCCTGACGCTGTCGGGCACGGGTACCGAAACGCTGACCGGCAACAACACGTACACGGGCGGCACGACCCTGAGCGGCGGCGGCACGTTGATCGCGGGCAGCGGCTCGGCGCTCGGCACGGGTGCGCTGAATACGAGCGGCGCAGGCGGCACGCTGGCCGCGAGCACGCCGGGCACGACGCTCGGCAACGCGGTGAATCTCGGCAGCGGCTCGACGCTGACGGTCGGGGGTACGAACGATCTTGGCCTTGGCGGCGCGATCTCGGGCAGCGGTAACCTCGCAGTGAACGGTCCGTCGACGACGACGCTGTCGGGCGCGAACACCTACACCGGCAGCACGACGATCGGCGGCGGCAGCACGCTCGCGGTCGGCGCGGGCGGCAGCCTGTCGTCGGGCAGCGCGATCGACCTGTCCGGCACCGGCGCCACGCTCGACCTGAGCGCGGCCACGTCGCCGCAGACGAGCGGCGCGCTGTCCGGCAGCACGGGCACGAACGTCAACCTGGGCGGCAATACGCTCACGCTCGGCGGTTCGGGCAGCGGCACGTACGCGGGTGTGATCGGCGGCACGGGCGGGTTGACGCTGTCGGGCACCGGCACCGAAACGCTGACGGGCACCAACACGTACACCGGCGCGACGACGATCAACAGCGGCACGCTCGCGATCAGCGGCAACGGCAGCCTCTCGTCGAGCAGCCCGGTCAGCCTGACGGCGTCCGGCGCGACGCTCGACCTGAGCGGCGCGTCGTCGCCGCAATCGACGGGCGCGATCTCGGGTGTGGCGGGCTCGACCGTGAACCTGGGCAACAACAACCTGACGCTCGGCGGCTCGGCCAGCGGCACCTACGCGGGCAACATCGCCGGCACGGGCGGCGTGACGATGTCGGGCACCGGCACGGAAACGCTGACCGGCACCAACACGTACACCGGCGCGACGACGATCAACAGCGGCACGCTGGCGATCGGCGCGGGCGGCAGCCTGTCGGGGACGACGCCGGTGAGCCTGACGGGTGCGGGCGCAACCTTCGACCTGAGCGGCGCGACCACGCCGCAGACGACGGGTACGCTGTCCGGCGTGGCCGGTTCGACGGTGAATCTCGGCGGCAACAACCTGACGCTCGGCGGCACGGGCAGCGGCACGTATGACGGCACGATTGCCGGTGCAGGCGGCAGCCTGACGCTGGGCGGCACGGGCACCGAAACGTTGAACGGCACGAACACGTACACGGGCGGCACGAGCCTGACCGGTGGCGGCACGTTGATCGCGGGCAACGGTTCGGCGCTGGGCACGGGCGCGCTGAACACCAGCGGCGCAGGCGGCACGCTCGGCACGAGCGTGGCCGGCACGACGCTCGGCAACGCGGTGAACCTCGGTGCAGGCTCGACGCTGACGGTCGGCGGCGCAAACAACCTGGGCCTCGGCGGTGCGATCTCGGGCAGCGGCAACCTCGCGGTGAGCGGCCCGTCGACGACGACGCTCACCGGCGCCAGCTCGTACACCGGCGGCACGACGATCGGCAACGGCAGCACGCTGGCAGTCGGCGCGGGCGGCAGCCTGTCGTCAGGCAGTGCGGTCGATTTGGCAGGCGCCGGGGCCACGCTCGATCTGAGCGCGGCCACCTCGCCGCAGTCGACGGGCGCGTTGTCGGGCGTATCGGGTTCGATGGTGAACCTCGGCGGCAACAGCCTGACGCTCGGCGGGTCGGGCAGCGGCACGTACGACGGCACGATCGCGGGGGCCGGTGGCAGCCTCACGCTGTCGGGCACGGGCACCGAAACGCTCACCGGCAACAACACGTACACGGGCGGCACGACGTTGAGCGGTGGCGGAACGCTGCTCGCCGGCAACGGCTCGGCGCTCGGCACGGGCGCGCTGAACACCAGCGGCGCAGGCGGTACGCTCGGCACGAGCACGGCCGGCACGACGCTGACCAACGCGATCAACCTGGGTTCGGGCTCGACGCTGACGGTCGGCGGCGCGAACAACCTGGGCCTCGGCGGTGCGATCTCGGGCAGCGGCAACCTCGCGGTGAGCGGCCCGTCGACGACGACCCTCAGCGGCATCGGCACGTACACCGGCAACACGACGATCGGCGGCGGCAGCACGCTCGCAGTCGGCGCGGGCGGCAGCCTGTCGGCGGGCAGTGCGGTCGATCTGTCGGGTACAGGGGCCACGCTCGACCTGAGTGCCGCGACGACGCCGCAGACCACGGGCGCGCTGTCCGGCGCAGCGGGTTCGGCGGTGAACCTCGGCGGCAATACGTTGACGCTCGGCGGGTCGGGCAGCGGCACGTTCGGCGGGACGGTCGGCGGCACGGGCGGGTTGACGTTGTCGGGCACCGGCACCGAAACGCTGACGGGCACCAACACGTACACCGGCGCGACGACGATCAACAGCGGCACGCTGGCGATCGGCGCGGGCGGCAGCCTGTCCGGCAGCAGCCCGGTCAATCTGGCCGGTGCGGGCGCAACGTTCGACGTGAGCGCGGCGACGACGCCGCAAACGACGAACGCGCTGTCGGGCGTCGCGGGTTCGACGGTGAACCTCGGCGGCAACAACCTGACGCTCGGCGGTACAGGCAGCAGCACGTATGGCGGCACGATCGCCGGTACGGGCGGCAGCCTCACGCTGGCCGGCCCGGGCACCGAAACGCTGACCGGCAACAACACGTACACGGGCGGTACGAGCCTGACGGGCGGCGGCACGCTGGTCGCGGGCAGCAACACGGCGCTCGGCACCGGCGCGCTGAACACCGGCGGCGCAGGCGGCACGCTGGCCGCGGGCACGCCGGGTACGACGCTGACCAACGCGGTGAACCTCGGTACGGGCTCGACGCTGACGGTGGGCGGTGCGAACAGCCTCGGTCTGAGCGGCCCGATCTCCGGCAGCGGCACGCTCGCGCTCAGCGGCCCGGCGACGACGACGCTTTCCGGCGCCAATACGTACACCGGCGGCACCAGCGTCACGGGCGGCGGCACGCTGGTCGCCGGCACGCCGACCGCACTCGGCAGCGGCACGCTGAGTGTCGGCGGCAACGGCGGCACGCTCGGGACCAGCGTGCCCGGCACGACGCTCGGCAACGCCGTGAATCTCGGCACGGGTTCGACGCTGACGGTGGGCGGCGCCAACAACCTCGGCCTGAGCGGCCCGATCTCGGGCGGCGGCAATCTGGCGGTGAGCGGCCCGTCGACGACGACGCTGAGCGGCGCGAACTCGTACACGGGCGGCACGACGATCGGCAGCGGCAGCACGCTGGCGGTCGGCGGCAACGGCGGCAACGGCGGCCTGTCGGCCGGCAGCGCACTGACGCTGGCCGGCAACGGCGCGACGCTCGACGTCAGCGGCACGACGACACCGCAGACGGCCAGCGCGCTGTCGGGCGCGGCGGGTTCGACCGTGAATCTCGGCGGCAACACGCTGACCGTGGCCGGCCCGACGGGCGGTTCGTTCGGCGGCACGATCGCGGGTACCGGCGGCTTCGCGGTGCAGGGCGGCGGCACGCAGACGCTGACCGGCGCCAACACGTACACCGGCGGCACGACGATCGGCAGCGGCAGCATGCTCGCGCTTGCCGGCGCAGGCAGCCTTGCGCCGACGAGCCCGGTGACTCTCGCCGGCAGCGGCGCGACGCTGGACCTCACGGGTTCGGCCGCACCGCAGTCGATCGGCACGCTGTCCGGCACGACGGGTTCGAACGTGAACCTCGGCGCGACGCCGCTGACGGTCAATACCGCCGGCACCAGCTCGTTCGCGGGCACGCTGTCGGGTACCGGCCCGCTGACGCTGGCCGGCACGGGTGCGCAGGTGCTGAGCGGGACCAACACGCTGTCCGGGCCGACCACCGTGGCGGGCGGCACGCTCGCGGTCACCGGTTCGCTGGCCAACTCGCCGGTGACCGTCGGCAACGGCGCGACCGTCACCGGGACGGGCACGATCGGCGGCCTGGTCGTGTCGGGCGGCGGTACCGCATCGGTCCTCCAGCTCGGGCAGCCGCTGAAGGTCGCGGGCAACGCGACCTTCCAGCCGGGCTCGACGCTGCAGGTCGGCGCCACGCCGCAACAGAGCGGCGGCCTCGACGTGACCGGCTCCGCCACGCTCAACGGCGGGTCGGTGCAGGTCGTCGCAGCGACCGGCCAATACCAGCCGGGCAAGCTCTACACGATCGTGAATGCCGGCGCGGGCGTGCAAGGGCAGTTCAGCGCGGTGAACTCGACGTATGCGTTCCTCACGCCGACGCTCACGTACAACCCGGCGCAGGTGCTGATGTCGCTGGCGCCGAACGGCACGCCGTTCTCGTCGGTTGCGACAACGCCCGACGGGCAAGCGGTGGCGGGTGCGGTCGGCACGCTCGGCGCCGGCAACCCGCTGTTCGATACGGTGCTGACGACGGATGCGCCGACCGCCAACCGTGCGTTCACGCAACTGGCCGGCGACCTGTATCCGAGCACGCGCAGCGTGCTGCTGTCGGATAGCCGCTACGTGCGCGACGCGGTGCTCGATCGTGCGCGGCTCGGTTCGCAGCCGGGCGGGGCGCTCTGCGGATGCGAGGCGCCGGTGTCGGCGGACGATCACTCGGCCGCGCTCGACCGGCGCATGGCCGCGGAGAACGGCTGCACGCCGGCCAAGTCGTTCAAGCCCGCGGTGTGGGGCCGGCTGTACGGTTCGCATAGCCGGTTCGACGGCGACGGCGTCGCTTCGATCGATCGCAACCTGTACGGCTTCGTCGTCGGCACGGATGTGGAAGTCAGCAGCCACTGGCGCGTCGGTATCGCGGGCGGCGCATCGCGCAGCCAGCTCAATACCGACCAGAACGAGTCGGCGAAGGTCAACGGCGAGACGATCGCGCTGTACGCCAGCGGCCGATACAACGCGTGGAACGTGCGCGGTGGCGTGTCGCAGTCGTGGTACCGCGTGCATAGCGAGCGCAATCCGTCGTTCGGCAGCTTCTCCGATCACGACACCGCGAGCTACGACGCGAACGCGACGCAGGTGTTCACGGAGATCGGCTACTCGACGGCCATTCGCAACGTCGCGCTCGAGCCGTTCGTCGGGCTCGCGTTCGCGAGCCTGCACACCGGCGGCTTCAAGGAGAACGGTGGCGCGGCTGCCTTGCAGGGCGATTCCGACACGACCGGCCTCGGCTTCTCGACCCTCGGCGTGCGGGCCTCGACCGACGTCGCGGTCACGACGAAGGGCAAGGTCACGGCGTTCGGCACGGTCGGCTGGCGGCACGCGTTCGGCAATACGCAGCCGGCGTCGAAGCTGTCGTTCGCGAGCGGCGGTTCGCCGTTCAGCGTGGTCGGTGTGCCGGTCGCGCGTGACGCCGCGGTGCTCGAGGTCGGTGTCGACGCGGCCGTCACGAAGAACCTGTCGCTCGGGTTGTCCTACAGCGGCCAGATCGGCGGCAGCATCAGCGACCACGCGCTGTACGGCAATCTGTTGTGGAAGTTCTAAAGGGAGGCGGGGGCCGCTCGCGACGGAAGGTATCGTCGTGAGCGGTCAATCGTCGATCGAGGGTTGGATGATGGTCGTTTTTCGGATTCGCATTGCATAAGTTTCGTGATGCGAATCAATTTTCATGAAGTGCGTCGCTTGATGTCTGGTGTCCCGTTGCATCGGCCTGTTTAAACCTGTTTCAACGCTTTACCGTATCGGGCAATCCGCGAACGATTCGCGCCGCCTTCGGGCGATGGGGTCCAAGCGTCATCGCTCGAGTTGCTCCGCGGTTGTCCAATCGAAATGAGGTTATTCATGAAAACGAAAATGAACGCGAAATTGACAGGCATCGCCTTGTCGGTCGGGGTTTTGTTCAGCCTGGCCGCCACGGCGTCTCAGGCGGGGGTGCTGGCTTCCCCGCAGGGAAGTGTCAGCAAATCCGACGGCCTCATCGTCGCAGGCGGATCCCCCGCGCCCGGGGAACTCGTCGGCACCGTGACGGGATGGGGGAACGGGGCGGTGACGGTCGGCAGCCCGAATGCAGGCGGTATCTCGATCGGGCTGGCAGGGACGGGGACGGGAAGCGCGACCATCGATATCGGTAGCGGATTACTCGAGCCGGTCGCAGGCGTGGCCGGTACGGTGACGGGGGCTTTGGGTGGTGTCGGCGGTGGCGGCGGGACCGGTGGTCTCGGTGGTGTGGTTGGAACGGTGACGGGTGCGCTGGGCGGCATCGGGGGTGGCGGGACTGGTGGTCTCGGTGGCGTCGTTGGAACGGTGGGCAATGCGGCAAGCGGTGCAGTCGGTACGGTGACGGGGGCGTTGGGTGGTGTCGGCAATCCGACTGGCGGGCTTGGTGGTGTGGTCGGTACGGTAACCGGTGCACTGGGTGGTATCGGTGGCGGGACTGGCGGCCTCGGTGGTGTTGTCGGCACGGTAGCGAACACGGCGACGGGTGCGGTCGGAACGCTGACTGG